>CAMCYJ010000083.1 GCA_945883815.1 Akkermansia muciniphila | reverse complement strand
TGGCATGAACTCCTTGCTGGCGACGGTGGTTTCCGTCGACCGGGTTCACGCCTAGGCCGATCTCGATGACGGGGTCCTCTTGCGGCTCAACCGATTCCGCGCCGAGAAACAACTCCCGGTGGATGAGCAGGGTCGCATTCGGGTCAGTCTCGGATTGGCCGATGAAGAAGGCTTTCCCCATGAGGGAGTGGTCGAATCGTTCGACAACCGTCTGGATCGTGACACGGGCAGCCTTCTCTTCCGTGTGCTGTTGCCCAATCCCGACGAACGGTTGGTGCCCGGCTTGTTTGCCCGGATTAGCATTCCCGTCGGGCCTGCGGGCAAGGCGTTGGTAGTGCCGGATTCGGTGATCGGCACCGAGCAGAGCTTGAAGTTCGCCTACACGGTTTCGTCGTCGAACACGGTGGAGAAGCGCTTCGTGGTGCCGGGGCCACTGGTCCACGGCAAGCGGATCATTCTCTCCGGGCTCAAGGAGGGAGAGCGGGTGATCGTCAACGGCACACTTCGGGTGCTCTTCCCCGGGCAACCTGTCCAGCCGCAGGAGGCCCCTGCTGCTGCACCGTCGACGCCCAAAGCGGGTTCGGCCCACTAATCGCACGCGCCGATCCAATCCCAGCTCCCTCCAGGTTCTGAACCGGGTCTCATGAAATTTTCCCACTTCTTCATTCAGCGTCCGATCTTTGCCGGAGTGCTTTCGGTGGTGATCTTCCTGGTGGGGCTCATCTCGATGTACCGGCTGCCCATCAGCGAGTATCCCGAGGTGGTCCCGCCGCAAGTCGTTGTCCGCGCGGTGTATCCTGGGGCCAATCCGAAGACCATTTCCGAGACGGTGTCGGTGCCGCTGGAGCAGCAGCTCAATGGTGTGGAGAATTCGCTCTACACCTTTTCCCAGGCCACGAGCGACGGCGTCATGACCCTCACGGTGACCTTCAAACTGGGCACCGACATCGACCAAGCCCAGCAGTTGGTCCAGAACCGGGTGGCGCAGGCGCTGCCCAAATTGCCCGAAGAAGTCCGTCGACTGGGGGTGCTCACCCTCAAGTCCACGCCCGACCTGACCATGGTAGTGCATCTGTATTCCCCGGATGCCACCTACGACGACATCTTCGTGCGCAACTATGCCACGCTTCAGGTGAAGGATGTGCTGGCCCGCATCGACGGGGTCGGCCAGGTGCAGTTGTTCGGCTCGGGCGACTATGCCATGCGGGTGTGGTTGGACCCGGACCGGCTGGCGGCGCGGAGCATGGCTCCGGGCGATGTGGTCAACGCCATCCGCGAACAGAACATGCAGGTGGCCGCCGGTGCGGTGGGGCAACAGCCGGTCCAGAGCCCGGTAGCCTTTGAGCTTCAAATCAACACCCGCGGCCGATTGGTCTCAGTGGAGGAGTTCGGCAACATCGTGGTGAAGCGCGGGGCTCATGGTGAAACGCTGCTCCTCAAGGACGTCGCGCGCGTGGAATTGGGTGCTGGTGAATTCGCCCTCCGCTCGTTGCTCAACAACCGATCCGCAGTGGCCATTCCCATCTTCCAGCAACCCGGCTCCAACGCCCTGCGCCTTTCGCAAGAGGTTCGCTCCACGATGGAATTGCTGAAGAAGAACTTTCCGCGCGGCCTCGATTACGCGGTGGCCTACGACCCCACGGTTTTCGTCCAGAAGTCCATCGATGCCGTCATCCACACGCTCTTCGAGGCCATCCTCCTGGTCGTTCTAGTGGTACTCATTTTCCTGCAAACCTGGCGGGCCTCGATCATCCCGCTGGCCGCCGTGCCCGTCTCGCTGGTGGGCACCTTCGCCGTGATGTCGGCGTTGGGGTTCTCGATCAATGCCCTCTCCTTGTTCGGACTGGTGCTGGCCATCGGCATCGTGGTCGATGACGCCATCGTGGTGGTGGAGAATGTGGAGCGGAACATCGCCCTGGGGCTGTCTCCGGTGGACGCCACGCGCCGGGCCATGGACGAAGTGACGGGGCCGATTGTCGCCACCGCCCTGGTCTTGTGTGCCGTGTTCATTCCCACGGCCTTCATCAGCGGATTGAGTGGGATGTTCTACAAGCAGTTCGCCATCACCATCGCCATCTCGACGGTGATTTCGGCCTTCAATTCCCTGACGCTGTCGCCGGCGCTTTCAGCCCTGTTGCTCCGCGATCACCACGCGCCCAAGGATGGGCTCACCCGGGTTCTGGATCGCCTGCTGGGTTGGTTCTTCAGGCCCTTCAACCGATTCTTCGACTGGGCATCGGGTCAGTATTCCAAGGCCGTGGCGCGGGTGATCCGCGTGAGTGTCGTGGCCTTGGCGGTATACGTGGGGTTGATCTTCCTGACGGGGCGGATCTTCCAAGCGGTTCCGGCCGGATTCATCCCGTCGCAAGACAAGCAGTTCCTCATCTGCGTTGCTCAATTGCCGGACGCAGCCTCTCTGGATCGCACCGACGCGGTCATTCGACGCATGAGTGACTTGGCCATGAAGGTGCCCGGAGTGGCGGCCTCGGTGGCGTTCCCGGGTCTTTCGCCCAATGGGTTCACGGCCAGTCCCAACTCGGGCATCGCCTTCATCACGCTGGAAGACTTCGAAAAGCGGCGGAGCCCGGATCTCTCGGCCAACGCCATCATCGGCAAGCTGTATCAGGCTTTTGGCGAGATCCAGGAGGCGCGAATGATCGTCATCAACGCACCTGCGGTGAATGGCTTGAGCACGGGCGGCGGCTTCAAGATGTACGTCGAGGACCGGGCCAACCTCGGCCCCGAGGCGCTCTACGGTGCGACGTGGGGAACCATCGGTGCGGCCTACGCCACCAATGTGCTGCAAGGGGTCTACTCGACGTATCAAATCAACGTGCCCCAGATCGACCTCGACGTGGACCGCGTGAAGGCCAAGTCGCTGGGGGTTTCGCTGAGCAGTTTGTACGAGACCTTGCAAGTCTACCTGGGCTCGCTCTACGTGAACGACTTCAACCAGTTCGGTCGAACCTATCAGGTGGTGGCCCAGGCCGATTCGAAGTTCCGCGATGGGGCCGACGACATCCGCCGTCTCAAAGTCCGCAACGAGCGCGGTCAGATGGTGCCGATCGGTACCTTGGTGACGGTGCGTGAGGCCTTCGGTCCCGACCGCGTGATGCGCTACAACGGCTATCCGGCGGCGGAGATCAATGGTGCTCCGGCCCCGGGCTACAGTTCGGGCCAGGCCGAGGCCTTCATCGAGGGGTTAGTAAAGCAGACGCTGCCCCCGGGCATGGCCTATGAGTGGACCGAGTTGACCTACCAGCAGCGCATCGCCGGCAACACCGCCATGTATATCTTCCCGCTGTGCATCTTGCTGGTTTTTCTGGTTCTGGCGGCCCAGTACGAAAGCCTCAGCCTGCCGTTGGTCATCATTCTCATTGTGCCCATGACCTTGCTCAGCGCCATGGTGGGCGTCCTGCTCAAGGGTTCTGACAACAACATCTTCACCCAGATTGGACTGATCGTGCTGGTCGGATTGGCCTGCAAGAACGCCATCCTCATCGTGGAGTTCGCCCGGGAGAAACAGCGGGAGGGACAAGACCCCGTCTCGGCCGCGCTCGAGGCCTGCAAGCTGCGCCTACGCCCGATCTTGATGACTTCCATCGCCTTCATCGCGGGGGTGTATCCCTTGGTGATTTCCTCCGGAGCGGGCGCTGAGATGCGGCAGGCCATGGGGGTTGCGGTATTCTCAGGCATGATTGGAGTCACGGTCTTCGGGCTCTTCCTGACGCCGGTCTTCTACGTGGAGATCATGAAGCGGGTGGGTCGGTCGACGGCCAAGTAAGTCCCGGTGTTGGAGCAGTGGATTGCGTCTCCGAGGCCTAGACCTAGATGGTCGGAGCCTAGCCTGGGTTGCTTTAACCCAGGCTAAAACTGCATGATTTATTAGGTTTTGACGCTTTTTTTGGAAAAATCCTGAAAACAGTTGCGGGCAATCTGAGGCGGGCGTAGCAATCGTTCTAATCCCCCTCGGAGGTCTCCAGACAACCCATCCCCCTTTGGCGCACTCGCTCTAAGGCTCTGCTGGGTGCTGGTCGCGTGCCAGGGGTGTCATCAACGCACTACGTCACCTGCTAATGAAACCCTCCAAAACACTGCCCTTCCTGACCGCCGCCCTGCTGGCAGGTCAGGTCTACAGCCAAGCGCTTCCAACCAAACCGGAAGACAATGGCATCAGCCCTGTGGGCGACACCGTGTATGTCAACACCTCCGATACCATCAACAATGGCAAAACCGAAAGCCTCGGTGTGGCCATTGGCCGGAATGGCAACGTGATGGTCGGATGGGAGGACGATGGTTCCGATCTGACCGATCTGGAAGCCGTTTGGACCTTGTTTGACCGCGACAGCAAGCCGGTCACCGCAGAGACGACCATTACTTCGGTCGATCCCGCTTTTGCCGGACAAACGCTCACGTCGCGTTTTCTTTCCTACTTCCGTAAGGACGGTAGCGCGATTTCTGGACGCACGGGTTGGGGACCTAAGATCAAGTCCAACCTCTTCGGCGATGGTCTGGGCATGGGCTCGACCGCATTCGACCTCGGCCTGGAGGTGGTGGAGTTTGCTGGCTATCAGGATGCCGGCGATTGGCCCGCGGTGCAGTTGCTGACCGACGCGGGCACCCCGGTAGGCATCGTGAATGGCGTTCCTGTTGAATACGGAGCCCGTCCCGGAAACATCCGCATTGGTGACTGGGAGTTTCTCTCCACCGGCAATGTGGTGGTCATCGGTGAAAGCCGTCAGGGCGATGATTTGGTCACGCTTTACAAGGGCGATGCCGCGGCCAACCACGTGACCGTTCGTGTGGTGGATAAGACCGGCAAGGAGATCAAGGCCACCCAGTTGGCCAGCGCCACTGCCACCAAGGCTGAAATGTGGCACGGCTCCGGTGTCACCAAGAGCGGATTTGCGGTGCGCTTTTCGGACAACGGCGCAGGTCGCGTCCGGTTGTTCGACAATGCAGGCACGGCGGTTTCAACTAATATTGATCTGGCCGCGGTCTCGGGCAATCCGATCGCCGGCAATGGCGGACGCGGTGACGGCGTGGGTTTCCACGGCAACGGCAATGATGCCTACGCTTCGGTGGCCATTGGTAAGGATGAGGCCGGTAAAAACCACGTTTGGCTCACGGTCCTCAATGCCAATGGCACGCTGCGTTGGAGCAAGACGGTGGCCGATGACATGGAGCTCTTGGCTCCGGGACGCTGCGATGTGGGCATGGATTCCCTCGGACGCGTTGCCGTGGTCTTCGACGACACGGCGGGTGCTGTCGGCAATGGTCGAATCATCTTGGGTCGAGTGTTTGACGCCGCGGGCAAACCCCTGGGTAAGACCTTCTACGTCAGCGAGAAGGAGCTTCCGGCTCCGGAGACTCTGGAATCCAAGAACGCCCGCGTGGCCTTCCGCAACGACTCCATCGCCGTGGTTTGGGAGAGCCTCAACAGTGGCGAGCCTGAAAAGCGGGTCGTGGCTCTTCGCCAATTCGTGATCCCGGTGCGTCCGGGCAGCATCGAGTCGGCTGGTCTCAAGCGCATCGTCTCCGACACCTCGGTGATTGTTCCGGCGGCCGATGCGCTGGGCAACTGGGAGCCCTTCGCTTCCGTGGTGGGCACCTCCACGTTCCTCATCGAGGCCAATACCTTTGCCGAAGACAGCACGACTCAGCAGCGCTATGTGGTGGCCATGCAGCCGGCAGCCGGTGGTGCGATGAAGCTGGGTGAGGCCTTCTTCAATGACGCCGGTGTTCCCTTCAAGGGGGCGATCAATGCCTCCCGGCAGAACGGTAATCCTGGCCGGGTCGCGGGTGATGCTCGTCCGGGTGCCGTGAACTTCATTACGGGTATCGAGGCCTCCCCGCACGTGGTGGAAGGGTTCAACAGCGACAATCGCTTCACCGGCGGCTTCGATCGCCTGGGTGATGGTCGCTACGGGACGGTGCAGACCTTTAAGCTCGATCCGACCACGCTCACACAAACCGCTCTGAGCAAGGCACAGGATTCAGCCAACGGCCGCCGCGCATCTGGTACGGCCCCGGGCAACCAGATCTCCCGCTTCGGCGGTGATGTCGCCGCCCTAAGCGACGGCAACTTCGTTTCGGTGGTCGAAGACCGCTCGAATCAATTGCGTCCGGACGGCAATTGCGCCACGGCGACTATCTTCTCGGCGGACGGCAAGGTGGTGAAAGAAGCCTTCAAGGTCGCCGACGGGGATCTTTGGGCCAACGTGGCCGCCTTCAAGGGTGGTTTTGCCGTGCGTGTCGCGGGTAAGTTTTATTTCTACAACAATGCCGGCGAGCTTCAGGGCGAACCGGTGGCGCAAACGACCTCGGGTGAGAACTTCGACGCGGGTCGCGGAGATGGCACCCGTCTGGGGGGCCATATCAACCAACCCTGGGTGTTCCTCGTGGGTCGGGTTGTGAATTCCACGGCCGTTCGTGTGGCCATTTGGGATGGAACCACCCGTACGCTGGCGGCCCTGGCCGATGTCAGCGAGGGCGGTTTCCGGGCTGATGCCGATCGTGCGGTGGTCGCCGCCGACGGTCTGGGCCGCTTCACGGTGTCGTGGGTTTCCAAGCCCGATGGCTATGAAGCCCAGCAGGTGGCTGCCCGCGTGTTTGAATTCGACGCGGCCACCAAGACGGTGAAGCCGCTCACGCCGAGCTTCCTGCCCTTCGTCAACACGTCGCCGGTGGGTGGCATTCGCTCGGTCGGTATGAGTGTGGCGATGACCACGAAGCAAATCCTCGTCGCTGCCAAGGGTGAGATCAATTTGCAGAACAAGCCCGATCAGGGCGCCAATTCCACCAAGGAGGTCAATTTCTACACGGTGATCTCCCACCCGGCTCCGAAGGATGATACGACGCCTGCGGTCGGCGGTTCCACCACCACGGCGCCACGCATTTCGGTGGCCTTGGTCAATGGTCAGTTGTCCATCACCTCCGATCCGCAACCGCTGCCGGCCGGCTTCGTCTTCGAGGCCGCTCCGAGTTTGAATGGTCCGTGGGTCCTGCAATCGGGTGCCAATACCCCGATCGCTCTGCCGTTGGGCAATGATTCCGCCCGATTCCTCCGAGCCATCAAGCGCTGAGAACGGGATTGAGTTCACGAAGGGGGGTGGAGTCATCCACTCCCCTTTTTCTTAGCCGAAAGAATCCGCGACGCCATCCCTTTCCTCCCAACTGAATCGTTCCGGCGGGTGCCGGTTTCTTGGGGCATGCCTGCCAGCTGGGGGGACCGGGGTCATGGCTTCCGCAGTGGTCCATTTTCCTGCCCGGTGGCTGGCATTTTGGAAAACTTCCAGCCATCGTGACCCCATGATTTCCCGTGGTTTTTATGCGATCGGAGTGATTGCCTTGCACTGGGCCTTATCGACCTCTGCAGAGACGCTGTGGTCGGCCAAGCCCTTTTCTTCCGAGGGTTTCACCGGCGGCATCGAGGGCCCGGCTTGTGATCGCAATGGCGTGGTGTTTTGCGTGGGATTCGGTGATCCGCGGAACATTGCCCGGGTGACACCCGAAGGACGGGCCGAGCACTTCGTCGCCTTGCCCGAGGGGAGTGCCGGCAATGGCATTCGCTTCGATCGGTCCGGTCGGATGTATGTCGCCGACTACACCGCTCACAAAATTCACCGGATCGATCCGGTCACCCGGGAAGTGGTTCAGGTGGTCCATGAGCCTCGGATGAACCAGCCCAACGATCTGGCCATCGCCGCTAATGGAACCTTGTATGCCAGCGATCCGAACTGGAAGGACAGCACGGGTCAGTTGTGGCGCATCGACCCACAGGGCAAGGCCCATCGGGAAGCCGAAGGCATGGGCACGACCAATGGCATCGAAGTCAGCCCGGATGGAAAGCGGTTGTACGTCAATGAAAGCATCCAGCGGCGAATCTGGGTTTTTGACATCCGTGGCGATGGTTCGCTGGAGCATCGGCGGATTTTCAAGGAATTCCCGGACTATGGGTTCGACGGCATGCGTTGTGACGTGGACGGCAACTTGTATGTCACCCGCCATGGCAAGGGCACCGTCGTCAAACTCTCCCCCAACGCGGAGATCCTTCAGGAGATCGACGTGCTCGGCCCAAATCCGAGCAATCTCTGCTTCGGGGGGGCAGACGGTTGCACCGTTTATGTCACCGAGGCGCACGCCAAACGCCTGGTGAGCTTCCGGGTGGATCGCCCCGGCCTGGAATGGAGCCGATGGAAGGCGGCCCGATGAAGTTTATCGCTTGCGATTGGGGCACTTCGCGACTGCGCCTCCGATGGCACGGTCCGGATGGACTTCGGGAGTTTGCCTCGGACGATGGAGCGTTGCGTTTGGCCGGGCGTGGCAGTGATCGGGCCTCAGCCTTTCGAGCAGCACTCCAGGGTGCCTTGCGGCACTTGGGAACCCCAGTGGGTCTGCCGGTGATGGTCTCCGGGATGGCTAGTTCGAGCATTGGCTGGCGGGAGTTGCCGTATGCCCTCCTGCCGTTTTCCCTGGAGGGCTCGAGCGTGCTGGGGCAGTGGGTCGAGCCAGAGGTGTATTTGATTTCGGGGGTTCGCGGGCAGAGCGACATGATGCGCGGCGAAGAAACCCAGGCCTTGGGTTGGGCCGAACAAGTCGGGGATGCCCTTCCGAATCAGGCCACCCTGATACTGCCGGGAACCCATTCGAAGCACCTCCGCGTCGAATCGGGTGCCCTCACCGGGATTACCACGTTCATGACCGGCGAACTCTTCGAGATGCTGCGCACACGGAGTATGCTCCGGCACTCGATGGATCCTGCAGGGGGCGGCGAGCCGGATGGAGTGATGGATTGGGGTGCTTTTCGGGAAGGTGTGGCCGCGTCGGCTCGATCAGGGCTTGCTTCGAACTTGTTTCAGGTGAGGACCCGCCAGGTGCTCCGAGGTTGTGCTGGGGGTTCCAACCGCTCCTTTCTCAGCGGACTGTTGGTCGGTTCGGAGTTGCATTCTCTCGAGGCCGGGGAGTCGCCCATCATTCTGGCGGCGGGAGAGTCGTTGCGGGAGGCTTACACGACGGCTGCCACCGAATGCGGATTGAGACCGCGCTGGAATGCCATCGAGGTCGACGGCTTGGCCGAACTCGGGCAGCGTCGGATCTGGCGCCGGTTGGCCCATGGTCCATGACCCGCCTCCAAAAAAAGAGCCCCCCTTTTTCGATGAGCACGCCCTTCAATGACACGTTGTTCCGTTCGATGCCCATTGTCGGCATCCTCCGTTTTTTCCCCCGAGCCCAGGTCGAGCAGTTGGTTCCGGCAGTGATGGCCGGGGGATTGGTCAATTTGGAGGTCACCTTGAACAGTCCCGGGGCGGCCGACCTGATCCGCCTCACCCGCGATTTGTTGGGTGACCGCGGCAATGTCGGGGCTGGGACAGTCACTTCGATGGAGGGTTTGAAGCTCGCTCTCGACGCCGGGGCGAGCTTCATTGTCACCCCGGTGGTGTTGCCGGAGGTCATCCGCGCCTGCGTTGATTCCGGGGTTCCGATCCTGCCGGGAGCGATGACTCCCACGGAGATCTTCACCGCTTGGAGCCTTGGGGCAACGATGGTGAAAGTGTTCCCGGCGGACCAACTGGGTCCGAGTCACCTCCGGGCCGTGAAAGCTCCGTTCCCGGAAATCCGGCTCATGCCCACTGGTGGGGTGACGGTTGAGACTCTGCCAGCCTTCCGCGATGCCGGAGCCGATGCCTTCGGAGTCGGAAGCCCATTGTTCGACTCCCGCCAGGTGGCCGCTGGCAATTGGGATTGGTTTCGTGTCCGGGCTTCCCAGTTCCGCGAGGCTTATCTCGGGTGCCAACCGGGAGGGGGAGACAGTCCGGCAACGGGTTCCGCTGTCGCCCAAGGATAGATCTGCAAAGGACTTTGACGCATCCCGGGTCCCGGCCTTATCTATAGGTCATGAACCGCGGCAGAGTATCAACCATGCTCAGCCTCGCGTGGTTGGCATTGTTGCCGATCATGGCGGGCGAAAAGGCGCAAACCTCCGGAGCCTTGCGGCCGGAGGAAAGTGCCGGATACCGACTTCAGTCCGAGGCGGAACGCGTGGGCACCATGAACAAGCTCCTGCGCAACCGTCAGTTTGACGTCTTTCGTGCCGGCAATTCGCTGGGGGGAGCCATCGATGTTTCACTGCCCACTCCGTCCACCGCCATTCCCAAGCTGGATCCCAAGGCCCAGCAGCGCCTGATGGAGGAGTACGATCGCAAGAAGAACTGGCTGGCCGAACCGGGCTCGGTGAAGCCTCGCGAGGTCGAAAAGTCCGATCAAGTCGAGTCGGGCAAACGGGGTGAGGCCGATGAAATTCCCAATTTCAGTCGCGAACGCGGCCGCTCCCGCCGTTCTCGTAACGATGAGTCCCAGCAGGTGGACTTCGACGATGATGCGTCCAACGCGCCGTCTAAACCCCGCAAGGCGTCAAAGCTTGCTGCCGATGAGGATCGCTCCGAGGGGAGTTCGGTCAGGAGTGCCAATTCGGAGTCTCTTCGGCGTGACGGGACGTTGACCGATTCGGCGCCGTCCCGATCCATTTCGGATGTTCTTTCGCCCGAAGCCGATCACCGGACTTGGTTCAGCGGATCGAAGACGGAATCGTCGGGTGGAACTTTTTCGTTCAATTCTCCGACTGCGCGGTCTGGTTCAGGGATCGGTGGATCTGGTGCGGATGGCTTCGCAGGCTCAACAGGCCCCGGTACGGGTTCGGGTTCGGGTTTTGCCAGCCCTGCGTCGGCCAACGCGCTGGTCAACCCCACGGCTCCGCCCGGCACCCTGGATGGTGATCCGGGTCGCCGCTTTGACCCCACCGTTGCGCCGGGTTCGCCCATTTCGTCACCCGATGCCGGGTTCTTCTCCAAGTCAGGCGGTGGGGCATCGCCCGCGGCCGCGGATGGCGGGTTTGGATCCTTTGGCAATGGGGGCGGAGCCCGCGGTTTTGAGAATTCGGCCCGCTCGCTCTTCAGCACACCCTCCTCGGAGGCATCCCCTACGCTCCGCTCTGCGCCCAGTTTCACCCCGCGTCCGGCGGTTCTTTCTTTCCCGCAAAACGGTCCTTTCTGAATGAAACCAATGTTGTTTGCACTCGGGCTATCAACCAGCCTGCTGTTGGGGGCCGAGGGCAAGGTGATCAAGGTGCTTCCGCATTTTGTCGATTTTCAAGGCCGTCACTCGTTGTCTCCCAGTCTCTACGAGCGCGACGCCTACCAGGAATTGCTTCGAAATCATCCCGAGAAGCGGGCTGGGATGCAGTTTGAAGTGCTCTGGAAGGTATCCGGTCGATTTTCCGGTCCGCTGCGCCTCCGAATGGAACTGCGGGGCACCGAGTCGGGATCTTTGGAAACGGTCGAAATGGAAGTGAAACGGGGGTTTCTTGGGCGCCGATGGTCTCGGGTGGTCCTCGACTCGAAACAGTTGGCTCGGTTGGGAACCGTGACCGCATGGAAAGCGACATTGCTGGACAGCAAGGATCCGGTCACCGAAACGCACTCGTTTCTCTGGTAGCCGACGTGCCTCGGTTTGCGCCAGACCTTCGCCGACGCCAGAGCCCAAATCCCAGCAATGCCAGCGCACTCAGGGCCGCGTACTCCTCCGGTTCCGGGACCGCAGAGAAATTAACGTTATCGAAACGCCAAGTGCCGCTGGTGGAATAGCTGGAGCCCAGTCGGGAAGCCAAGTACCGCCCCTCAGTGCCCAAATCGAAATCCGACACGATCCGCACCGACAAATTGGCCTGATTGGCCGCCGCCAGAGGCAGATCCACCGACCGTTGGTACCAACTTTCACCGGTTCCCGTGCTGGCCGGGGTGATGCTGAAACGGGTGGCCTCGGTGAACTGTTGGCCATCAACGGACCACAGCACGCGTTCCGAGTTTGCCGAGGTGTTGCTGTGTCGAATCTGGAACGACAGCCCAACAGCAGAATAGCCCTCGGTGGACAAGTTGAACTGAACTCCTGCAGTCCCTGGGAGCATGCCCTGAGCGGGGAAACTCCTGATATTCCACCCTCCAGCCGCCTCACCCTCGTAACCGGCGGCAAAGGTTGCTGCAGTGCCTCCGACCAAAAGGGCCTCTCCCAGTCCCGCATGCGGGCTTAGAGATCCGGAATTGAAGTCCCAACGGGAGATCAGTATCTGCCCGCAGAGGTTTTGCGCGAAAAATGCCAGCCCGATGATCTGAAATTTGGCGGCACGAGTAAGGGCGGGAGACGATTTTGGAATCATGGTTTCCCCAATATTCGTTGGAAGAACGTCCCACCTTTCAAAAATCATCAACTTCGAGGGGTTGTCGGCAGCGAACGCGGAAGAAGTCCTTCTCTGCGGTGCCACAGTAAAAAAGCCGTTGCCGATATTTGGACCGAAGTGTATCGATCCTGCGTCACCCAAATCCGATAGCGCGTTGTCGTCGGCCAATGTCTCGATCCTGCAAAGGTTTGGGAACACTTGCTCGGCGAATGGTGTCGTCGGAAGAACACGAGTCCTATATGAGTCATAAACAAACAAACCTGCTGCGTTGGATGACGGCAGCCGGGCTGATCTGCAGCTCGGCTTATGCCGCCACCAACGTGGTTAACTTCAATACTGCAACGGAGCTGCCCTTCAAAGAAGTGGGCGCGGCTGCGGCAGAATATCGTTCCAGCGGCGGTGCCTCCGGCGGCGCCACCGATGGTTACCTCTCCATCACCGACGCCAAGAGCGGCCAGCGCGCCACTGTGGTGTTCGACGACCTCGACAAGGGTCTGGTTGTCAAATCCTTCACCTTCGAGTGCGACCTGCGCATCGGTGGTGGCACAGCCCAACCCGCGGACGGCTTCTCGCTCAACTACGTCCGCGCCAACGATCCGGTTGCGACCGACGGTTCTCCGTTCGCCGGCACCGCTGGTGAGACCAACCTCCCCGAGGAAGGTTCCTTGACCGGTCTGGGCATCGGTTTCGACACCTGGCAGTCCGGTGACCATCCGGGCGGCATCCGCGACGTCGTGGGTATCAGCATCCGCGTCGAAGGTGAGTTGCTCACCCAGCTCCCGGTGCCCCTGCGCCCCGGCAACGTCTGGCCCGGCGGCACCTACGACGAGGCTCCGTTCCGCAACCTCGCCACCACCGACGCCAACTATGCGTCCTCGATGCAGACCGGTGCTCTGAACACCACCGACGACCTCAACGATGACGGCACGGCTGGCAATGACGCCGGTGTGGGTCAGGTCGGCTTCGACGATCCGAAGTGGCCCCTGTGGGTGAAGAACCTGAAGTGGGAGAAGTTCAAGGCCGTGTTGACCGAAGAAGGCAAGGTCAAGGTATTCTGGAAGGGTGTCGAGTTGACCCCGGCCGGTGGTCTGTCCAGTTCCTTCACTCCGTCCCCGGGTCGCCTCGTTTTCGGCGGCCGTACTGGTGGCGCTTGGGAAGTGCACCATGTTGACAACATCCGCCTGGAGACCATCCCGGCCAATGACGTCATCATCGGTGGCGCGGTGGGCAGCCCGATCGGCTTCTCCATCACCACGGTGGATTCCGGAACGGCGATCGCTGTCACCACGGGCTTGTCCGTCAAGCTGAACGGCACCGACATCTCCTCGAAGGTGTCTGTCGCCAAGGATGGCATCACCTCCACCATCGCCTTCGGTGACGCCGCTGCTCCCTTGGCCTCTGGCTCGACCAACAAGGTCGAAGTCAGCGTCAAGGACACGCTGGGCCGCACCGTGACCGCCACCCGCGAGTTCGTCGTGGGTTCCTACGTGACCCTCCCGCCGAGCTTCGCTGTCAGCAGCGTGGACACCTCGAAGAAGGGTTTCAACGTGCGCACCCATCAGACCGCCCGTCGCGACCAGGCCGGCAACATCGCCCGCGCCGAGCAGCAACTCCTCGGTCTCCGCGGTGACAACGTGGCCGACTTGACCGGTTTCACTGGCGGCGTCTATGCCGAGACCGGTGTCATCAACTACAGCCAGCCGACTTCCGGTTCGGATGCGACCCCGGGTCAGAATGGTGCCTTCTCCTCCTCCGCTGCGGCGGTTGAGCGCCAGATCGCCGACAACGCGATCCCGGGTGTGCCCAGCGTCACCGAGTTCCAGTCCAACGGCGACCTCTACACCGACAACATCGCTGCGGAAATCACCACCTACTTGCAGTTCCCGACGGCCGGCGTTTACACGCTGACCTTCAACAGCGATGACGGCTTCCGCACCACCGTCGGTGGCAACAATAAGGAAGTGCTCAACTCGTTGATTGTCAGCGAGGCCGACTTCGGCAAGGGCGCCAGCGACGTCAATGCGACGGTGTTCGTCCCGGTGGCCGGTGCCTATCCGTTCCGCACCGTGTGGTTCGAAGGCGGCGGCGGGGCCAACCTCGAGTGGTCCGCTCAGCGCGTAACCCCGAACCCCTCGGCTCGCTTCCTCATCAATGACGCTGCTGCGGATGCCGTGAAGGCGTTCCGTGCGGCCAGCGGCGCCACCCCGGCGGCCGTTTCCTTCATCCACCCGTTCCGTGGTTCCGGCGGCAGCTACGTCCCGACCGCTCCGGTCGTGGTGGCTGTGGCTGACGGCAGCACCGCCGTGGATCAGGCCTCCTTCGCCCTCCTCGTGAACGGCGCTGCGGTGACCCCGACCAAGGCTTCCGCCGCTGGCGTGACTACCTACACCTACAAGCCGGCGACGAACTTCGCCTCGGGCTCAACCAACACGGTGATCGTCCGCTTCACCGCGGGTGCGCAGAAGTATGACGCGACGAATACCTTCACCACCTTGAGCACCGCCAGCGTCCCGGGCAGCCTCGCTCTGCCTGCTTCTGCCGTGAACACCGGCAACAAGGGCTTCCTCGTGAAGACCATCCAGCAGGCGAACGGCGAGAGCATGGACAACGATTCCTATCGGGCTATGACGCACATCGCCGGCCTGATCGGCACTGGGAACGTGGCCGACCTGAGCCTCTTCGGCGCCAACGGCTACTACGTTGAGACCGGTGTCATCAACTACAACCAGGACGCCGCCTCCAGCGGTTACTTCCCCGATGATCCGGGCGTTCCGGGCATCCCCGGCACCACCGGCAGCACCGACAACTTCGTGCAAGAGGTCCTCACGGTCCTCGACCTGAGGGCCGGCTTCTACGCCTTCAACGTGAACAGCGACGACGGCTTCCGTTTCGATATCGGCAACCCGGGTGAGGCCTTCACCTTCCCGCTGGTGGTTGGTGAGTACTCCGGCGGCCGCGGCAATGGCGGCGGCATCGGCTCTGGCACCACCTTCTTCTTCAACGTGGAGAAGGACGGTCTGTATCCGGCTCGCCTCGTTTGGTACGAGGGCGGCGGTGGCGCGAACGTCGAGTTCAGCGCCCGCCAGTTCGACCCGGTCACGGGTGACTTGTTGAGCGGCAACCTCATCAACGCCGATGGCGGCATCAAGGCCTATCAGTACCCGCTGAGCAGCAAGGGTGTTCCGTTCGTGAAGTCCTTCGCTCCGGCCCGCACCGGTCGCGCTTCGAGCGCCGCTCCGTTCCGTGCCGGTACCGATGCGGCCATCACCGCGTTGGTGTCTCAAGGCACTGGCCCGGCCCTCAGCACCGCCAACGTCTCCGTCAAGGTGGACGGCGCTGCTGCGACCGCGACCGTGAACACGGTGGACGGTATCGCCACCGTCACGGTCCCCGCTCCGGCCGGTGGCTGGTCGGGCGGTTCGACCCATACGGTCGACCTGACCGTCATCGACCGCACCGTGTCCTGGACCTTCGGTGTGGCCAACATGCGCACCCCGGTCTTCGCGATCGAGGCGGAAGACTTCGACAACAACGGCGTGGCCCCGGCCGCGACCAGCGTGATGCCCTACCGTGGCGGCGCCCTCGCGGGCCAGTCGGCCAGCAACAACAAGGACTACACCCGCGGCAATGAAGGCGCTTCGCCCATCTACCGTATCGGTGAAGACCCTCAGGTTCCGATGAACCGCACCGGCGACCGCGACCGCGGCGTGGGTGAAATCGATGTCAACTTCAAGATGGGTTGGATCGGCGAAGGCCAGTGGTACCAGTACACCCGCACCTTCCCGGCGGGCGACTACAACGTCTACGCGGGTCTCTCCCACGGTGACGGTGCTGCCATTGGCAACACCAACCGCATCAGGGGTCAGTTCGCAACGGTCGCCAGCGGCAACCCCACAGTGGTGGGTAGCTTCGAGTCGCCGTACACCGGCGGTTGGGGCAATAACGCCCTTGTGCCGATGCGCGACACCAACGGCACCTTGGTCTCCATCAAGCTCACCGGTCAGCAGACGGTGCGTTTCAACACCTCGAACGGTGACTTCGACTTCTTGCTGTTCACTCCGGCCCTCCCGGGCAATGTGTTGAGTAAGGATGACACCATCGTTCCGAGCTCCAGCAACCACCCGGGCGGCGAGGCTGCTCCGAAGGTCATCGACGGTCTCAGCACCACGAAGTACCTGAACTTCGACAAGGTGAACACCGGCTTCACGGTGACCCCGAAGGCCGGCGCCTCGGTCATCTCCGCGATGACTATTATCACCGCGAACGACGCTCCTGAGCGCGATCCGGCCACCTGGCAGATCCTCGGATCCAACAATGGCACTGACTTCGAGGCCATCGCCTCGGGATCGCTGGTTGCCAACCCGACGCGGTTCAACACCACCACGCTGGCGTTCTCTAACACCAAGTCCTACACCAGCTACAAGGTGGTCTTCCCGACCATCGTCGACGCCGCTAAGGCGAACTCGATGCAAGTCGCCGAGGTTGCCTTGCATGGTACGGCTTCGGGCGGCGGCGATGGCCCTCGCTTCACTGGCATCAAGGCCAACGCCGACGGCACGGTCACCATCACTTGGACCGGCGCCGGTGTTCTCCAGTCGGCCAACTCGCTCAGCGGTCCTTGGACCGATGTGGCGGGTGCAGTGAGCCCGCTGACGGTGCCGGCCAACCAGGCCGCCCAGTTCGCGCGCATCCGCAAGTAAGCGGTCGCGTCTGATTCACGGAGGGGCCGAAGT
>CAMCYJ010000082.1 GCA_945883815.1 Akkermansia muciniphila | reverse complement strand
CTCGGCGCTCGACCAGCGGCAGACTCAACTCTCGAATGCGGTCACGGCGTTGCAGGATGCCCAATCGAGCCAGGCCTCCCGCCTGACGGCCTTGGAAACCCGCCAGGCCTCCCTTTCCAATGTGGTGGTCCTGCTCACCAACGCCGTGGCGGTGCTGGGCGGTCAGGTGGATGCCCTCACCCAGACCAACGCGGTGCTCCGCCAGTCGCTCGAAGTCGCCTCGGCCATGACCCGCTCTGGCTGGATGGCCGCCTCGACCCTGCCGGCCGACCCGAGCCTCTTGACCAACGGCTTTGCGGTGGTCACCTCTGTCCCCGCGCCCGGATGGATGCCTATCTCGACCAGCCTCGCGCCCACAGCTCGCTCGGCGGCCGCATCGGTTTGGACCGGGCAGGAATGGATCATCTGGGGTGGCCTGGTCGCCGGGCAGCTGCCGACATCCAGCGGCGCCCGACTGCGGCCCGACCTCGATTCCTGGACCGAAATCACCAAGTCTGAAGCACCGACCCCACGCAGCGGCCATACCGCAGTCTGGACCGGGACCCAGATGATCGTCTGGGGAGGCTTCGGCCCGACCGAGTACGCGGATGACGGAACACTGATCATTGAACTGCCGAGGAATCTGAACACCGGCGGGCGTTACACGCCTCAGCCCCAAGGCTGGGCCTCGGTTTCGACCACCGGGGCGCCCTCGGCCCGCACCAGACACGCCGCTGTTTGGACCGGCAGCCGGATGATCGTCTTTGGCGGGCGCAATTCGACTGGCCCGCTGGGCGATGGTGCCTCTTACGATCCGATCACCGACCAATGGTCGGCTCTTCCGGCCACTGGAGCCCCGAGCCCGAGGTCCGGTGCCACAGCTCTCTGGACGGGTTCGGCCCTGCTGGTGTGGGGAGGCGATGGACCAACTGACAACCTCTCAATTAGCTCCGGCGCGTTGTTGACCTTCGCTCCGGATGGCACTCCGGCCGGTTGGCAGCCCCTATCCACCGCCTCGTCCCCCTCGGCCCGTCGGGCAGCCTCGACCGCCTGGGATGGTCAGCGCCTCTACGTCTGGGGCGGCAAAAGCCTCGAGGGTGCCCTTCTGTCCGATGGCGCGGTCTGGCATTCGCAATCGAACACCTGGTCCGCCTTGGGAACTTCCGGTGCACCCACCGCTCGCTTCGACGCCGCTGCCGTGTGGACCGGCGAAGAGTTCGCCGTCTTCGGCGGTTCGGGCCAAATCGGTTCGGGCCGAACCGGTCCGTTGGCCACCGGGGCCGCCTGGAACCCCACCACCGGCACCTGGCGCGCCTTGCCGTCGCAGGCCCCTGAATCCGCCCGTACGGCCCCGCTTTCCGCTTGGACAGGCTCGCAGTGGTTGGTCCATGGCGGCTCGAACGCCTCGGGGGCTCCATTGGCTGATCCCCAGCGCCTGGAGGTCCGCCCGCCTTGGTTCCTCTACCGCCGCAGCGCACTGCCTCCGTCAACCCCGCCGCTCACCTCGCCATGATCCGACTCCTGTCCCTCCTCCGGCATCTTGCTTCCCCGCTGCGGGTGGCCTTGGTCCTTGGCCTTGGCGCGCTGCCGGGCTCCGCCCAATGGATCACCCAGACCAACCAGCTTAAGGCCGGATGGAATGCGGTATCCCTGTTCGTGGATGCCAGCCATGCCCCGATTTCCGACGTGATGCCCTCCGACGGCTCCGTTGAAGAGGTGTGGCTCTGGAAGCCCTCCTCCACCCAGCAATTCATCGACAGCCCGCAGGTGCCCACCGGCACGGGCTCGCAGTGGTCCAAGTGGACCTTCAACCTCGGGCCCTCCTCCGAGCTCCAGCGCCTGATCCCGAATGCCTCGTACTACGTGAAGGTGAAGGACTCGGCCACGACCTACAATTGGCTGCTCAAGGGCAAGCCCGTGGCGCCGCAGTACGCGTGGACCAGTTCGGGCCTGAACTTCATCGGGTTCCCGGTGCCGGACGGCAACATGGGCTACGAGCGCTTCTTCCAGCCGGTTCCCTCGCTGCTGGAGACGGCCGAAATTTACCGTTCCCCGGGTGGGGACTTTGGCACGGGCAACCCGGCGCGGGTCTTCGACACCGCCCGCACCGTGTTCACCCGGGGCGAGGCCGTCTGGATGCGCGTGGCCGCTGGCTACAACCGCTACTTTGGGCCCTTCGAGGTCAGCCTGTCGGGCAACCGGTCTATACAGTTTGGCAAGTCCGGAACCCAGGCCAGCTTCCGCATCCGGAACCAATCGAAGTCCACCAACGTCATCACCCTGACGATGCTGCCGTCTGAGGCCGCCCCCAGCGGGCAGACGGCGGTCGTGGGCCTGCCGCCGTTGATCCTGCGGGGTCCGTTGGAGCCGTCGACGCTCAAGTACACCGCAATCCCGCTGTCCCCCCCCGTAGGCACCAACGAAGGCTACGGTTTCACTTGGACCCTCCCGCCTCAAGGACGACCGGGTTCCGATGTGCAGGTCGTGCTGGGCTTGGCCCGCGACTCCATGCCGGGGCAGGCCGGCGACTTGAGCGCCTGCGTGCTCCGCCTCACCGACGCGGCAGGCCTGCTGCAAGTGGACCTGGGCGTCGGGGCCGTCAAGGCCGCCAACTCGGGTCTGTGGGTGGGCGAGGCCCGTGTCACTCAAGTGGTTCAATACCTCAAGAACTACGAGCGCGACCCCGTGGGCAACCCGGTGGTGCGCCTGACAGAAGACGAGGGCGCCTACTCCGTAATGGTTACCAACGAGGTGGTCGGGGGCGTGAGCCGGCCCTTCCCAATGCGCCTCATCTTGCACAACGACGGCACCAATACCGTGCTCCTGCAGCGGGTGTTTTTGGGCTTGAATCCCCAGACCAACGCCATTGTCACCACCCAGCAGCGCTTCCTCGACCCGACCCAACTCGCCTCGGCTCGGCGCATTTCGGCCGCCCACCTCCCTTGGTCGGCCCAGAACACACCGTGGCCCATCACCATCACCAGCAATGTCTACCGGGTGGAAATCGCAACCCCGTATGACAGTTCTTCGGTGAACCCCTTCATCCACCAATACCACCCCGACCACGACAACCTGAACGCCTCCTTCACCCAGGTGCTGCCCAAGGGTCGGGAATCGTACTCTATCCAGCGGACGGTGTGGCTCAGCCCCCAAGCGGCCGGATTCGATTACCAGAGCCGTACCACCGGCTCGCTCGACCTCAACGGCGTGTACGACGAAAAAATTGAGGTCGGTGGTTCAGGCGCCAACACCCGGACCTTTCGCGTCCTGGGCACCTTCACCCTGAACCGCATCAGTGATCTCCCGACCTTGACCCGTTGAACGGCCCCAACCTCCCCACTCCTTTCTACAGTCACCCCCAACCCAAGAAGTTATGACCCAGTCCTCCCAGAGCCAGCCCTTCCTGCGGATTCCCGCCCTGCCCAACGGTCGCGGCACGATGGCGGCCTTCCTCGCGCTGTTACTTGGAATCTTCGCCGGCCTCTCCCAAGCCCAAATCCAGAACGGCTTCCCTCCGAGCCTGATGTCGTATCAGGGCTTCTTGGTAGACGCCAACGGCGCCCCGTTGGCCCCGAACAACCCGCAGAATTTCTCGGTCGTATTCCGTATCTATACCGTTTCGACGGCAGGCACTGCCGTGTGGACCGAGGCCCAGACCGTGACCATCGACAAGGGCAACTTCTCGGTGGTGCTCGGCGAGGGGGGGGCCGAAGGCAGTGAGGTTCGGCCCGACTTGGCGACGGTGTTCAACAGCAGCAAGGCGTCCGAACTGTACCTCGGCATCACGGTCAAGGGCTTGAACAGTTCGGAGATTTCGCCACGCCTGAGGTTGCTCACATCACCCTACGCCTTCTTGGCTCGCACCGCCAACGGCCTTGCCAGCAGCGACGGGGCTGCCCTCATCAATTCGTCGGAGGGTCGTCTTCGCATCGGTCAGGCCCTGCAGAGCACGGGTGGCAACAATCGCGGAGCCAACGCGGTAGACCTTCAGGTGGCCCGGGTGTCCACCTCTCCAAGCCAAGTCGCCAGCGGCCCGACCAGCGTGATCTCGGGCGGCCAGAACAACACGGCTTCGGGCGAGTTGTCGGTGATCGCCGGCGGCAGCGGTTCCACAGCCTCGGCCAGAGGTTCGGCGGTCGGTGGTGGCGAGAACAACGAGGCCTCGGGCCTGTTCGCCACAATTCCTGGCGGCCGGAATAACGTCGCCAGCGGCGAGAATTCGTTTGCCGTCGGCCGCAAAGCCCGGGCGGTGCATGCCGGAAGCGTCGTCTTCGGTGACAATACCGATGTCGACAAGAATTCCAGCGGCGTCAACCAGTTCCTCATCCAGGCGGCAGGCGGCGTGGGCATCAACGGGGCGCCGGCCACAGGTGCGGCCCTCACCGTCAATGGCGAGGTCAATGCCACCAGCGCTAGGTTTGGCTCAATGAACGTCGCGACCTTGTCGGCCACGGCAGTCTCGGGTTTCGGCACCGTGCCCCTAGGCGGCATCATCATCTGGTCGGGAGCCTCAAACGCGATTCCCGCAGGTTGGGCCTTTTGTGACGGGCGGACTAATAATGGTCTAGCCACCCCCGATTTGCGGGGGCGGTTTGTGATCCAGACATCGTCGGGTCGAGCCGTTGGCAACACCGGCGGTGCCGAGACGGTCACCCTCACCGTCGGGCAATTGCCAGCCCACAACCACAACGTTCAAGGCTGGACAGAAGTGAATGGTGAACATTCTCACACACTTCCATGGAACAGGCCGGATGACGGTAATGGTTGGGGAGCAAATGACGCAGATTACACCGGATTGTGGGGCGATTCCAGAGACACGATATGGGGTCGCCAAAGCCACACGGCAGGTAATCATCAACATTTCTTCAACAAAGACTCCTCTTTTACCGGTAATGGCCAACCGATCCCCATAATGCCCCCGTTCTACGCGCTGGCCTACATCATGCGCGTCCAGTAATCGCGGTCTCACCCTCGGTGAACTTCCAAGAGACTGTTGCCATGAAACTTTTCCCGCTATTCCGGTTTATCGGATTGGTCCCGGTGCTGTCGGCGAACCTGCTGGGGCAGACCATTCCCTTTCCCAAGGAGCCCTTGGAAATCCGACAACTCTCAGCGTCGGTCAATTTCAGTTCTGTCCGCGGAGTTCCACTTTCCAACGTCCGGAACAATCCTGCGGGTTCGGATGGCCGGGCTCCGGTGATCAACAGCCAAACGCCGCCATTCCCCTCTGGAGCTCCGACGGTTCGCCAGTTTCAGTCGGTCATGGCCTTCGGCGGCGGAGTCCGGATCGGTGGGCCTGCCACCAGTCCGCCCACCCTCAACTTTGCCAACCAGAGCCTCGTTGCCAATGCGGTTAGTCTGAACTTGCCGCGATTGGGGGGCTCCAAACCCACGCACGTGCTCTTGCGGGCGCGCATTGGTAGCCCGGTGGTGGCCCGGGGAGTGGATTTCCTGTTCGGTTCCATTATCCCGGTGCCGGACACCGATGAATTCGGCACCTTGCTGTCGTCCCTGAACCTCCGTCCGGAGAATTACTGGGCCGCTGAGCCTCACAGCATCAACAACCATGCCGGAGCCCCGTACTACTGGAGCCCCAATGCCCGGGTAGTCTTCGCCACCAAGCCCGGCACGGTGGAGATCGCTTGGAGAAAGGTGCAGGGTGCCGGCACAGCTCCGGGAACGTCCGCCAGTCCGACGAATTCCGTCTCGGAGGCCGGGCAGTTTTACACCCTCTTCACCAAGAAGGCGGTGGTATCCGGTTCCCTGATCAAGCCCTCCCGCACTATTTATTGGACGCAGGGGGATTTCACCAAGGTGGGCAAGCCAGTGTCGGTCCCGGGCAACCGGGTCTCGGACATCGCGGTGGCCTACAACGACCAGGTGCCGGCCCGCGTGGCCAAGGAGTACGAGGGAAGCATCCCCGTGGTGCCCAACAACGGAACCAACGTCCTCCAGGAGACCCGCACCCTCTGGTTCGACCGGTCCACTTCCCAGATCCTCGCTTACAACGCTGAGGGACGGGTGTTTGTCGAATTGCTCGGTGATGCCAACCCGGACAAACGGAGCCGCAAGCACCTGGGCTTCGAAATCGTGGACATCCTCCAGCAACCCACGGCGCAGGACCTCGTAGTGAATCTTGGTGACCGCCTTTGGCCCTATGGTGTTTCGAGAAGAGCGGGAAACAGTTCCTTCAACTTCGCCGACGCATCGGCGGGCGGTGCGGACCTGATCCCCGACGTGCAGCCCAAGCTGGGAGACCGTTTCATTGAGGTGAACACGCCCAGCTCGGGTCAGACCAAGGAGTTGTACGCCATCCGCGAGACCAAGAGTCAGAACGATTCCCTGGTTTACTGGATGGAGGAGGGCGTTCAGGGACTGCTCTGGCCTCGGGTGTTCGCCCGCTACACGATGATTTGGCCCATGGACGTCACCGACTACAGCCACTACTTGCGACCCACAGTGGCTTCGGCGGCCGAAGCCAAGACCACCGGGGTGCTCATGGATGCGGCCAATGCGCCACTCCTGCTGTATCAAGATGCTCCCGAACAACCGCGTGCCTTCCTCGACCCGGATCTGGTGTTCTACACGCACCTGACTCCGACGTTTCCGGCTCACCGCTCCCTGCTGCGGTACACCAGCGGCAATCAAATGCTCTTCGAGCGGGTCCTCTCTTGGTCGGATGGCAATCTTGTGTCCACCAACTGGACCGGCACCGTGGTTACTAATCTTGCCAACTTCCTGCCGGATCCAATCGAGTACGTACGGAATCCGGGCTTCGAAGCACCAGTTATTCCCGTACTATGGCAAACAGGAGTCACCGGCACCGGACGACCCGATGACGGCTCTTGGACTTATTTCGTCAGTGCTGGAATCACCAAAGTTGGCAGCCCTTGGCTGTGGTATTCGACTCCCGTGCCCGGAGGGCAACAAGCGGCGTACCTTCAGAGCAATGCAAGCGGCGACGGCGGCATCTCGCAGACCATTAAGTTGCCCGCAGGCGACTACAGCCTCTCGCTTCGAGCCATTGGTAGGTATAGTTATGGACCTGCAGGTTTGAACATCAGGATCGGGGACCGGGTGATAGCCACGTGGAACCGCGAGCAAATCTCCGAAACGGAGTGGAAAAGTTTCAAGACAGAAAAATTCAACATACCCGAATCCGGCAATCATCTTCTGACTATCCGTACCTTTGGGCTCGGCAACGGGTTTGACAGGGCCACGGTGGTCGATGAAGTGAAGATTCAGCAGGAGTTCTTCGACAAGGCACCGACCGTCTTGCAATTGCCGCGTATCGATGTTCGCACTGTGGACGTCGGGCAGCGGATCTTGCCTCCCTCTGGGGAAATCGGAGACGGCGGCGGCACGAATTATCTCGCGGGCTTCATCCGTTCCGGCCGCTCCTACCATCCTGGGGCTTACAAGAACCCCTTCGCCGCTGGCTTTGAAGCGGCTAATCGAGGGGCGATTATCCCAGTCAACGCTATCCCCAATACCAATACGTTGGAGGTTTGGTGGTTCCGTCGCAACATCACCTTGGCCCGAGCGGGCTTGAACACCGTGGCCTGGCCCTCGGTCCTCGGTCGGTACACGATCCAGTACCCCACCAATCCCAAGGAGATCGTGCTCGCCAGCAACGCTGGCACGGGAGGCCTCGACAGCCTCGTGGCCAAGGGATCCATTTACTATGAGAACGACCCAGTCGCCATCGGTTACAATCCCAACGAAGAGCACGCCCTGATGATTGGCGGCCAGGGATGGGCATTGCGTGACGACCTCAACATCACATCAGGCGGCAACTTTTCCTCGCTGCCCTTCGTGCTCATCGACCATACCGGATCCGATGGCCGGCCCAGCATGGCCGTCTTCAGGGTCCTCCGCGAAAAGCCCGCGGCAGGGTTGCTGTTCGACTACGTGGTGGAGGCCGGTCGAATCCTTCAGGCCCCCATGCCGCTGCCGCTCTTGCCCCCGCCCGTCGAGGGCGAGGGCGTGGGTCGCGTGAACTACAACAAGGAAATCCTCCCGCTGGCGGGTCAGGGCAACCTGCCGGTCAACTGGTCGGAATCGCGCGATATCAACGGACCCTTCCGCCACTACAAGTCCTTCAGCATTCGAGACCGCAAGGATTCGTTCTGGGTGTACCGCGGCTTGCATAAGGAGCCGGACCTCTTGTCCGGTCGTTACAACACCACCAGCAAGGCGTTCGAGAAGCTGACGAGCGCGACCGCCGTTGTCGGCCGTCCGTTCAAGTACTACATCCATGCCTCCCGGCGCGCCGAAGGTCTGGTAGTGAAGGCCTCCGCCACCAACTCGTTGCCCAACTGGCTGGTTGCCGATTCGGATGCCCTTGGAATCTTTCTGGGCGGCACCCCTCCCACAGGTTCGGCCACTCCACGTCGATCCTACGCTGTGGAAGTCATCGACGTGGGCCTAGGCCTAACCAACCGCCACGCGGATCGGACGGGCACTTATCCTCCCGGCACTTATCCGGGCTTTTCTCTGCAGGTCCTGAACAGCGGTAAGGACGAGATGGAGCCCGCCCTGAGTATCCCCGGCCAGTCAACGGATGGCCAACCGGTCGTCTTCACCGGGCGTCCGCCCTTCTTGGCCGATCGGTCTTCCGATGCCAACAGCTTCAAGATGCGCTTTTACTACAAGACCGAGGAGGGCTTCGCTTGGCCGAACCGCACCGGGGTGCCAGTCGGCTCCATTGTGCCTTACCTTCGTCCCCGCGGGGCGGCACCAGGATCGTTCACCGGAGGAGACCCGGACGCTAAAGCGACCGCCTCTTTGGACATCGTCTATCGCCCGGCCTGGCCGACCTTGCCTCCGATCCTTCAGCCGGGACAGACCCTCACCGGGCCAATGAATGGCCTGCCCGCGATACGCGGTCAGACCAGCGCCGAGGTGCTTTACCAGCAGTCCATTGCCACCAACATCACCTTGGCCAAGCCCAGCGTGGTGCTCATCGATCCCACCCAAGCGAAGACCGCTTCCCTGGCTTCAGTCGGGTTGGACCGGCTGCCCCCCGGCATCCTCACCGAGGCCAATCAAGGCCTCACCTACTTCCCCAACCTGCCGCCGCACTTGGCCTCCCGCGTGTACTACAACCCCAACGTCGGCAAGGGGGGCTCCCTGGTGCTGAAGGGTGAGTTCAAGGACGAGCCGGTGGGCGAGAAGTACCTGCAGCTCAATGTCTTGAGGGGCACGGCGGCCAAGCAAGACCTGCAGTCGGTTCTCGACCTCTGCCCCGCATCGCCTGAGAAAACCAAGTGGAACAACTTGGTGAACGGGCTGACCGCCGTTGTGGAGACCTTCCAGGAGAACCCGAACGTCCCTGGTCAATTTGTGCCGAACCCCAGCCTGCAGGCCAATGTCACCGTGGGCAACATGGTGGAGATTTCCAGCAGCGAGACGGCGGTCGACTCATATGCCCTGAGCGCCTCGGGCCCCGGTTATGGCATGGTTTCGGTCATTGTCGGCAACGGTCGTGCCTTCACGCCCCCGGGCGAGCCGGTGTCGGTGCACGTGCTGCGCGTGTCCGGTGGCCTGTGGCCAGGTGAGTTGAAGGTCATGCCCTCGGCCAATCCGCTCAATGAGCTGCTGACCTTGCAACACACCCCAGACCTCGCCGGTCGCTTCAACGAGTTTGAGTACGAATGGCGCATCGGCGCCCCGGTCGACGGCGCACCGCCGCCGATGGAACCGGCAATGACCCAATGGAAGGATCTGCAGCAAGGTGCTGGCCTGCCCCGATACACTCTGGGCGGCGCGGGTATTCAAGTGCTCGCCGACAACTACTTGACGATGCGGTACCGCTCGGTCAACACGAACGACCCTGTCATCGGCCAATGGTCTCGCTGGACCGAGCCGCAACTGGCCGAGGGTTGGATCAAGCGGGTACTGGCGGGCATCAACCCCTTCCAGCAGCGCGTCAAGGACCTCTACAACAACGCGGTCAACACCGACGTTAGCGTCATCAGTCAGGCCGGTCGCCGCTGGGAGGGTGCCATCGCCCTCAACCTCAAAAACATCAACAACTCCGGTTTGGTTGAAATTTACGAAACGGTGCTTCGGCGCGGTCGCGAATTGAGCATCGACGCCGGGATCAACTATGGCCCTGCCAACGACGCCCTGTTGCTGGTGGCCGGCTACCTCAACGACCTGTACTCGCTGCTGGGTGACGAGGCCAAGGCCGACGCGGCCAATCCCACCATCGCCACCGGCACCGGCAGCGCCACCGAAGGCAGCGTGGCCACCGCCAAGTTCAGCTTCGGCGGTCAGTTGCCCTCGCTCTTGGAAGAGGAGTTGGGCCTTTTGCGCGGTCGTGATGACTTCATGCAGCCCGGGGTGCAGACGGCGCCGGCCTACAACCGCCTGTATTGGAACTTCACCCGGGGCATCAACTCGGGCGAGGTCATCTACACGGAAAACTACAACATCAAGGACCTCAACACCGACGGTGTGATCGACGCGGCCGATGCTGCCAAGGCCTTCCCTCAAGGCCACGGCGACGCCTACGGCCACTACCTCACGGGCCTCAAGGGCTACTATGGCCTGATCATCAACAACAAGTTCGACTGGGTGCCCCGCAGCGAGGCGGTGACCATTTTGGGCAAGGTCATTCAGGTGGACTACGTGGACGAGCGGAAGTTCGCCGCGGCGGCCGGTTCGTTGAGCCAAACCGGCTTGGACGTGTTGAAGTTGGTCTTCCGTCAGTCTTACCGCTCCGGCGATGCGGTGGGTTGGGACCGGTTCGGCGAGACCCGCCAGAACACCAACCGGGCCGTGGCCACGGTGCGGCATTGGGGCATGGACCATTGGGCCAGCCGCGTGGGCCAAGGAGCCTACCTGAACTGGGTGGTGGGCAACTCCATGCTGCCCGAGGTGGATCCGGACCCGACGCACGAGGGCATCCAGAAGATCGACCGCACCACGGTCCCTGAGCTGGGCCAGTTGCCGCTGATTTACCGCGAGGTGCAACAAGTACTCGACAATGCCGAGGCGGGCTTGACGCCTCTGGGCTTGGCGCGGGACAGCCTGGCACTGGACATCAACCCGAACGTGGTGACCGGAGCCAATCCCAAGGGCCACTTCGAGCAGTTGTACGACCGCACGGTGGGCACGCTGGAGAATGCAGCCATGGCCTTTGACGAAGCGCGGACGATGTCCACGGCCATCCGTTCCGAGGGCGACTCGCTCGAGGAAGTGAAGGCCAAGATCCAAGACAACGAGCGGGCCCTGACCACCAAGCTCATTGAGCTCTATGGCAGCCCGTACACCGACGACATCGGGGCGGGCAAAACCTACCCGCAGGACTACTCGGGTCCGGACCTGGTCCACTATTTGTATGTGGAAATGCCCGAATACACCTTCCCGGAATCCACCGGCGAGAATGGGCGCACGTTCGAAATCCCAATGCCCGGTGTCCCCAAGGCATGGGAGACCAACGTCACGGGCAACTTCTACGGCATCTGGGAGGCGGACAAGGGAGCCAACTCGGCCTTCTACAATGCCATTCAGTTCCCGCAGTTGACCAATTTGACCATTACCGTCACTTCCGAAGGATACACTCCCCGGCCTGACGAATGGAGCGGTCGCCGGGCTTTCCCCGGCCGCATCCAACAGGCCATTTCCGGAGTGGTCGCTGCGGAACGGCGTTTAGCCCTTTCGCTGGATGACGTCCTGGGCGGGCGCGAGGACTTCCAGAAGGCCGTCGACCTGTTCAAAGCCAACTGGCAGACCTCCAAGGAAATCTACGACAAGGAGCGAGACTTGCTCATCGCTCAGCAGACGTTCCAGTCGGTGAATCTGGCCAACGACCTGTTCGAAGTCTTCACTGAGAAGACCAAGGCGACTGCGAAAAACCTTTCCCAGGTGGTAAAAGATGCCCTGCCGACGTCGCTGGTGGCCGGTTTGGCGGCCGGCGGCGACTTGACCTCTGCAGGTCGAGCGGCCATCGAGGGGGCCGGTGGCGTGGTCGAAGAGGCCTTGGATGCGATCAAGGTGGCCCGGACCGTCGTGGTCAAGGCCCTCGAGTTCGCTACCACAACGGCCGACCAATGGTCGCAAATGGACTATATCAAGCCCCGGGAAAAGAAGATGGAACTGCGCCAGTCGCTCAACGACCTGGCGCTGCAGTTGCAGGATGTCCACGCCCTGCTCTGGACGGTCAACCAGCGCCGCCGCGAGTTGGACGATGCGCAAATGAATCTCCGAAGCCTTGTAGCTGAAGGTGAGCGCATTCAGGCCGACCGGCAGGCCTTCCGGTTCCGCGCGGCGGCATCTATCCAAGGCTACCGTACCCGCGATGTGGCCTTCCGCCTCTTCCGCAACGAGAAGTTGGACCGGTACGAGACCTTGCTGGATCTAGCGTCGAGCTACTCGCTCTTGACGGCCAATGCCTACGATTACGAGACGGGCTTGCTCAACAACCAAAGCGGCAAGGCGTTCGTCGACCGCATCATTCAGGCACGCGCCTTGGGCGTGGTGCGCAATGGTCATCCGCAGTTCACCGGCAGCGCCGTCGGCGATCCGGGTCTCTCAGGCGCTCTGGCCGAGATGAACGCCGACTGGCAGGTGCTCAAGGGACGTCTTGGGTTCAACAACCCCGATGCCTATGGCACCACCGCCTCGCTGCGAGCCGGCAACTTCCGTATCTTGCCCGGGACCGATGGCGACACGGCATGGAAGGACGTAATGAACCGCGCCCGTCGTGACGACGTCCTGCAGGACGTGGATGTCCGCCGCATGTGCATGCAGTTGGACCGTGGCGACGGTCTGGCGGTGCCGGGCCTCGTCATCGAGTTCTCCACCACCATCGCCGATGGCCTGAACCTCTTCGGCCAGCCGCTGGCGGCCGGCGACTCGGCCTTCCATCCCAGCGCCTTCGCCACGAAGATCTTCGGCATGGGCGTGGCCCTCGAGGGCTACAAGGGCATGGACAATCCGTTCCCCAACACCGGCGCAGTCAGCGGCTCCGGGGCCGTCTCACCGGCCGATCCGAACCTGGCCTTCATGGATTTGACCGCGATGGCGGCAACCCCCTATGTGTACCTGATCCCCGTGGGTCTGGACTCCATGCGCAGCCCGCCGCTGGGCGACCAGAGCACCATCCGTACCTGGGCGGTGCAGGACGTCACGGTGCCCATGCCCTTCAACATCGGCACCTCAGACTTCTCCTCCAAACGGCTGTGGCAGAGTTCGGAGTCCCTCACCGAACCGTTGTTCTCGCTCCGCAAGCATCAGGCCTTCCGCCCGGTGCCGACGGCCGCGGTGTTCACGCCCAACATCTACGGCGGCAGCGGTGGGTTGGCCCGCTCGCAGTTCACCAACTCGCGCCTCATCGGCCGCTCGGTCTGGAACAGCCATTGGAAGCTGGTCATCCCCGGCCAGACGCTGTTGAACAATCCATCGGAAGGTCTCGACCGCTTCATCCAAAGCGTGAAGGACGTGAAGCTGCACATCGTGTCCTACTCGTACTCGGGCAACTGAACCACTGCTGACCATGCGATTCCTGCGCCATCTCTTCGTTGCCGCCGTCTTGGGCGTGTTGGGGCACCAAGCCCTGGCCTTCCCGCCGCTGCCCCATCACACCGTGTACGGTCTGGTCCGGGACGAGTTCGGCAATCCGCTGATCTCGCCGGGCACCGAGCTCACGCTCGAGACCCTGGCCGGTGCCGTGATCACCACCACCGTGGTTCCCGGCCTCGAAGCCGGCGTGAACTACCGCATTGAGGTGCCGGTGGATGCCGGTCTGACCTCCGACTTGTATCGCCCGACGGCGATGAGGCCCACCGCGCCGTTCCGAATCCGGGTCAAGATCGCTGGGCGGACTTATGTGCCGTTGGAGATGAAGGCCAACATGGCGCTTCTGGGCCAGCCGGCCCAGTCGTCCCGGGTGGACCTGACGCTCGGCGAAGACACCGACGGCGATGGCCTGCCCGACGGGTGGGAGCGTTCGGTGATCGCTGCGGGCAACCTCGGCCTCACGCTGGAGGGTCTGAAGCCGGGCGATCGGCTCAATGGCAACTCGCTCTCAGTGCTCGAGGCTTACTTGGCGGGCACTTACGCATGGGACCCCAAGGACGGCTTTCGATTGGACATCGTGGAGTTCTCAGCCGCCGACCCGGTGCTGGAGTTCGTGGCGCTGCGCGGCCGCAGCTACACCATTTCGGCCTCCAACGACTTGCTGACCTGGAAGCCGATGAAGTTCCGGGTGCAGGGCGGGGCATCGGACTCTCCGGTGTCGTTCCACCAGACGACCCAGCTCCAGCGGGTGCGGGTGGTCGCGGCCGGCGAGGCCTCGGACCCCGCGCCGAAGTTCTACAAGCTGCAGGTGAAGTGACCCGTCTATGAACGGTGCCACACCGAGGGGAAGTATATCTGGATTGCGATCCTGGTATGGGTCGATGAACCGGTCGGTGGTCGTGGCCGGAATTGTCTTGGCGGCCGTCGTGTCATTGGCCATCGGCCTTCGACGCTGGGGTTGGGCAAAGTCGGCTGCGGCCACTGAAGAAACGGTGAGCCGGGACCGGTTGGTGTTGCGGGAAGGGCGATGGATGAAGACCGACGAGACCAACATGTTCACCGGCCTGATGGTCGACTTCTATCTCGACGGCACGCTCCAGTCGCGCTCGGCCGTGTCGAACGGCCTGTTGCATGGGGTCTCCGAGGGATGGTGGACCAACGCAGTGCTGGCAGTACGCGAGACCTTTCGCGAGGGACGCTCTCACGGGTTGCGCACCAAGTGGGACATCGACGCTCGACGGATTTCGGAGGTCGATATTCGGGAGGGCCGGATCGATGGATTTCACCGGGAATGGCACACCAACGGACAATTGGCGGTCGAGGTGGCGATGGCCTCGGGGCTGCCGAGCGGTCAGTCGCGGCGGTGGAGCCCCGATGGCGCGTTGGTCGGCCAGTGGTCGCTGAGCAACGGCGTGGTGGTGAAAAGTATGACCAACGCCGTGGAACTCCAGGCACTGGCCCAGAAGGGGGGCACGCCGTGAGGCGGAAGGTTCTAGCAATGGGTACCGAAGACCGTGTTTCGCGCGGGCCTCGTTTCGTGTCCTTGCTCTCCCGATTTCTCATCGCCGCTCGGTCTCTGGGAATCGCGACAGGGATGCTTTTGGCAGGCACCTTGGCGCTTCGGCTCTCGGCGGCGGCGGGTGCGCCGATCGCCCGATGGGTGGCTGACGATTGGGCGGGCGGAACTGCCACCTGGGTCGATCGGGTCGGGGGCAAGGTAGCGACTTCCTACGGTGAGCCCGTCAAGACTGCCGGGCAATTCAACGTAGCCGCCTCGGACGCTGGCATCGTCTTCGACGGGGTGAATGACTATTTCGAGGTGGATGCGGCCAATAACCCGATCGCGGGTCGAACTAAGGTCACGATTGTCGCGCTCTTCAAGGCGACTCAAGGTGCGACGGGCAATGATAATGGTGGCCTCTTCTGGGAATATCCGGGGCCCATCAACGCGGAATCCCCAGGGTTCCCGAATGATTTCGGACTGACCATCGGTGCCGATGGCTTGGCTCACGCGTTCTTCAATATATCGTTCCCAACGTTTACTCCGATCAGTGTCGTCGATGGCTTGGTTCATACGATGATACTGACCTGGTCGGATCCCGACAATCTGGGGGATGGGGTAGCCAGTTTTTATGTCGATGGGGTATTGGCTGGACTCTACCCGGTGCCTGATGGCGGAAATGGAATCGTTAACGACTTCATTCGGTTTGGCCGAGAGAGAGAAACTGAGGATCGATGGTTCCGCGGGACGATTGGCGAACTGCGGTTCTACGAGACGATTGAGAATCCTGCCGAGGTCCATAGCTCCATGACCGGCACTTCCCAGCCTCCCACTCAAATCCCGGTCACGGTTATTGGAGCGCTGGTGAACAACAAGGTCTATGACGGATCGACCATCGCAACCCTGAATCCGGCTGCGTTGCTATCAGGGTTAGCCTCGGGCGATGTCGTCTCGCTCAACACCAATGCGGCGACGGCCTCCTTCGTGTCGTCCTCGGCAGGCTCTAACATAGTAGTCAATGTCAGCGGTCTGGCCCTTTCGGGACCTGATGCGTCGAAATACGTTTTGGTGGATCCGCCGGTCTTCGAGGCCGACATCACCCCGAAGCCATTGGACGTCACGGGTTTTTCGGTGTTGGGTCGCACGTTTGACGCCACCCGGACAGCGGCCTTGGTGGTTTCCAATCCCCAATTGATTGGCATTTTGGACGGCGATGTGGTGACGCTGAATTCCGCACAGGCGGCCGGCCTGTTCGACACCTCGGCCGTGGGCCTCAACAAGCCCGTCCTCGTGACGGGTCTCGCATTGGAAGGAGAGGATGCTGCCAACTACCAGTGGGTTTCCCCATCCATCACCGCGTCCATCAACTCGGATGGCCTGACCGCGGGCACTTTGGTGGCGGTTACGTCGGCATCGTTGGGGATCGGAGTCAACGGGGAGGTCGAACTCGTGCAGACCTCGCAACTGCCGGCCGGGGCTTTGGTGGAGAGGGTGGTGCTCAGCCTGGAGTATTCCACCTTCTGGAGTGCGGCCAATAACCCTGCGATCGCCGGCAACTATGTGAAGCTCAATGGACTGGATCTGCCGGGCCTCGGCTGGGTCTCCATCGGCACGGATAACGCCTGGCAAGGTGTGCAAGCCGTCCGGGTGGATGCCCTTGGTGAGTTCAATCGATCGGGGGAGAATTTATGGAGGATCGGCTCCGCGTGGAACCCTGTATCGCTGCGGAATGTGACCGTGACGATTCACTATTGGATTCCCAATCAGGCCAATCAAGCGCCGACGGACATTGCGCTGTCGGCGAGCAGCCTGGCGGAGAACAACGCGGCGAATGCGACGGTGGGGACGTTGACGGCGACCGACGTGGATGCCGGGTCGACGCACACCTTCACGCTGGTGAGCGGCACCGGAGACACGGACAACGCGGCGTTCAACCTGATCGGGAACGCCCTACGATTGACG
>CAMCYJ010000081.1 GCA_945883815.1 Akkermansia muciniphila | reverse complement strand
GAGGGCAAGCGGGCCTATCCCCGGATCAAGCCCCCGTACTTCCCGGCGGTCTTGGGTCTCTACATGTGCCCGACCATCGTGAACAACGTCGAGACGCTGTGTCACGTGAAGCACATCGTGCTCATGGGTCCCACTGAGTATGCCAAGCTGGGCACGCCCAACAACACCGGCACCCGCATCGTCAGTTTGAGCGGCGATGTCCAGAAGCCCGGCTATTACGAGATCCAGGTGGGTCGTGTCACTTTGGGCGAATTGATCTTCGACCCGAACTTCGGCGGCGGTCTCAAGCCAGGTCGGACGCTGAAGGCCATCATTCCGGGCGGTTCCTCATCGAAGGTCCTGAAGGCGGGCGAGGTCTTCAAACTCAACCGCAAGGGGGCCGACGGCCAGATGACCAAGGTCGATGTCCCCATGCTCGACCTGCCCTACGATTTCGATTCCCTGCAGCAGGCGGGAACCATGTCCGGCTCCAGCGCGGTCATCGTGCTCGATGATTCCCGGAGCATGGTCCAGACGCTCGGCAATCTCTCCGAGTTCTACGCCCACGAAAGCTGCGGCCAGTGCACCCCGTGCCGCGAGGGAGCCCTTTGGCTCTCCAAGGCCACTCACCGCCTGTCTCATGGCGAAGGTCGCAAGGCCGATGCCGATTATCTCACGCACATCGCCCAGAACATCCAGGGCCGGACCATTTGCGCCTTCGGCGAGGCGGCCTCCTGGCCGGTCTTGAGCTTTGTGAAGAAATTCCGGGACGAGTTCGAAGCCCAGGGTGCGGCCGATGAGGCGGCCCATGCGAAGTCCTCGGGAACCTTGTCGACCAAGTCGTCCGACTCCCGTTCGGCGGCAGGAAGCCTTCAAACCCACTGATTTCCGATGTCCGCTCCCGCTGCTCCATCCACGCCCCCGGCTCCAGCGCCTGCTCCGGCGGCCCCGCCGGTCGAGACCATGACCGTGACGGTCAACGGCAAGACCTTGCAGGTGCCCAAGACCATGCCTGATTGGCAGGGCAAGCCTGCGCCGACGACCATGCTGCAGGCGGCCAAGATCGCCGGCGTGGACATCCCGCACTACTGCTACCACGACAAATTGCCGATCGCCGGCAATTGCCGCATGTGTCTGGTCGAGTTCGGCACGCCGATGGTCGGTCCGGACCGCAAGCCGGTGCTAAACGAAGATGGCACGCCCAAGATCTCCAAGTCGGTGCTTCCGTATGAGCCGGGAACCCCGCGTGGTGCCATCGCCTGTGCCACGCCCATTTCTCCGGGCATGGAGATTTACGCCAATTCGAAGGCCACTGAGCAAATGCGCGAGTCGGTGCTCGAATCGCTGCTCATCAACCACCCGCTCGACTGCCCCATTTGCGATCAGGCCGGCGAGTGCAAGCTTCAGGAATACTCGGTCCAGCACGGCAAGGCCGGCAGCCAATTTGTCGAAGCCAAGGTCCACAAGCCCAAGGCGGTCGATCTGGGTCCGCGCATCGTTCTCGATGACGAGCGTTGCATCTTGTGCACCCGGTGCATTCGCTTCACCCGCGACATCGCTGGCGACGACGCTCTGGGTATCGTCAACCGCGGTTCGTACAACACGATCAGTGCTTTCGAGCCGGGCAAGTTCGACAACAACTACACGCTCAACACCGTGGACTTGTGTCCGGTGGGTGCGCTGACTTCCAAAGATTTCCGCTTCAAGATGCGGGTGTGGTTCCTCAAGGAGACCAAGAGCCTCTGCACCAGCTGCGGCACCGGCTGCAACATCACCATGGGTTCCCGCGAGGGAGTCATCCACCGCTATGAGCCTCGTGAAAACGATGCGGTGAATGGGCCGTGGATGTGCGACAGCGGACGCTTGAATTATCGCTGGGTGGGTCGTGCGGATCGCCTGAAGCAAGTTCTGCGGACCGCGGCCGATGGCACGCGCCAACCGGTTTCCTGGAATGCCGCCATCGAGTCGGCCGCCCTCATCCTGACCCAGGCTCCTCAAGGCAGTGTGGCCTTCGTGGTGTCGGGTCGGCAGACCAACGAAGAGCTCTTCCTGCTCAAGAAGCTGGCCACCCACACCGGAGCCATGACCGATGCGGTCCCGCGCGATGGCGAGCCGGACCGCTTGCTGGTGAGCGAAGACCGCAATCCCAACAGCAATGGCGTCCGGCTGACCGGCATGGCCTTCACCGAGTTCGGATTCAACCTGACGAAGATCGCCGACGGCATCGCCCAAGGCCGGATCAAGACGTTGGTTGTCTTCGGCGAGGACGTCACCCGGGTGGGTATTGGCCCCGAATTGTTGGCGAAGCTCGATGCGCTCATCGTCAGCGATATCTTGCCCAATGCCACCACGGCCGCGGCCACCCTCTTGCTGCCGGGTGCGGCTCATGCCGAGAAGCGGGGCACTTTCGTCAACGTCAAGGGACGGCTGCAGAAGTTCCACAAGGCGGTCGAGGCACCGGGCGAGGCTCGTGCGGAGTGGGAATTCCTCCACGAGTTGGTGCACTCGCTGACCGGCCACAACGGGTACCGGACCATCGAAGGCCTCTTCAACCAAATGGCCGCCGAAATGCCGGCCTTCGCCGGGCTCGAATGGGCCAAGGTGGGTGACACCGGAGTCACGGTTCAGATCTGAACGACCATGGAAGCGATCAAATATCTCAGTCCGACCGCACAGATGATCCTCTTCAGCGCGCTGAAGATCGGTGTGGTCTTCGGTGTGGTGATGACGGCCGTCGCTTACGCGGTCCTCGTGGAACGCAAGGTTTCGGCGTGGATCCAGAACCGCGTCGGACCGAATCGCACGGCACCCTTCTTCATCAACTACCTGCCGGTCATCGGCCCATTCTTGGTGAAGTTGGGCATATTTCAGCCGGCGGCCGATGGTCTGAAATTCCTGCTCAAGGAAGACTTCACTCCCAGCTACGTCCGCAAGGTCTACTTCTGGCTGGCACCGGCCATCACCGTGATCCCGGCACTCCTGACCGTTGCGGTGATTCCCTTCGGCTCCAACCTCGGTAGCGAGAAGATGGTCATCGCCGATCTGAACGTGGGTATCCTCTACACCTTCGGCATCGTGTCGCTCGGCGTCTACGGAATTGTGCTGGCGGGCTACGGGTCCAATTCCAAGTACCCCTTTTTGGGAAGCATCCGTTCCACTGCTCAGATGATTTCCTACGAGATCGCCATGGGCATGAGTGTGATTCCGATCTTCATCCTCACCGAGAGCCTCAACCTGAGCGACATCATCCGGTATCAGGCCGAGCACGGCTGGATGATCCTCAAGCAGCCGCTGGCCTTCGTCATCTTCCTGATCGCGGCGTTCGCCGAGACCAACCGTCTGCCCTTCGATCTTCCGGAGTCCGAGTCCGAACTCGTCGGCGGATACCACACCGAATACAGCTCCATGAAGTTCGCGCTCTTCTTCCTGGGTGAGTACGCCAACATGATTGCTTCCGCGGCCATGATGGTGACGCTCTTCCTGGGTGGCTGGACGTTGCCGTTCATCGACGCATTGAACCTGCCGGCCAGCTCGCTGCTGTTGGGCTTGATCCACATCGGGGTGTTCTTCGCCAAGATGGCCTTCTTCATGATCGTCTTCATCTGGGTGCGCTGGATGCTCCCACGTTTTCGCTACGATCAATTGATGGACCTCGGATGGCGCCGTTTCATCCCGCTGGCCCTGGCCAACATCGTGGTGACCGCGCTCGTGGTTTCCTTGTTCAACAACTGATCCGCCCACTGACTTCATGAGCACCAAAGTTGTCGATCGATCCCCGCTGACCTTCTACGAGCGCACCTACCTGCCCGCCATCCTCGGCGGCCTCAAGGTCACGGCCAAGCACTTCGCGGACACCGTCTTCAAGGGCAATTCCGTGACCATGCAGTATCCGGAGGAGCGCTGGGTGGTGCCCGAGGGATATCGCGGGGCGCCCTACTTGGTGAAGGACCAGGATGGTGCGACCAAATGCGTGAGCTGCCAGTTGTGCGAGTTCGTCTGCCCGCCCAAGGCCATCCGCATCACACCGCCTGGAGCCGAAGGTCAGGCGGCCGACCGCAAGAATGCCGAGAAGATGCCGCGGGAGTTCGAGATCAACATGCTCCGGTGCATTTTCTGTGGCATGTGCCAAGAGGTGTGCCCCGAAGAGGCGATCTTCCTCCAGAAGGACTACTCCATCACTGGCGAGAACCGTGAATCGATGATCTTCAACAAGGAGAAGCTCCTGAATCTGGGCGGCACCCATGCCGGCATCCAGAAATGGAAGAACAAGCTGGAAGAGGCCCGAGCCCAGGAAACCTTTCCGGTCGACACCCACTAGAGAAGCCCCAGCTCCAGAGATTCCAACGATCCAAGATACCGGACCCCACTGGAGACTCACCCTTTCCCGACATGCCCCAGTTCACCGATCTTCTTTTCTACGCGCTGGCCGGACTCACCCTGCTCTTTGGGTTCCTGACCGTGCTGAATCCTCTGAGCCGGAGTCCGGTCACCAGTGCCATGTTCCTGGTCCTGACCATCATTTCCATGGCCGGGTTGTTTGTGCTGCTGCACGCCTTCTTCCTGGCCGCGGTCCAGGTGCTCGTTTATGCGGGTGCGGTCATGGTGGTGTTCCTCTTTGTCATCATGCTCTTGGACCTGAAGGCCGACGAACGGCGGCACTTCAACAAGATCGCCGTGGGTGTGGGCGGACTTTCTGCTTTGGCCATTGCCGGCACCTTGGTGGCCTCGATCGTCAAGACCGTGCCGGTGTCCCAGACGGCAGGTCGTTTGGCCGAGGGGGAGACCAAGGCTCTGGGTCGACTGCTCTTCGAGTCGCACATCCTTCCTTTCGAGATCCTGTCGGTGCTCCTCCTGGTTGCCATGGTCGGAGCAATCCTGATCACCAAGAAGGACCTCCGTTGAAACTTGTGCGAATCCCGAGCGCGTCCCACCTGAACCCGACTTTTCTGTGACTCCCGGACTTCACCACTACCTGATCGTCAGCGCGCTGCTCTTCAGCCTGGGTTTGCTGGGCGTGGTCGCGCGCCGCAACCTCTTCGTGATCTTCATGGGTCTCGAATTGATGCTCAACGCCGCCAATCTCGCTCTGGTGGCCTTCTCCCGCTACCACAACAACCTCAATGGCCAGGTGATGGTGTTCTTCATCATCACCGTCGCCGCAGCCGAGGTGGCTGTGGGCCTCGCGCTCCTCGTGGCGCTGTACCGCAAGCGCCAGACGGCGCATGTGGAAGACCTGACTTCCCTGAAACTCTGATCGACCGCCATGGAACACGCCGCCGTAGTACAGCATGCCGTTGAATCCGGCTCCAAGATCCAGGACCTGGCCTGGGCCATCCTCATCCTGCCGCTGGTGATGGCCTTCGGAACGGCCGTGCTGACCCCGAAGAACCGAACGCTTTCCGCAGCCTTCAACATCAGCGGGGTAGTCGTCGCATTCCTGTTGAGCTTCACCCTGTTCTGCGTTTTCGGCGGGCAGTCGGCCGACGCGACGCCCTTCCACTGGTTGCCGGTGGCCGGACTCGACGCCGAGATCGGTTTGCACCTCGACGCCCTTTCCACGCTGATGCTCATGGTCGTGACCGGCGTGGGATCGCTGGTGATGATTTACTCCACCGGCTACATGCATGAAGACCGGTCCTACACCCGGTTCTTCTCCACACTGAGCCTCTTCGTCTTCTCCATGTTGGGGATCGTTCTGGCCAACAACCTCCTGATGCTCTTCGTGTTCTGGGAGTTGGTCGGTGTGTCGTCCTACTTGTTGATTGGCTTTTGGTACGAGAAGCCCTCGGCTGGGGACGCCTCCAAGAAGGCCTTCCTCACCAACCGCATTGGCGACTTCGGCTTCATGCTGGGCATCCTCGCCATTTGGGGTCTGGCCGGTACCCTCGACATCGCGGCCCTCAAGGCCAAGTTCGTGGCCAATCCGGCTTTGCTCGGCCCTTGGGCGGGTCTGGCCGGCCTGCTGATTTTCATGGGAGCGATGGGCAAGAGCGCGCAGTTTCCGCTGCACGTGTGGTTGCCGGACGCCATGGAAGGCCCGACGCCCGTTTCTGCGTTGATCCATGCCGCCACCATGGTCGCGGCTGGCGTGTACATGCTCTGCCGGGTGTTCTTCTTGTACACGGCAACCCCGGGCTGGCCGGACGCGTTGGGGTTTCTGGATGGAATTTCTGCCGCTTCGATCATCACCTGCATCGGCGGATTCACCGCGCTGTTCGCGGCTGTCATCGCCGTCCAGCAAGATGACATCAAGCGCATCCTCGCCTACTCCACCTTGTCGCAGTTGGGACTCATGGTCATGGCCGTGGGATTGGGTGCCAAGACCGGGGACGCGTCGGCTTCCATGTACCACTTGGTCACGCATGCCGGTTTCAAGGCGATGCTCTTCCTTGGGGCCGGGTCTGTCATCCATGCCTGCCATCACGAGCAGGACATTTGGAAGATGGGCGGTCTGCGCTCGAAGATGCCCAAGACCTTCTGGACCTTTGCGCTGGGCACGGCCGCTTTGGCAGGCCTTCCGCCGTTCAGCGGATTTTACTCCAAGGACGAGATCCTCGCTGTGGCGCTGGAAGCCAATCCCATCTTCTTCGGAGTGGGTATTCTGGTCACCGTGCTGACCACCTTCTACATGAGCCGCCTGGTGCTCGTGGCCTTTTTTGGAAAGCCGCGCGGTGAGGGCGCCGACCACGCCCACGAATCGCCCTCCAGCATGACACTGCCTTTGCTAGTGTTGGCTGTACCCAGTGCCTTCATCGCGTGGTTGCCCCTCGGAGAATTCTTGAGCGGCCACTTCAAGCCGGGTCATGCCGCCCATGGGGGCGACATCCTCTTCGGTCCGTTCAATCACAACCCCATCGCGGCCGTCTTCGGCCTGGGTGCGGTCCTGTTCGGATTTTCGCTGGCCTACTCTCTTTATGGGAAGTCCCCGGCCCAAGACCCCCTGTCTTCAAAGCTCGGACTCTTCTCGCAGGCGATGCGCAACCGGTTCTACATCGACGAGATTTACGACGGCATCGTGGTGCCGCTCCACAATTTGTTGTCCCAGATCGCTGACGCCATCGACCGATGGCTCATCGCCGGACTCGCCGTCCGCGGCCTCTCCGGTGTGGTGGAAATCGCCGGCCGGGCCCTGCGACTGGTCCAGACCGGCAGCATTCAGACCTACGCCTTCCTGTTCACGGCCGGCGTGCTCCTCATTGTCCTCCTTGCCCTGAAGTAACCGCCATGGACTCCCTGACTTCCGTCATCCTCACCCCGGTCATCACGGCCGTGCTGCTGTTGCTGATCCCGGGCAATTTCCGGGTCGTGCTGCGTCTGGCAGCCATCCTGGGTTCCGCCTGCACGGCTTGGACGGCCGTCTCCCTCTTCTCCCGATTCCATGCGGGCCAAGAGGGGTTCCAATTCGAGTCGCTGGTGCCTTGGGTCACCGTGGGGCCCTTGAATTTGGCGTACCACGTGGGCGCCGACGGCCTGAACATCGGCCTCATCCTCGTCACGGGTCTGGTGGGTTTCGCCGCGGTGCTGGTGTCTTGGAACATTGAGCGCCACGTGAAGATGTTCTACGTGCTGCTGATGTTGATGATCGCCGGGGCCATGGGTGCCTTCGCGTCGCTCGACCTGTTCGTCTTCTACTTCTTCAACGAATTGGCCCTCGTTCCGACCTTCATCATGATCGGTGTATGGGGTCGCGGCGAAGACCGCAACTGGGCCGCATTCAAGATCACCCTCTACCTGACCTTGGGTGCGCTCATCGCATTGGTGGGTTTGATCGCCTTCTATGTGGCCGCTGGCGCCAACAGTTTGGATGTCACCGTGCTCAAGGCGCACTTGGCCGCACATCCGCTGTCGGCCGCGGCCCAGACCTGGATCTTCCCGCTGGTGGTCTTCGGGTTCGCCATCTTGGTGGGCCTCTTCCCCTTCCACTCCTGGGCTCCGGTCGGGTACGCGGCCGCTCCCACTGCCACGGCCATGATGCACGCGGGCATTCTCAAGAAGGCGGGTCTTTATGCGATCCTTCGCATGGCGGTGCCCCTCATGCCGGACGGAGCCCATCGCTGGTTGCCCGTTGTGGCTGTCTTGGCAGTCGGCAACTTGCTGCACTGCGCCTGGGTGGCCTTGCGTCAGAAGGACATGAACCTCCTGATTGGCAACTCGAGTCTGGCCCACATGGGCTTTGCGTTCTTGGGCATCGCCAGCCTCACGGTCATCGGTGTCACCGGAACCGTGCTGGTGATGGTGGCTCACGCGCTCTTGGCCGGCCTGAGCTTCGCTTTGAGCGGCTATCTGGAGACCCAGACCGGCACCCTGGACATGACCCGCATGGGTGGTCTGCTGCGCAAGATGCCCTTCTATGGCACCGCACTGGTGATGGGTTTCATGGCCAGCTGTGGTTTGCCGGGCTTCGCCAATTTCGCCGGTGAGGCCACCGTGCTCTTCGGATCCTGGAAGTCGCTGCCCTGGTTGGTGATCATCGCCGCATGGAGCGGATTGATCATTGGAGCAGTAGCCATGCTCCGGGCCTTGCGTGCGGTGCTTCAGGGGCCGGAAAAGCCCGAGTTTTCGCGCGTGGTGGACACGGGTTACTGGCGCCGCCTGCCCTTCGTGGTGCTCTTGAGCGCAATGGTGCTCTTCGGCGTGGCCCCGGGCATCTTGACCTCCCGAATTGAACCCGCCGCCAAAGCGGTGGTGGCCGCCCACCTGACGCCCTTGCACGCCGGTCAGGCTCCAGCGGTCCCCGCAGCCCCCGCAGCCTCCGCCCCGGGTCAATCCGGACACTGAGCGCAGACCAAGCCTTTGCAGTCATGAATTATTCGCTGATTACGTTGGAAGTCCTGGCGGTCCTGCTGGGCCTGATCGTGCTGTTGGCCGACCTGTGGGTGTCGCCCGCCGCCCGCAAGGGGTTGGGCCTCGGTTTGGCCGCCGCGCTGGGTTGCCTGCTTGCCTTTGCGGTGGGTTCCTTGGCCCCGCAGTCCGGATCAGCCTTCTCCGATATGTTCGTGGTCGATGACCTCGCCCGCTACTTCAAGGGGTTCTTCGTGTTCGCCGCCCTGGCAGTGGTGCTGATGGCCGTGGATTTCGCGCCCAAATTCGGCTCGGGGCTTTCGGAGTTCTTTGCCCTCACCGTCTTTGCCTTGGTTGGTATGCTCTTTGCCGCATCGGCCAATGACCTGGTGCTGCTCTTCGTCAGCCTGGAGTTGATCACCGTGACCTTCTTCGTGCTCAACAGTTTCCAGCGGACCCAGTTGGCCTCGCTGGAGGCCGGTGTAAAGTACCTCATTCTGGGTGGCGTTTCCTCCGCCTTCATGGTGTTCGGAATCGCGCTCATCTTCGGAACGGCCAATTCCACCAATTTCGCCGTCCTGGCCGCCAAGCAGAAGGAGTTGGCCCATTCCGCGCTGTTCCTGATGGGACTGCTGCTCGTTCTGGTGGGCTTGGGTTTCAAGATCGCCGCCGTGCCCTTCCAGATGTGGGCACCGGATGTGTACCAGGGTTCGCCGGCTCCTGCGACCGCCTTTCTGGCTGTTGGTTCGAAGGCCGCTGGATTTGTCCTGCTGATCCGCCTTCTGGTCGGTGCGGTGCCTCAGATCACGGCCGAATGGCACCGGCTCTTCGTCGTCATGTCCGGAGCCACCATTTTGTTCGGAAGCCTCTGCGCCATCCCGCAGCGCAACCTCAAGCGGTTGATGGGCTACTCCTCCATCGCCAATGCCGGGTACCTGCTCTTGGGCATCGTGGCCGGTTCGGCGGGTGGCTCCACGGCGGTGCTGTACTACCTGGGTGGCTACGCCTTCACAGTGCTGGCGGCGTTCACGGTGATCAGTGCCATTGCCAACCACGTGGAGAGCGATGACATCAGTGCCCTATCGGGTCTGGGTCAGCGGTCTCCGTTTCTGGCAGCCTGCCTGACCATGGCGATCGTCTCGCTGGCGGGCATCCCGCCCATGGCTGGGTTCTTTGGTAAATTGCTCCTCTTCAAGAGTGTTCTCGATGTGGCCCCGGGCCATCCGGAGCTCTATGCGCTGATTGCCGTGGCTGTAGTGGGAGTGGTGATTTCTCTCTACTACTACTTCGGTGTGATCCGGGCGATTTACTGGGGCGGCCAATCCGCCAACCTGTCCATTATCCCGGTGGCTCTGTCCACCCGCATCGTCCTGTTGGCCTGTGTGGCCGGCATCTTGTTCCTGGGAATCCTTCCGCAGGGTCTGGTGAAGATCGCCGACCATGCCGTGGCCGATCTTTCGCAAAAGGCTGCCCCGGTTGCTCAACCTGCGCACTGAGCCCTGGAACAAACCCGGGCAGGGGCTCTGCTTTCGGGTGCCCCCCGGCCACTCACAGACATCCGGATCTTTCCATCCGGGCCGATTCGCATAGCCTCGGGTCCTTGAGTCCTAGTCGGTTTCCATTCTTCAAGCGCTTTCTGGCAGGTGGGGCAGTGACCCTCCTGCCGTTGGCTTCCCTCGTTGGAGCCGGCCAGGTTGTTCCCGCAGTTCCTGGCCCCCCCGCGGCCGCGGTCACCGTGGATTTGGAAACGTTGCCCGGGCGCAGCGCGGCCGCGATTTACTGCGTGATCTGCCATGCGTTGCCGAATCCCTCCGACTTGGATCGGCGCACCTGGAGCGAAGAACTCCTGCCGAAGATGCGTTACATCACCGGGGTGACCGCGGCCCCGACCAACGGCTATTTCCGGGATTTGCCGCGCCTATTGGAGGCTAATTATTTCCCCAAGAAACCCCTGATTCCCCCGGCCGTATTCGAGCAGATCGCGGCCTATTACACCCAGGCCGCTCCGGAGCGGGCACCTTCCGGAGAACCTCCGTCCATCGAAGTCGGATTGCCTCTCTTCCGACCGGAGATGGCGCCCCATCGCCATACGCCGCCCCGGACCCCCATGGTCCGGATCGACGCCGGGCAGGGGATGATCCTCGCCTCCGATGCGGCCTCGCAGGGCCTGGATTTCCTGGATGGTTCCGGTCGTCTGTTGGGCAGCCTGCCGCTGGGCAACATCGCCGTGAGCCTCGCGGAAAGCCGGCGAAACTGGTACATCGGCGCCATCGGCCACTTCTTCCCGCGCGAAGAACCCGTGGGCCAATTAATTCGGGTGAACCGCGACGTCACACCATTCCGGACCGAGCCCATTCTCTCGAATCTTCCTCGCCTAGCCCATGTGGCTGCCGGCGACCTCAATGGGGATGGTCGGGACGATCTGATCCTGTGCGCCTTCGGCAATTATCTCGGTCGCCTGTCCTGGCTCGAGGGGCGAGCTGACGGCGGGTTCACGGAGCGAGTGATTCTCCCGGAGCCGGGCTGTCTGCGCTGTGAAATCCGGGACTTCAATGGCGACGGCCGGCCCGACCTGATGGTCCTCCAGGCGCAGGCGCGCGAGTCGCTGCTGCTCTTCCTCAACGAAGGAGGCGGGAAATTCCGTCGCCAACTCGTTTATCAGCGCCCCCCGAGCTGGGGCCATTCGGGCTTCGAATTGGCCGACTTCAACCGTGACGGCCTGCCGGATGTGTTGGTCACTAACGGCGACAACGCCGACTTCAATACCTCACCCCACAAGGCCTACCACGGCGTCCGGCTCTACCTGAACCGCGGAGGCCTGAAGTGGGAATTGGCCTGGACGGCCCCGATGCACGGCGCCTATCGAGCCGTCGCCCGGGATTTCGATGGCGACGGTGATCTCGACATCGCCGCCGCCTCGTTCTTCGCCGACTACGAGACCACGCCTCAGGAAGGGTTCCTCTATTTCGAGAACACCAGTCCCGCCGGAGGCCGGGAATGGAATTTCAAGGCCCGGACCCTGCGCCAAGGGGTCACCGGCCGCTGGATCTCCCTCGAAGCCGGCGACCTGGATGGCGACGGCGACGACGATCTCGTCCTCGGCTCCCTCATCGACATGCCCACCCCGGTCCCTGACAAACTCAAGGGTCTCTGGCGCGAGAAAGGCCCGTCGGTACTCATCCTCCGCAATCAGACGAAGTAAGTTTCTTCGGCTTCTACCCTTTTTAAACTGTCCATTTGGATCCACTTGGCCCTCCACGAAGCGGCAGCGGGAACGGGCCGGAGCGAGCGTAGGAACGTCGACACCCTGATCCCCCTCGCGCGACCGCGCGAAAGCTCCTCCTGTCTCAACGTTCCCTGCGAGCGCAGGACCTATCCCGCGGAGCCCCACCGCCCACAAGCCCCAGGCGCCAGCCCCGGCACTCTGCCACCGCAAAACAGGTGTGAGCACCCGGGAGAATGCGGCGTTCCTTCAGAACGCTCCGGTTGTGCGGCACACCCGGGGTTTCACCCCGGGCTGGTATGCGGTGCCCCGTTGGGGCATTCCGAACGCCGCACCACCCCCCAGAGCCCCCACCGCCTCCACGTCCCCAGCGCCCCAGCGCCAGCACCCCAACACACCGGGTCAGCGACGATTGTTTTTCCTCATGGCCGACAATCAAACCACCCCCATTGAGGGACAGGCCCCCAAGCAACCCAGCGGCAGCGGGATCGGGCCGGAGCGAGCATAGGAACGTCGACATCCTGACTCCCGTCGCGCGATAGCGCGAAAGCCCAACTGGCCCCAACGTTCCCTGCGAGCGCAGGACCGATCCCGCGGAGCCCCGTCGAGGCACTGACCCCCAGCGCCAGCCCCGGCACTCTGCCACCGCAAAACAGGTGCAGGTGAGAGCACCCGGGAGCCATTCCCACAAGCCTCTCCCCCAAGTCCCCCGGACGCCCCCTTCGCTCCATAGCCAACTTTTCTGACGTGCGCCTTCGACCCCGATGCCCTTCAATACGCGTCTGGTCATGTCTGTTCCGACTCATCCGATCGAATTGTTGCGCTTCAACACCTGCGGCTCGGTGGACGATGGGAAGTCCACCCTCATCGGCCGCCTGCTCTATGATTCCAAGTCGATCATGGAAGATCAGCTCGAGGCGCTCGAACGCTCTGCCGACATCACCGGTGGCGGCCAAATCAACCTGGCCAACCTCACCGACGGCCTGCGTGCTGAACGCGAACAGGGCATCACCATCGACGTCGCCTACCGATACTTCGCCACCCCGCGTCGCAAGTTCATCGTCGCCGATACCCCTGGCCACGTGCAGTACACCCGCAACATGGTGACCGGCGCCTCCACGGCCAACCTCTCCATTGTGCTGGTGGATGCCCGTCAGGGAGTCATCGAACAATCCCGCCGTCACACCTATATCGCTTCGCTCCTGCGCATCCCGCACCTGGTGATCGCCATCAACAAGATGGACCTCGTCGGCTGGTCTGAGGCCCGCTTCAACGAAATTCGCGAGACCTTCGAGAGCTTCCTGCCGCGTCTGGACATCAAGGACGTGAAGTTCATCCCGCTGAGCGCCCTCAACGGCGACAACGTCGTGGACCCGTCTCCGCACACCCCTTGGTACTCGGGTCCCACGCTGCTCGGTCACCTCGAAAGCGTTCACATCGCCAGCGACTGGAACCTTCAAGGCCTGCGGTTCCCCGTGCAATGGGTCAACCGACCCAACAACCCCACGGATGCCCAGCTCCACGATTTCCGCGGACTCAGCGGCCAAATTGCCAGCGGCATCGTTCGTGTCGGTCAGCGCGTCATGGTGCTGCCCAGCGGGCTCAAGAGCACCATCCAGAAGATCTGGACCCTCGACGGCGAACTGGAAGAAGCCTTCTGCCCCCAGAGCGTCACCCTGCAATTGGCCCACGATCTCGATATCAGTCGCGGCGACATGATTGTCGGACTCGATTCCTTGCCGGGCATGTCCAACGACCTCCTGGCCAAGGTGTGCTGGATGAATCCCCGCCCGCTCCAGAAGGGGCGGAAGTACTTCCTCAAGCACGCCACGCAAACCGTGCAAGCTGTGGTCACCTCGCTCGAGAGCCGGATCAACATCCAGACCATCGAGCCCGAATTCGAACCGGCGGAGTTGGCGATGAACGACATCGGTGAGATCCGCATCAAAACGGCCAAGCCCATCGCCTTCGACGGCTACGGAACCAACCGACTCACCGGCGCCTTCATTCTGATCGAGCAGGGCACCAACGCGACCGTCGCCGCCGGCATGCTCAATCCTCCGATGGAAGCCGTGAAGCCCGAGTACAACGACTTCGCGATTTGAAGAGTCCAACCCAAAGCCAGCGATGGTGACGGGTTCAACGGATCGGCTCCAAAATAGGTTCGAGGGGTGGTCTGCACTTGCCCGGCGGAACCGATCGGGGTGCTGTTGTGCAACACCATGACCGCCGCTGAACTCTTTGGCCCGTTTGCCTCAGATCTGGCCCGCCTGCGGACCCGCGGGCCGGGTCCGGCCGGGAAACTCCCGCTGACCGAGGCGATGTTGCGCGAGGCTCCCAGCGGGGACCTCTTCGGCATGACTCAAAATGCGGGCATGGGATGGAACCCGGCCGAATTGGGCCGCAAGCAGTTCCTCATCCTCAGCACTCAGGGCGGAATCCGGGCCGAAGATGGTCGCCCCATCGCGCTGGGCTACCACACGGGCCATTGGGAGATTGGCCTCCTCTCGTGGGCGGCGGCTGAGACGTTTCGAGAAGGCAAGGCGCTGCCGTTCGCTGCCTGTGTATCCGATCCCTGTGATGGTCGCACCCAAGGCACGGTGGGCATGTTCGATAGCCTGCCGTATCGCAATGACGCGGCCATTGTCTTCCGCCGGTTGATCCGATCCCTGCCTCAGCGGGTCGGGGTGCTCGGCGTGGCCACCTGCGACAAGGGATTGCCCGCCATGATGATGGCCCTGGCCTCCCAGTTGGACCTGCCGACTGTACTAGTTCCCGGCGGAGTGACCTTGCCGCCGGAACGCGGCGAAGATGCCGGCACCGTCCAGACCCTCGGTGCCCGGTTCTCCCATGGACTCGTTACGTTGGACGAGGCAGCCGACTTGGGATGCCGGGCCTGCGGTACGCCCGGTGGCGGTTGTCAGTTTCTGGGAACGGCGGCCACCTCGCAGGTGGTGGCCGAGGCGTTGGGCCTGGCCCTGCCGCATTCGGCGCTGGCCCCCAGCGGCGAGCCCATTTGGATCCAATTGGCCCGCGATTCTGCGCGTGCGCTCATGGCCCGCGAGGCGGCCGGCCTGACCACGCGCGCAGTGCTGACTGACTCCGCGTTGCGCAATGCCATGACCGTGCACGCGGCTTTTGGTGGTTCGACGAACCTGCTCCTGCACATCCCGGCCATCGCCCATGCGGCTGGTCTGCGTCGGCCCACGGTGGACGATTGGATCGCGATCAACCGCCGCACGCCCCGTCTGGTGAGCGTGATGCCCAATGGTCCCACCCATCACCCCACGGTGCGGGCGTTCCTGGCGGGTGGTGTGCCCGAAGTAATGCTGCATTTGCGCGATCTCGGCTTGCTCGATCTCGAAGCGCTCACGGCCACGGGCGATCGGCTTGGGGATGCCCTCGAGGCGTGGGCGCGGTCCGAGCGCCGGTCGGTGCTCCGCCAACGGTTGCAGGAGTTGGACGGCGTCGATCCCGACTCGGTGATCCTGCCGCCGCCGCTGGCCCGCGAGCGCGGCCTGACCAGCACGGTGACCTTCCCGCGCGGCAACATCGCCCCCGAGGGTGCGGTGATTAAAAGCACGGCCATCGATCCCGCGATGCTCTCCGCCGACGGTGTCTTTGAACTCGAAGGCCCGGCCAAGGTCTTCACCCGCGAGCGCGATGCCATCGCCGCCATCAAGGCGGGCCATATCCGGGCCGGTGATGTGCTGGTTCTGGCCGGAGTCGGCCCCATGGGCACCGGCATGGAAGAGACCTATCAATTGACCTCGGCCCTCAAGCACCTGCCCTTCGGCAAGCATGTGGCGCTGATCACGGATGCGCGCTTCAGCGGTGTCTCGACCGGCGCATGCATCGGTCATGTCGGACCCGAAGCCTTGGCCGGCGGTCCCATCGGCCGGTTGCGCAACGGCGATCGCATCCGCATCCGCGTCGATTGCCGGAATCTCGAGGGTTCACTCGATTTGGTCGGTGACGCCGCAGGCCTTTGGGAACCGGGGCGTGCCGAGCACGAACTGAACTCCCGCACGCCTCATCCGGGTCTGTCCCCGCACGAGAAACTCCCCGCCGACACCCGTCTCTGGGCCGCCTTGGTCCGTGCCAGCGGCGGCACCTGGGGTGGCTGCGTGTACGATGTCGATTCGATTGTTGCTGCTTTGGAGCGGTGTCATTGATCGTTGAAAACCCCTGACGATTTTCCGCCGATGAAACCAAGTTGCTGGCCGCGTCACCGCTGGGTAGTTCGTTCGTTCTCGGCGGTGGCTTCCGCGGCGGTCTTCGTGGGTTTCATGGCTGGTGTCGCTGTTGTGTCGGCCTCGCCTGCGGACCCAGGACCACCCAGGCTCTCAACTCCATCGGTTTCTTTGGCGGTCGACGGCCCGCAAACTCCGGATGCCGAGCGGGCCCTCTTGCACCTGGCCGATGCGTCACTGGAAATCGATTGGGTGGCCTCCGAACCTCAGGTCGTCAGCCCGGTAGCCATGGCTTGGGATGCGGCGGGATTTTTGTTCGTGGCCGAGATGCGGGATTATCCCAACGCCGGTGATGGGGGAACGATCCGACGCCTGGAAGACCGGGACGGAGACGGTCGCTACGAACGGGCTACGGTGTTCGCTCAGGGTTTGCCGTTTCCAAATTCCGTCCTGCCGCATCGAGATGGAATCCTGGTCACCGCCGCGCCCGATTTGTTCTTCTTGCGGGACACCGACGGCGACGGGCGAGCCGACGTCACCGAAGTGCTCTTCACCGGGTTTGGGACTGGCAATCAACAACTCCGGGTCAACGGGTTGCGTTGGGGCCTTGATGGTTGGGTTTATGGCGCCAACGGGCGCAGTGACGGAGCGATCCAATCCAAGCGCCGCCCTCAAGATCCGGTGCAGTCCCTGAGGGGTCGCGATTTCCGTTTCCGTCCGGACACAGGAGTGTTCGAGACGGTGGCGGGCCGCAGTCAGTTCGGCTTGGCCGGCGACGACTGGGGCAATCGGTTCCTTTCCTGGAACACCATTCCCATCCGGCACGAAGTCATTCCCGATGTGTTTTTGTTTCGCTCAACCGTGCTGGCAGCGGTGGATCCCTTGGCTGATCTCCTGCCTGCGGGGGACCGGGGTGAAATCTTCCCAAAGACTCGGGCACCCCAGGTCTTCAACAATGAATCGGGTGAGCATTTCAATGCCCTGAGCGGTTTGCATTTGTTTCATGGGA
>CAMCYJ010000080.1 GCA_945883815.1 Akkermansia muciniphila | reverse complement strand
CACGCCCTAAGCCCTGCCCCGGAAATTCTCCCGCCAACGCTCTCGGGATTGCCCGAATCCGCAGATCGGAGCAGCCTGCGGCCATGTTCCCTCCGGCCCGCACCGTCTTGTCGCTGCTGCTGTCGTCGCTGCTGTTGGCGTCCCTTTTGCCCGCGATCCTCGAAGGTCAAACCGCCAACCGGGCCCACGAATCCGGGGCGGCCCGATTGAAGGTAGACCTGCTGGGAGTCTTCGCTCATCCAGACGACGAAACCGGTGTGGCAGCCACCATCGCCGCGCTGAGCCACGGTTCTGGTCGTTCCATCGCCCATGTCTACTGCACCCGGGGTGAAGGAGGGGGCAACATGGTGGGAACCCAGTCCGGCTCGGCATTGGGTATCCTGCGTGAGATCGAGCTGCGCGAAGCCCTTCGGGGACTAGGCGTGCAACAAGTGCATTTCCTCGACAAGGCCGACTTCGCCTACACCGAAAGTCTCGGTGTCACTCTGGAACGCTGGAATCACGACGACACGCTGGGCCGCTTGGTGCGCGTCATCCGCGCCCTGAGACCCGAGGTGGTGGTTACCATGAACCCCGCCCCCTCGCCCGGCCAACACGGCAACCATCAAGCTGCCGGATGGCTGGCCACCGAGGCCTTCGAAGCGGCGGCGGATCCCTCCCAATTTCCCGACCAACTGCGTCTTGAGGGCCTGTCCCCATGGCGACCGCGAAAACTGTTCTTCGCGGGTTCCGCCGGCAATCCGGGACAGGCTCTCTCGATCCCGCTCACCCGCCCCCTGCCCGACGGCCGCCTGCCCGTGGCCGTGGCCGCCGAGGCTCTGTCCAACCACCGGTCCCAGGCGTTCGGAGCCATCGCGCAATCGCCTTGGTTCCGTCGCACCACCAACCAATGGTTCACCCCGGTTAGCAGTGTCGTGCCCATCCACCCCTCCGAGACCGATCTCTTCCAAGGTCTTCCGCTACCCGAGGCTTTGGGAGCCTGTCCCCCACGTTGGGGAGGGTTTCCAGTACCGGACACGACCGAGGATCCCAGCCTGTTTTTCGTGCCGAGACCCGCGGTGGCTCGGTACCGGGAGTTCGTCCGTGTCCACCGGATCTCCCATGCCGCTCAGTCCTTCCAAGCCGATGTGCCCGTCGTTGCCGGACACGAGACGAGCCTGTCCCTCTTCCGGGACCGTTCTTTGGGCAAGGGAACCGTCCAGTTTCAAACCCCACCCGGCTGGTCAGCGCGAGTGACTTCAGGGGGGCGAGTGGGAGTCACGGCCCCGGCCAATGCCCGCGAGGACGTCACGCTGCTGGCGCGGGTCGGTGACCACCAGGCCATGGTCCGCCTGCACCCGGTGCCCTCCCTGAAGGTCCCCCGAATCGCCCCGCTCCCCTGGAATCGCCACAGCGAGGACCCGGCCTGGATGGCCTTGCCGGTCACCGCCATCGGGCCCGAGCAATCGTGGCAGGGACGTTCCGACGGTGCTGCGGACTGCAGCGGTCAATTCCGATTGGGACATGACGGAAAACACCTCTGGGTGGAAATCCAAGTCCGGGATGACCAAGTGGTCTCCAACATCGAATCCAATGACATCAAGGGCCACTGGCGAAGCGACTCGGTGGAGCTTTGTGTGGACCCCGCGGCCGGCGCCGAGCACACGCTGGGCTGCTGGAAAGCAGGCATCTTTCCCTTCGACCGGACCGGTCAGGTACGGGGCGCCCGCGATGCCGACGCCGATCCTGGCCCTCTGGAGCGGCATTCCCCGGGCACGCGCCTGCTTTCGTGGCGCACTGCCGATGGCTACACCCTCCGTGTGCTCATTCCCCTTCGAGAACTCGGTCTGAAAGGAAAGTCGGGCACCGGGGTTGGATTCAATGTGTTGATCTATGACGGTGACAAGGCTGATGCCCAACCTGGAGAGAACATCAACCGCACCCGGTTGGCCTGGTCGCCCCGCCCTGGTGTTCAGGGACGGCCGGAGGATTGGGGGCGGATCGTCCTGGAGTAGCCTCCACGGATCCCTGCCAGATACTCCCGAGTCCAACGGACCGGTTGATCACCGCCCCGACTTGAACCAAAGTATCGCCCATGCACCCCGAGTATGTTGAACGTGTCGTCAACCTCCTGGACCCATCGCTGAATCGTCTGCGAAACGTCTCGCAGGCCGAGGCTGTTGAACGGGTCCTCAGCGGTGATGCAGCCCGCGTGGCGGAGATCGACGGTTCCTTCGCCCTCCTGGCCCGCGACGGCAAAACAGTGCGCATGGCTCGGTCCCTCGATCGCCCCATGCGCTACTTCTTGGCCAAACGCGCCGAGGGTCCGGCCCTCATCGTGGCCGACCGCATGGATTCCATCCACGCACAACTCGAACGCGAAGGATTGGCCGACCAATTCCATCCAAGCTACACCCGCATGGTTCCGGCGCATTACGTCGTGGAAATCCAACTCATCGGATGTCCCGACCCCGACCCGATCTACACCCGCTACTTCAATCCCCTGCCCAATTCACTGCCCGCCGACCTCGACACCATCGGTCGCCAATACATCGGGGCCTTGGCCGACGAAATCGGCAAGCAACTCGGCTCGATCGATTCGAAGGAACCCATCGGGGTGGCCTTCTCCGGCGGGGTGGACAGCGGAGCCGTCTTCTTGGCCACGTACTTCCAGATGCAACGCTTGGGCATGAGTCTCTCGCGGCTCAAAGCCTTCACCCTTCATCTGGGCGACGGACCCGATCTGGCCCAGGCGCGCGCCTTCCTGAAGCCACTCGGACTGGGCCTCTTTTTAGAAGAAATTTCCGGGGATCCACGAAGCCTGAACCCGTCGGAAACCCTGCGGGTTCTGGAAGATTACAAACCGCTGGACGTGGAATGCGGCACCATGGCTCTGGCCTTGTGTCGTGGAATCCGCGAGCGCCATCCGGAGTGGAAACACCTTTTCGACGGCGACGGTGGCGATGAGAACCTCAAGGACTATCCAATCGAAGAGAACCCCGAACTGACCATCCGCTCAGTGGTCCACAACCTGATGCTCTACCATGAGGGCTGGGGCGTAGGCCGCATCAAGCACTCGCTCACTTACAGCGGCGGCCTCAGCCGCGGCTACGTCCGGACCTACGCACCCGCCCGGAAGCACGGGTTCGACGGATACAGCCCTCTCATGAGCCGCGCCGTCATGGCCGTGAGTGAAGCCATTCCGTTCATCGAACTCACCCGCTACGACGTACCAACGCTGTACTCGCTCAAGGGTGAAGTGGTGCGGCGCGGCATTCAGTCGGTGTTCGGCGTGGACATGCCCATCTTTGAAAAGCGCCGCTTTCAGCATGGGGCTATTTCTAGAGAAACCCTCCGGCAACAATTCCCAGCTCAAGAGGCCCGGTATCGCCGGGAATTCATGGCCTTGTATTCCTGAGCCTGCCAAGGACACCGCAAGACACAGCCCCCCCATCAGAAGCAAACAACCCGCAGGCCAAGAGCTCTCCCCCTCTCCATGCGGACGAGCTTGCCCTCGGGTTTTCCCCATCCAGCTAAAACCCGACGAAGCAGGGGTGGCAACGATCTGTGCCATGCCCACGTTGGATTCGCTCGTCGCCGGAAGTCAGCGTTCCAGGGAGGTGTTCCGGCCCGTAGCTGAAAACGGCACGGTCTTTCCGGATCACGCCGAGTACGTCGAGTTGGTCCGGTTCACCGAGATCCCACCCGCAAGGTTTTTCCGTGGTCTCCGAATCGAGATCATCGGCCGGGCATCCACGACGACTGTTATACAGGAAGCCGCCGGTCAACTCCTCATCATGCTCTGCTGCAGCCTCCGAGCATCGGGGCGGGGGCTGCGCGCAGAACTGATCCCTCAGATCAATGGTCCAGCTGGTAAGAAAAAGTGACCGCCAGGCACAGGAGCCCCTACCGGGTCGCCCTCCTGCACACCGCCTTTCGATTGCTCGGGACATCACGGACCGCCCGATGGTCCAATTCACAACCGATTTACCCAATCGGTCAACGGCGGCAATTCCGAGGGTTGTTGGAACTTATCTTGGTTCAGACTCAGGAGTTTTTTCTCAGCCTGAGAACGGTTGTGAACCCCCAATTTGACATAGATCCGTCGAATATAGGTCCGAGTGGTCGCATAGGTAAGCCCCATGGCCTCAGAAATTTGCTTCACCGAATCGCCGGTGAGGACCATCTGCCGCATCAACTCGTTTTCCTTGGTGGTCAACTCCGGTAAGCTTGGAATCTTTTTTTGCTTATCCCAGCTTTGGGATCGCCAGACATCGATCAGACGACGGGTGATCTGGGTATCCAGTGGTGAGCCGCCGCCGGCCGCCTGTTTCACCCCATCAACGATCGACCGCAAACCGGACCGCTTGAGCATGTATCCCACGGCGCCGCAACTCAGTGACTCGCGAATGTTGGCATCATCATCGAAAACAGTCAGGACGATGAATGCGCTCTGAGTCATCGTTGGACTCAACAACCGAATCACATCGATGCCCGTGCCGTCGGGAAGCCCCAGGTCCACCAGGATAATGTTTGGTTGCCACAGTGGCAGTCGATCCAACGCATCACGAACGGTTCGGGCACTGCCAAGAAATTCAAACTCCGGCTGATTCTCTAGGCAAGCGGCGAGCATATCACCGAAACCAGCGGAATCCTCGACCATTGCCACCTTGATCCGCGGCTGGTCCCAGAAGATTCCCGGGCACTCGGGCATGTTGGCTGGCTTAGTGATCCGGTCTTTCACGGTAAAACTCGCGGCATTTTGACTGCAACGACCGAACGGCCTGGCTGTGAAGCTACGGTGACCCAGCCACCAACCGCCTCTACCTGATTCACAAAATTGGACAGACCACGGCCTAACGCAAGAGATGATTGAACTGAGAACCCACAGCCATTGTCCTCTATTTGGCAATAAACCCAATCTGCGCTGATCCTAAATTGGATTACGACTTGGGTCGCTCGGCCGTGTCGGACAGCATTTCGGATCAACTCCTGATTTGCAATGATAAGCAGCTGTCGGACCCGGCCACCGATCTCAATGTCTTGTCCAGCCAGAATTTTGAAATCCAAGCTCACGTTGCAAGTGCTGAGATAATTGCGGACCGACCATTCGATGTGTCTGCCAAAGTCGATGGAGGATTCCGACACATCGCGAAGAAGCCACACCAAACTGTCCAGAGCTTCCGTTGCATCCAACGTCCGTTGATGGATTCGATTGAGCATCGGATCAACCCGTTCCTGCGACTCCTGGCTGCAGATCATTTGCTCCGCCAACAATTGGATCTCACTCAATCGATTGCCCAGATCATCGTGCAAACTCCGGGAGATGCGGACCCGTTCGCTCAGAATTCCCTCCAAAGCCCGAATAGAGGCACTCCGCCGGTTTCGACAGATTTGATAAGACTGCCTTGCCACCAACGCCAACAACACGAGAAATGAAACCAAGATGCCGGCACGCCATGGTACGGGGATGCTTGGAGACCGATCCACCTCCACCTCAGTTATGGGGCCAGTCCTCCATGCCCCTCCGGGCAGTTTGGTCTGAATGCGTGGGGGAAACCGTTGCTTCAAAGGTTGGACGATGCGAAAGGAGTCCGCCAATCCCACGTGGGTCCAGGAATGGTTGTCGTCCGAGACAGAGTAGCGAACCAACGGCGGTTGCAGCCTGGCCGCCAGATTTCTCCGGAGACTCACCAGCGAATCGCCCCCGCCTGGAATGCAGACAGAGGTCTTTTCATGGGAGTTCTTGGAAACCCCGCCCAAACCGGTATCGGTCCCTGCCCAGATGCCGCCGGAGCTATCCACAGCGAGGGATTCTACCGACGCAGCCCCCGGCATCCTGGAATGATCGTGACCCGACACGGCCCTCCCCGCGTCATCGATGAGCATCAATAGGCCGTCCCCTCCGAGCACCAAGCCCCGAGGTGAGGCAGCCAGTGCATTGATGCAGGTTCCGCCCTGGAGGACCGCCGGCACCTGTGCAGGGGTGCTTAGAAAATCCCCATCCCGGACGAATAAACCGTGAGCTCCTGATGCGGCCCACAACCGGCCACCGGAATCCAAAGCGATGCTCTGTATGGAAAAAGCCACCCAAAGATTACCCCGATCATCCACCTGGTAGACACCGCCTTCACGCGCACCGCACAATGTCGGCACCATTTCCAGAGATTCTCCTTCGGAGACGGGCCGTGGCGGCAACTCAACCTCCAAACTTCTGAAGCGGCCCCGAATCACCCGACAATTCTGCCACCACACCCAACCCTTGCCGTCCTTCACCACATCGCTCGCTGAGAGTTGCTCCGTCTGATAACCGCCTAGCGGCTGAGGCTTGAGGCAATACACGGATCCTTGGCCTCGAAGCCATATCTGGCCATTGGCATCAAAAAGAACCCGCTGAACCGGTTCATCGCTCAGACTTTCGAGCCCTTCCGAGACGAAGAACCGAGCCCCATCCAAGGCGCGGAGTCCAAATCGGGTGGACACCCACAACAATCCATCGGGTGATTGAGCCAGATCTAGAATCGATTCGCCCAGCAGTCTGTCGCTCTCGCTCCAGCGAAAATTCAAGAAGGGCTCGGAAACCGAATGCTCCGTCGAAACATCCACCACCGACTCGGCCCAACCCGGTCGCGATAGGACCAAAGATAACAACAACGACAGGACTGCACATCGAAAAGTCCAGATTCGTGAACTGAGGTCGTGCATGGTGGGCGTTAGACTCGAGCCAGAAATCAAAAAGGCTTCCGTAAGTTATGGATTCGCAGCCCAAAGACCAAGCCGGTTCCCGAAACGTGGGAAGAAGTGGTCCAGTTTTTTGCCGGCCCGATGGCTCAGACACCGGACAACATGCGTCACCTTCTCGCCTCCGACCTAGCCCGCCCAAGCGGACGAGAATCCAGCCGAGCCGTGATCATGATGTCTACAAAAGGAAACATCAAAACACCCAACCTGCATCGATATCGCCTTTAATTGATGATCTTTGAACCAAATTTTGCCCCGTGGCCGAGTGTTTTCCGAAGATCAAAACAGTTTTTGTAACTGCTTTTGTGGATCTTCCGTTACAAAAAAATTCAGGACTATCTTAAGCAATGAATGTCTACCCCATGGTTATCGACGCAGACAAAGCTAACCGGGTGGTCTGATAGAAAACGATCTTCCATGCACCACGCCTCGATCAATCTTGGAAAGGGCCTCAAAATGCAGTCCAGTTACCTCAGGTGGTTTTTGGAGGAACATCCCTCCGAACGCCAGCGTCTACTGGACATGTATCCAGCAAGTCGTCGGTGGTTGGTTCGCATTCTTCTGTCCACCCGTTGGATCGCTTTGCTGGAGACCGAGATCAACTTGGCGGCAGCCCTGGCAGGCATCGAAGCTGAAACCCCTTGCGGCAGCCTGAAATCGATATCGGAGGCCTATCTCCGAAGGCAGACGGCAGGGGGCGCCACTAGATGGACTACGATGCTCCTGAGCGCAGACCCAATGCTGTTGATCAAATCGAAGTTGTCTTTTCGTGAAAATTTTTAATTATAAATATACTTAAATTCAATGTATCGCTCTGCTGGATCCCCTGAAACATCCTTGGAATCGACTGTCCGACTCTACAACTGGACGCTCGTTGAATCCCAAGCCGGCCTCCGACTCAAAGGCTGCGCCACCGACCCGGCTCGGGGCGCGCGTGGGAAGGTGTTGCTATCCGCCCCATTGGTGGGACGCATCGGCCAATACTTTCTCTCCCAGAAAGGATGCCTGTACCGACTGGAAGCCCCAGCAACCAATGATCCGGAAAAACAGGCCTCCATGCGGGCCACTTTGGAGCAAATCAAGCCCATGGGGGGCGATCCCAGCAGCCCCGGCCGAACACTTCAAATCATCGTCGCCGATCAGGACCCCAAGATTCGAGCTTTTCTGACGGAATTGTGCTTGGCGCAAGGACTCAACGTCCATGAGGCCGATTCCGCCGAGCAGGCCGTCGATTTCATTCTCAAGGGCAATGGTGATGGCACCATTCTTCGCATCTTTGGCAATGGGGCGCTGGGCGTACCGGTTTTCAGAATGCTGGCTGCCGTCCAGTGGCCGCGGAAGACACTTTTCATTCCTCTGGAGGCCATCTCCAACTGGGTGGAGATCCAGAATACCATCGAGAGCCGCACGCCCGTCGCCTACCCAGAGTCGCGGCGCATGTCCCTAGCGATCGAGGCCTTGCTGGATGGTCGGATTGGTCTCTCGCGGGATGTTCTCGTGGAGAGCGCCCCTTCCCCCCTCAAGAGTATCTACCCGCTCTCCGACCGGGAGCGCAACATCGCCGCGATGCGGGGCGCCGGGGTCTCCTGCCAAGAAATCGCTGATCAATTGGGATTGTCTGTTAACACCGTTTACGCCCACACACGAAACATCGCCCGAAAGACTCGGCCATTGCTCGGGGGTTTTGCGGCGGTAGCGGAAAACCCGGTTGACCTCGTGTCTGCTTGACGCTGGATTTAGGAAGATATTTAGGCTCCCATGGCCGAAACAAGCTATGGGAGCCATTCAATTTGGGACGGACGGTTGGCGAGCCGTCATCGCCGAAGACTTCACGTTTTCCAACCTGGACCGCGTGGCCCAGGCAACGGCGGATTATTGGCGAGCCAACCCGGTCGATGGCGTTAACGGTGACCGTGCCGTCGTAGGCTACGACCGACGCTTCCTCTCCCCAGAATTCGCAGCCCGGGTGGCCGAGGTGTTGGCCGGCAACGGCTTCACCGTCACACTGACCGATCGTCCTACCCCCACGCCCAGCGTGTCCTTCGAGGTGAAACGCCAGAAGGCCATCGGTGGGGTGATGCTGACAGCCAGCCATAATCCGGCGGCGTTCAATGGCTTCAAACTCAAGGCCTGGTATGGAGGGTCAGCTGAACCGGCCACATGCAAGGCCGTGGAGGGGCTTCTTGACCGGAACCCGGTCCGCTCCATCCCCCTGCCTCAGGCCGTGCGATCCCGTCTGGTTTCGGTCCGGGACATCCGAGGGGCCCACTATGCCGCCCTCAAGAAGTTGGTCGATTTCCCGCTCATTGCCGCTTCCGGGCTGAAGTTTGCCCACGAGGCGCTGCATGGCGTGGGCGCCGGGTGCTTCGATGAACTCTTAGCGGGCACCACCTGCCGGGTGACCACTCTCAATGCCGAGCACAACCCCGGCTTCGCGGGCATCAATCCGGAGCCCATAGCCCGGAATTACATCCGATCGATTCCGTTCCTCCAGAAACACCCCCACGACATTTGTCTGGTGACCGATGGGGACGCCGACCGGGTGGGCGGCCTGATGGGAAACGGAGCACCACTGACCACCCACCAGATCATCTGCCTTTTGCTCCGGCACTACGTCAAGAATCGGGGCATGACCGGAAAGGTGGTCAAGGCGCTGACCACGACCTCCATGGTGGATCATATGTGCGCGAAATTCGGTCTTGAACTCATCGAGACGGGCGTGGGCTTCAAATACATCGCCAGCGAAATCCTCAAAGGAGGCGTTCTTCTCGGGTTTGAAGAGAGCGGCGGCATCGGTTTTCCGGGCCATATTCCAGAACGCGACGGCATCGCCGCCGGACTGGTGCTCTTGGAAATGTTGGCCATGGAGCGCAAACCTCTGAAAGTCCTCCTCAGCGAATTGGAAAAAGACTTCGGGCCACACCGCTATGCCCGCATCGACACCACCTTCCCGCTGGAGAAACGCTCGGCGCTGATGAGCTACTGCGCAGAAAACCCACCGGCCCGCCTGCTGAAGTCGAAGCTCGCCACAGTGAAGGCCTACGACGGGGTAAAGTTCATCGCTCAGGACGGATCCTGGTTGATGCTGCGTGGTTCCGGCACCGAGCCAATCTTGCGCATCTACGCCGAGGCCAAGACCGACGAAGACGCCCAAGCCCTACTCCAACAAGGAGTCCGGTTGACCCGTAAGGTCTGAGCGACTGGCACGGGGACCGATTAGTAACCCCCGACCGCGGCGGCGTGTCCGCTCACAATGGCCACACCGGCACTGGTGCCCAGACGGTTGGCTCCGGCCTCCAGCATCGCCAGCGCCGTGGCCGTGTCACGGATTCCGCCGCTGGCCTTCACGCCCAGAGCGGACCCGACGGCCTGTCGCATCAGGCGGATGTCTTCCACGGTGGCCCCACCGGAGCTGAAGCCCGTGGAAGTCTTCACGAAGCGGGCTCCCGCCTCGACGCTGAGGGAGCAGGCGCGGAGCTTCTCGTCCTCGGAGAGCAGACAGGTCTCCAAAATCACCTTCACCCAGACTCCTTGGGCGGCTTCGACCACGTCACGGATCTCACGGAGCACAGCGCGGTCGTCTCCGTCCTTGAGTCGGCCGATGTTCAAGACCATGTCGATTTCTTGAGCCCCGAGATCAATGGCCACCTCGGTCTCGTAACGTTTGGCATCTCCGTCCATGGCTCCGAGGGGGAATCCGACCACCGCCGCCAGCTTCACTTCTGAACCTTCCAGCAAGGCGGCCGCCTGAGCCACCCGACTTCCGTGGACACACACGCTCCAGAATTGGTGTTCCAACGCCTCGGCGCAAAGGCGTGCGATGTCCGCCGCCCGAGCCTCCGGCTTGAGCAGGGTGTGGTCGATGTGACGGGCCAAGTCGCGGGCGCTCCATTGCATGCCCCCAATCTCCCGGTCCGCCGCCGCCGGTTCAAGCTTGCAAGGGAGCCTGTCCCTTGTTGGGAGCCTGCAGATACAAAAAGACCGGCCCCTTTGTGGGGGGCCGGCCCTATGAGAACCTTGGACTGCTATGACGGTCCGTGGGGCAGATCAAAACTTCTTGCTCGCCTGGACGTAGACGAACCGCCCGAGCAGGTCGTAGGTGGACTTGTCGGTGTTGTCTTCTGACGAGGAGGCGATCAGCGGTGGTTTCTCATCGGTGATGTTGTTGACGCCGATCGCTATACTAGTGCCGTCATACCACGCGCCACCGTTGGCGCTCTTGAAGTTGTAGGCCAGACGCATGTCAACTGTGTAGTAGTCCGGAACGTTCCATGCCAGATCATTGGCGGTGAATCCGTGGACGGTATCCCCGGTGAACAAGTAGCCCTGGTCAGCGACACCAGGAACGTAGCGTCCGACGATGCTGTATTGGAAGTTTTGGTAATCCCAAGTGGTGCCCGTGGTGACCAGGTAGTCCGGCATCGCGCCGTTGGAGATGCCGGTGACTTGGGAATCGGTATACTGCCCGGCGAAGCTCAGGAATGGTGTGCCCGGACCTTGGTTCTGCTTGTACCCGAGCAGATAGTTGGCGTTGGCAAAGAGGTTAAATTCACCCAACGAGTCGGTGGGCACCTTGTAGTTCGCAGTGAAGTCGATGCCGTAAGTCCGCCGGGACGATCCGGGCAGCAAGGGCACATCAAGGTTGCCGAAGTTCGATGCGGTGACCTGATTTGCCGCGCCGGTGGTCAACGGATTGCCACCCGAATCGGTGTAACCCTTGGCCCAGCGGGATGCGTTCCCGAGGGCGTTGATATCGGCAACGATCGCGGTCTGGTCGGGATAATACCCAATATTGTCGTGATTGATGTAATAGTACTCCCCCGACAGTGTGAGGTTCTTGACCGCTTTGGGGGTGATCACGAGGCCTCCGGTGAAGTTCTCCGAGTCAGCCGGCGACAGAGCCGGATTGCTGATGTAGGTGACCTGCTGCTGACCCAGCGCACCACCAACTGAGATGGTTGGGAAACTCTGCACCGCCGGACCAAAAAGACTATAGAGACCGGGGACAACGAACCCTTGAGAGTAGGTGCCCCGCACGGTCACTTGGTCGTCGAGAGGCTGCCAACGGAATCCCACCTTGGGTACCGTGGCATCCTTGGAAACTCCTCCGGTGTCCAACTGCTCGAAGCGACCGGAAGCGGTCAACTCGAAGCGGTACAGCGCCGGGATATTCTGCTCCGGGGATGCCAGCGGAACCCGCACCTCGACGAACCCGGCGTAACGGTCCCGAGTGCCACCCGAGAATGGCAACTGGGCGTTATATCCGAGAAGAGTTCCATTGATGGACTCCGGATCGAAGTTGATGGCGAGGCTCTCGTGGATGTACTGAGCGCCCACCATGAAGGCGAGCGGTCCGGCCGGTAGTTCGAAGAGGTCTCCACCAAAAGTGGGATCGACACTGTACAGTTCAGATCGGCCCGCTTGGTACCCATTGTACCGGATCGCATCGATCGTCCGGGGATCGTTGTACCCAGGCAGAGCGAAGAAGTTGAACACCGGCACACGGTTGCCGTTGGCGTCCCGGAGCTGGCTAGTGCGACCGGTCGGGTCGAAGGCCAGATCGGGGGCCAGGGCCTGGTTCAACAGACTACCATTGCCTGCGGCCGAGGTCTGGAGCTGCTCGCTCCGATTGAAGTTGAACCCCACATCCCAAGCAAATTTCTCGGCGATCCTGCCCTTGAATCCGGCCACGACGTGGAAGAAGTCGGTCTCCGACACATAGCTGCGGTTGCCAAGCTCCGAGAACCGGTTCCGACCGCGGGGGGAGGAGGAGCCTGCGTTGACTCCGTCTTTGCCCAAGGCCACGCCAAACGGATTGGCAGCACTCGCGGCTGGGATGAAGAGGCCGGATTGCCCGATGCCAATCAGCGGAGGAGGAGCCAATTGGCCGATACTCTCGGTCTGCGTGAACAGGAATTGACTGTGAAAAGTTACATTCCCGTCGGCGAAGTCCTTCTCGAAGTTGGCGAACGCATTGCGACGGTCCTGCCCTTGGATTGATATGGTGTTGAGCAGGGTGGTGTTGAGCAGCGGGAAGTTGGCCCCGGCCAACCCATTGGCCGCCGGCACGGTGTTGAGATTCAGGTAGGGGGCGTAACCCAACTGAGCGACGGCGGCCGCGCTGTAGTCCGCAACCGTCGGATAGGGCCCCCCGGTCAACTGGGGCGGTGCCACCAAGCCGGGACGATATCCGGGAGCTCCGACGGCGAAGGGAGACCCGGCTAGCAGAAAGTCGTCAACCCGCCCGGAGTAGGACGGACTGACGTAAGTTGGGGGATAGAGGCCGCGATCAATCAACTCCTGACGCCCCAGCGAGGCGGACTGGCGGTTCTTGGTATAGAGAGGGTCCGACTGGTAGTAGTTAATGCCCGTGGTAAGGCGGACCCCATCCTTTGCGTAGCCGTAGGCCGCATGGGCTTGGGTCTCGTTGAAATAGCCATTACCGGTGGCGAAGCCATAGCGGGCCCCGACCTCGAACCCATTCCAGTTTTTCTTGGTGATGATGTTGACCACGCCGCCAACGGCGTCCGAACCATAGATGGTGGAGGATCCGTCCTTTAAGATCTCGATGCGATCGATCATCGCCAGCGGCAGGGTGTTGAGGTCCACCGCGGTTCCACTGCTGAAGGAAGAGTTCGCCAGACGCCGGCCGTCCAGAAGAACCAGGGTGCTCAGATTGCGCAATGCCACGTTGGCCTCACCAAAACCACCGTTGTTCTCGGTCTGGCCGGCGTTGCCGCTACCAGCGAACGACGTGCTGTACCGCCGCAGTACAGCAAGAATGTCCTGCTGGCCCGTCAGCGCGATGCGCTCGGCATCGACGGTCTCAACCGGAGCCACACCCACCGTCTCGGCTGTCGGGATCAGCGAGCCCGTGATCTGGACTCGGTCCGTGGTTTGAGCAGCCCCTGCGGTTTGAGCCCAAAGGACCGGAACGGCGATCAGTTGGGATCCGAGCCCGACGGTGATGGCATTCCGGAGAACTGTGCCCCGGAAGTGGCGATAGTTGTGGTACGACATAGGTTGTTTGGTCACAAATGCCCCTAATCAGAAAGATTTGACAACCAGGAATAAGTCCTACGGCAGACCCGATAACACAATCGACGCAAGCGATTTCGTTTGAGAATTCCATAAACATGCCGAAACGCCTGCGGGTGTCAGAAATCAGCCAACAAATTCAGCCCTGGGGCCATCCACGGCCGTTGACAGTTTTCCAAGCACCAACCTAGTCTGAGGCCAACAAATTTCTTTCATGTACCGAGTCGCCCTTATCCTTGCCGTGCTGGCCGCCATCGGAAGCTTGGCGCTGAGCTTCACCGTCACCCAACCCAAAATCGAGGGCTTGGTTCAGGAGCGAAACGACCTCCAGACCAACCTCGCCGCCTCGGAGACCGCCAAGACCGAGGCTGAAAAGAAGGCCAAAGTCGCCACGGCCACGGCCGACAAGAAGACTTCGGAACTGGCCGCCGTTCAGAAAGAGCTGGAGACGGCCGTTGCAACGGCAACGACTCAGCAGGCCCGCGCCGACAAGTACTTCTCCGATTACAACAAGACCCTGGCCGACAAGAACTCCGCGCAGGAGCAGTTGGCTCAATGGGCCGGCACCGGCATGAAGCCCGACCAGATCATCGCCATGAAGGGCGAATTGAAGGCTTCCAAGGAGTTGTCCAGCGTTCTGGCTGATGAAAAATCCATCCTTCAGCGCAATGTCGCCGCCCTGAAGAACAAGCTCTCCAAGTACGAAGACGAGAACCGCGTTGTTGCCATGCCCGGCCTCAAGGGATCCGTCCTGGCCGTGGATCCGAAATGGGAATTCGTGGTTCTCAATGTCGGCTCTGAACAGGGCGCCCTGGAAGGTGGGTTGCTGTTGGTCCGCCGCGGCGACAAGTTGGTGGGCAAGGTCAAGATCGTCACGGTGGAAGCCAATCGCAGCGTCGCCAATGTCCTTCCGACCTGGAAGCAAGGGGATGTCGCGGTTGCCGCCGGTGACCAGGTGTTGTACTGATCCTCTCATGAAGTCTCTCACTGAGCGTTGCAAAGGGATCGCCTTGGCCGGAGTGGTGTTGATGCTTCTTTCCGGTTGCAGAACCGAGGATGAGCTCATTGGCCGCCCTTGGAACACCCCCAAGTCGTGGGAGTCCGGACTGCCGTCGGCCATGACCGAGGGTCGCTAAACCGTGACTCGCTGAAAACGTTTCGCGGGTTGGCCCATTGGGCACTTGAGACCTCACCACCAATCTCAGTCCCTCCCGCTGAAAAGCAGCCGATCCATGCGTCATCGCTGGATCCGTTACCAGCTCACGACTTACCCCGTCTGGGATTGCCGATTTTGAATCACCCCACACGGGCGGTCGTTGACGGAAACCGAACTCTGCTTCCGGCCAATACCAGCCATTCGATCAATGCAAGATCCCGCCGGGACCTTAGCCCATTTACCTTGACCGGGAGATAATCCTACGCCCATCCTCCGCACCCGCCCAAAAGGCTTCTCAATGTTAGCGCAGATCAAAGGTCTCTTCTCGAACGATATCGGAATCGACCTCGGAACAGCCAACTCCCTCGTCTATGTGAGGGATCAGGGGATTGTTTTGCGCGAACCCTCAGTGGTGGCCATCCAAGCCGGGACAACCAATGTTCTGGCCGTCGGCGAGGAGGCCAAGCGCATGCTTGGGCGAACTCCCGGCAACATCGTCGCTATTCGCCCCATGAAGGACGGCGTCATCGCCGACTTCGAGATCACCGAGGCGATGCTCCGGCACTTCATCCAAAAGGTGCACCACCGCAAGTTGATCATGCCGCGGGTGGTTGTGGCCGTGCCCTCGGGTATCACCGAGGTTGAAAAGCGGGCCGTCAAGGACTCCGCCACCCATGCCGGGGCCCGCGAAGTGTACCTCATCGAGCAACCCATGGCTTCGGCCATCGGAGTCGGCCTGCCCGTCCACGAACCTTCGGGCAACATGATTGTCGACATCGGCGGCGGCACCTGCGAGATCGCGATCATCTCGCTGGCAGGCATCGTCTTCAGCCGCAGCGTCCGCGTGGGCGGCGATGAATTTGACGAAACGATCGTCGCGCACATGAAGCGCGCACACAATTTAATGATCGGCGAACGTACCGCCGAGGAGATCAAAATCCGTGTCGGGTCGGCGTTTCCGCTGGACCAGGAATTGACCATGGAGGTGAAGGGCCGTGACCTCAGTGCGGGCCTCCCCAAAACGGTCGTCATCCGGTCCGAAGAAATCAGGGCCGCCCTGCAAGAACCGCTCTCGAGTATTTTGGAGTCTGTCCGCATCACGTTGGAACGGTGCCCCCCGGAATTGTCTGCAGACTTGGTGGACAAAGGCATCATGATGGCCGGCGGTGGAGCGCTTTTGCGCAACATCGACCGCTTGGTCTCTCAAGAAACCGGCCTTCCGGTCCACATCGCCGACGATCCGTTGAGCGCAGTGGCCACGGGTACCGGACGTGTGCTGCAAGAACTCTCCTTCCTCCGAAGAGTCGCTTCCTCCACGTCCACCTGATCTTCTCGGCGTTCGTTCGTCCGTCACCGGATCGAACGTGCTGAAGCGGAACCATTACGTAGCATTGGTCGGCGTAGGACTCCTAACGCTGGGCCTGCTGAATTTGCCTGTCTCTCTCCAGACGCAGGTCAAGTCGGCTATCGGTGCATTTTTCTTGCCTCTCTTCGGCATCCGGGCCGCCTCGGATGATCTGCTGGATCGGGCCGGATACCAGGTTCTCCCCCGCTCCACGTTGATCGATAACCTCCTGCGCCTGGAACGGGAAAATGCCGAACTACGGCTCTCGGCTCTTCAGGGGACCGATGCCCTGGCTGAGAACCAGCGACTGCGGGTCGCTATCGGTGCGGCCCCACGCGGCCCTTGGCACCTCAAGTTGGCGCGAGTGGTGGGACGGGACCCGACAACCTGGTGGCGCACTATCCAGGTCAATCTGGGATCCCGGGACAACCTGAAAACCGACCAAGTCGTGATGACCGGCGCAGGCCTGGTTGGCCGGGTCAGTCAGGCAGGCATCAGCCACTCCCAGGTAGCGCTGGTCGGGGATGCCGAATGCGGAGTGGCAGTGGTGGTCAAAGAGACCCGCGATCTGGGGATCATCAAACCCGGCCAAACCCTTTCGGGTGATGGCGGGTTGGTGGAAATGACCCTGCTGCAGAACTGCCCGGGAATCATGGCGGGCCAAGTCGTTCTTACCAGCGGCTTGGGCGGGGTATTCCCGGCGGGCCTCCCGGTCGGGACCATCGTGGACACCCGAAACGAGGACGGCAACGTGTTCACGACCGCCCGCGTCCGTCTGGCGGCCAATCTCAACCGCCTCGAGGAAGTGTGGGTGCTGCAGCCATGAACCGCTTCACCCTGATCATGCTCTTCGTGGTGACGTGGCTGTCGGTATTCGCTCAGACCCAATTCTCGGGCCTGCGACAATGGCTGACCGTCCCCATGGCACTGAGCCCCGCGCTCATCTGCTACGCGGCCTTGACCCATGGTTTTGGGATCACCATTTCTCTGGCCGTCCTGAGCGGTCTGTGGGCCGACTCCCTGTCCGCCTCCCCACTGGGGATCAGTGTCATGCCTCTGTTTCTGTTGGGATTTACCCTGCAAT
>CAMCYJ010000079.1 GCA_945883815.1 Akkermansia muciniphila | reverse complement strand
GTGGCCTCTTCGGCCACGTCGACGTCGGCGATGCGCGAGATGGCGGCGCTGAGATTTTCCTTAGTCACCGTCAACTGTTCATTGGTGAAGTTGAGTCGGCTTTGCACAGCACCCAACGACGCGCGATCCTGAGCCAACTTATCGATGGAGTTGCGGATTCGGGTGAGTGCTGCCTGCGCGCGGGGGACAGAAGTGATGTCGAGTCCGGTCTTGGCGGCAAGGCCGGTGGCGTTGGTTCCGGTATAGGTCAAGCCGGTCGCTGCCACTGCTGCGGTGAGTGTGTCACCCTCGACATAGGATGTTGCCCCTGCCGTCCCGCCCGAAGTCCAACTCGTGGGCACGCCGAGAGCAGTGGTATCGCCAGTGGATCCGTCTAACTCAACGATGTAAGTGGTTCCGACCTGAAAGGCTTGGCTGATATCGAAAGTTCCATTCAGACTGGAGATATCGGTAGCGGAACCTCCTGTGGGCGTGGCTGTGGTGAGTCCAGAAAGGGTCAATGAACCACCCTTAGCCATCTTGGCATATTCATCGGCGGTGATCGTCAACTGAATGGTACCGCCGCTCAACCTTGCGATATTAGACACGTTTGCGTTCGTCAAACTCTGCGCAACGCTGAGTGATGCTGTATACTCGGACTTCGACAGGTTGATCGGAGCCATGTCAAAGGTTGTGCCGCTGGAGTCGATGGTAACTGCCAACGGGTCTTCGGAGAACAGTTTCACCGAGTTGAAGGTCTGGGTCACCGTCTGCCGGACGTAATCCTGCAGCTGGGTAAATTCCTGAGAGTACAAGGTGAGGTCACTCGCGCTCTTGGTGGAGTCTTGAGCGAACATGGTCAGCTCCGACATACGGCGGAACGCCTTGTCGATCGTCTTCAAGAAGCCGTCCTGCGTCTGGGTGAATGACACGGCATTCACGACGTTGTTGATAGCAGCGTCGAGACGCTTGAGCTGCGATTCCAGACGGCTGCTCACCGCCAAACCGGCGGCGTCATCCGAAGGTGCGATAATCTTGGAACCGGAGGACAACCGGGACAAGGATTTGGAGAGGGCGTTTGCGCTGGTATTCAGGTTGTTCGCCGTCTGCTGCGCCTGGATGTTACTGTTGATGACCATGGTTCGTAAGGGTTCGGGTTGGGCTTGGGTTTAGATTAAAGTTTGGCTGCGGCTTCGGTTTTGAGTTGCTGGAGTCGCAGTGAAAGTTGCTCAGGCGTGGCCGATTCGGCGGCTGCGATATTGCTTTCGACGATTTCCACGTAGATTTCCTCGCGGTGGACACCGATGTCCTTCGGTGCAGAAACACCCAATCGGACGCTGTCTCGATCGATGCGAACCACCCGGATGGAAATATCTCCACCGATTCGGATCGCTTCGTTCAATTTTCTGGAAAGGACCAACATGGGCTCGTGTCAGTGCGAGGGATTAGTTGGCAACAGGGAAGTTGACGGGCAATTCAGCCGCGTTGATGGGCACCACCTGGCGGGCCTCGCCTGTCAGCTTATTGTAAACAATAGGACCCTTGAGATTGACCGTCAGAGCTCCGTCACGCCGGAGGGTCACGATATTCAGCACCCCAGCATCGCTCGCTCGGGTAAGGTTCAAGGTCCGGCAGTCGGTGCTACCCAGTTCAAACCGGTAGGAAGCGGTGACATAAACCGGGGCAACGACCAGAAACGATTGAGCGGAACCCCCCTGAAACTTGAGCCAACAGAAGGGAGGAGCATCGGCTATGGCCTCCAAGTCGGCAGCCCTCAGCGTTTCAAAACCGAGCAGCCCGTCTGGGAATGCCAGCGAGACCTGAGTATCCGGGCTCTCCGGAAGCCCGCCTCTTACCTTCTGTTGAGATTCGATAACCAGCACAACCACCCCGCAGCAGAGGGTATGCCAAGGGTATTTTAGTGGCTTTTGGTGGGTTTTGTGCGGTTTTCGCTAAAGGCCGCAGCGGATTCGACGCACTGATGTAAGTTGAGCATTCTTGTCATGCCCGTCCTGGTGCCGGCTATCAGGGTGGGCCAAAGTGATCTCCACCACCGAAGCCCATGAGTCACAGCGCGTATCCAAGATTCCAGTCGATTGGCAGGGGCCGAACATGTCTTTACTGGTCGGCGCTGGGGATGGCTCTGATGTTGGCGGCATCAGCGGGTGTCGAGGGCAAGTCGCTCTCCGGAATCCATCAGGAGTTTCTCAGGACCAAACTCGAAGCCGTCAAGGGAAGCCCCGAAAACCAACACCGTCTGGGGGTCCTTTACGAGCGTGGGTTGGGGGTAGCTAAAGACGAGGTGGCCGCCGCCGAGTGGTTTCAACGGGCCGCGGAGTTGGACTACGCTCCAGCACAGTACGCTCTGGGCCGCTGCTACCGAGCTGGGCGCGGGGTTGCTAACGACCCGGAGCAGGCCGTGAAATGGTTCCGCAAGGCCGCGGAGCATGGATTGGCCGACGCTCAGAACTCCCTGGGTTTCTGTTACCAGATGGGATCGGGCATCGCGGCCAATCCCGTCGAGGCGGTGGGTTGGTTCCAAAAAGCGGCCGATGCTGGGAATGCGGCGGCTCAAAACAACTTGGGGTACTGCTACAAGAATGGGCAAGGGGTCGTTGCCGATCCCGTGGCGGCGGTCGCTTGGTATCGAAAGGCAGCCATCGCGGGCAATCACCCGGCTCAGAACAGCCTGGCTGAATGCCTTCAGGCGGGACTGGGGACACCCAAGAACCCCATCGAGGCGGTGACCTGGTACAAGTCAGCGGCTGCAGCGGGTATGCCGGAAGCTCAGGACAATCTGGGTTTTTGTTACTTCCTCGGCCAAGGTGTGGAGCGGGACTATGCGGAAGCCGTCCGCTGGTTCACCCTCGCCTCAGATCAGAAATTCCCAAGGGCTTGGGTCAATTTGGCGATTTGCCACGCCAACGGTTACGGCGTGCCCAAGGACGTGGTGGAGTCTTATGCGTGGTGGAACTTGGCTTCCACCGAGATGGAGCGGGCGGCCCGGGCTCGAGATGATTTGGAGCGCCTGATGTCTCCCGCTCAGGTGGCAGCGGCCCAGAAACGTGCGCGCAAACTCAAGAACCGCCTGGGGAGCCGCTGAACTGGAGAGGGGGGGGCAAACTCCTCCCAGGCAGGCCCTCAGTGAGTCCAACCTAGTCCCGCCTCACGGTCTCTCGCCCAGTTAAATCTTCGAGCGGTCTGACCCTGCGACGTTCCGTATCTGCAGACATTGGCGCTTTCAGAGAAATCGCCCTACCTCGGAGCTAATCAGGCTGAAGGACGTGGCGACTGTTGAATTAGGCAGCGAGTTCTACGATCTCTACTCGGACCTCGACGGCAGCCCTTCGGCCGCGATCGTGATTAAGCAGAGCTACGGCAGTAACGCCAACGACGTCATCCGCGAGGTCAAAGCCAAGCTCGCCGAGCTCAAAGCGAAATCCTTCCCGTCTGGAATGGATTACAAGATTACCTACGACGTCTCGAGCTTCCTCGACGCATCCTTCGAAAAGGTTCTCCACACCCTCATTGAGGCGTTCATCCTCGTCGCGCTGGTGGTTTTCGTCTTCTTGGGCGACGTCCGGTCGACACTCATCCCGGCGCTCGCGATTCCGGTCTCCCTCATCGGAACCTTCTTCTTGATGAAGATGATGGGCATCACCATCAACCTCATCACGCTCTTCGCTCTGGTGATGGCCATCGGCATCGTCGTCGACAACGCCATTGTCGTGGTCGAAGCGGTGCACGCCAAGATGCATGACACCGGTTTGTCTCCCTACAAGGCGACACAACTGGTGATGCATGAAATCGGCGGCGCGGTCATCGCCATTACTTTGGTCATGACGGCGGTGTTCGTCCCAGTGACGTTCATGAGCGGTCCGGTGGGGGTGTTCTACCGTGAGTTTTCCATCACCATGGCCGTTTCCATCGTGCTCTCGGGCGTCATGGCGTTGACCCTGACTCCAGTCTTGTGCGGCATGATCCTCAAAAAGCCCGACGCACATCATGCGCCAAAGGGCCCCATCGGTTGGCTCCTCGCCTGCTTCAACCGCTTTTTCGATCAGTTCACCAACTCCTACACGGGGTTCCTCAAACGTATCGTGAACCGCAGGTTCGTAACCCTGCTGATTATCGCCCTCTCCATGGTGGCGATCCAGCAGGTGGGAGATCGCATCCCCGCCGGCTTCATCCCAGCCGAGGATCAGGGCATGATTTATGCGATCCTTCAGACGCCGCCCGGTTCCACGCTGGAGCGCACCTCCGCCAAGTCCACCGAGTTGCAGCAAATCGCCCGGCAAATCGAAGGTGTTGAGTCGGTCTCATCGCTCGCGGGATACGAGGTATTGACCGAGGGACGCGGCTCGAATGCCGGCACCTGCCTCATCAACCTTAAGAACTGGTCGAAGCGCAAACTGACCGCAGCACAAATCATCGCAGAACTGGAACGACGTTGTCGGGCGATCCCGGGGGTGCTGATCGAGTTCTATGAACCCCCTGCCGTGCCCGGATATGGTGCCGCGGGCGGCTTCTCGCTCCGCCTTCTAGACAAGACCGCGACCGGTGACTACGACCGCCTTCAAGTCGTGAATCGCGATTTCATGGAGGCATTAGGCAAGCGCAAGGAGCTGCGGGGTCTCTTCACCTTCTTCAGCGCCAAATACCCGCAAATCGAGTTGGTCATCGACAACAAGGCCGCGATGCAAAAGGGCGTTTCCATCGGCAAGGCCATGGACAATCTCTCGATCCTCATTGGCAGCACCTACGAACAGGGCTTCATCAAGTTTGGCCAGTTCTTCAAGCTCTACATCCAGGCTGATCCGAAGTTCCGACGGCTCCCAAAGGATCTCAACGACCTCTATGTCGCGAATGCTAAAGGGGAAATGGTCCCGTACTCGGCGTTCGTCACGATGAAGCCCAAGTTGGGACTGAACGAGATCACTCGGTACAATGCTTATCCCGCACCCACGATTCAGGGTGCACCCGCCGATGGGTTCAGCTCGGGCGATGCTATCAAGGCCATTCAGGAGGTCGCAGCCCAGACCCTTCCGCGCGGCTTCGACATTGCTTGGGCGGGCCTCTCCTTCGACGAGGCACGCCGCGGCAACGAAGCTATTTACATATTCATCGTCGTGCTGATGTTCGGCTATCTCGTGCTGGTCGGACAGTATGAGAGTTTCCTATTGCCGCTGGCAGTGATCCTCTCGCTGCCGGTCGGTGTCATGGGCTCGTTCTTCCTGCTGAAGTGGATGGGATTGGACAACGACATTTATGCTCAGGTAGGGCTCATCATGCTGGTTGGCTTGCTGGGCAAGAACGCGATCCTCATCGTGGAGTTTGCCACCCAGAAGCAACTTCAGGGAATGTCGATTTTCGATGCAGCGATCGAGGGCGCGAAGGCTCGGTTTCGGCCGATCTTGATGACGTCATTCGCCTTCATCGCAGGCATGATCCCGCTGCTCCGCGCCTCCGGGGCAGGGGCCATCGCGAGTCGCACGATCGGAGCTTCCGCTGCAGGTGGCATGCTCCTTGGTACGGTGATGGGAGCCATCGTGATCCCGGGTCTCTACTACATCTTCGCCAGCCTCTCGCAGCGCTCCAAGCTGCTGCCCGATGAGGATCAATTGCCTCTCAGCGAGGAGCACGAACAGCAATGAATCGGCCTATGAAAAGCGCTTACAAGATTACCCGGATTCTCGTCACCGCCGCGGTCCTCGTGATCGCACCGGGTTGCGTCGCCCCAAAGCCGGGCCCACTGCCCTCAGCCGTCGCCCCGTTGCCGGATCGTTTTCCTGGCACCGAGGGTGCGACCAACGCAGTGGTCATCGGATGGCGTGAATATTTTCAGGATCCGGTGCTGATCTCTCTGATCTCCACCGCGCTGACCAACAACCAGGAGCTCAACATCCTGATGCAGGAGGTTGCCGTAGCAAAGGCTGAGACCGATGCGCGGAGGGGGGCTCTATTCCCATTCTTGCGGCTTGGGGGCACCGCAGTGGTTGACAAGGTCTCGGTCAACTCACGCAACGGAGCAGTCGAAGAGAATCTCGAGATCCAGCCCGGAAAGAAGTTTCCCGATCCGTTGCCGACCTATGGTGTCGCGGCCGATCTGGACTGGGAGATCGACATCTGGAAGAAGCTGCGCAACGAGCGCGATGCCGCCGTCCAGCGCTACCTCGCCACGCAGGAGGGACGGAATTTCATGGTGACTCACCTCGTCGCCGAGATTTCTGAAACCTACTACGATTTGCTGTCCCTGGATAGCCAGTTGGCCATTTACCGACGGATGCTGGAGATGCAGGAAAAGGCACTGGAATCGGTCCGGATCAAAAAGTCCGCCGCCCGAGTGACGGAGTTGGCGGTGCGCCGTTTCGAGGCAGAGGTTTCCAAGAACCGGAGCAAGCTTTTCGCAATTCAACAGCTGATCATCGAGAACGAGAACCGGTTGAACGTGCTGACCGGACGTTATCACCAGCCCATCGAACGGAGTCCCGAGGGCTTTGAGATCCGGATGCTGAGCCCGTTGCAGACCGGTGTCCCCTCGGAACTGCTGCGGCACCGGCCGGATGTCCGCCAGGCGGAGCTGGAACTGAAAGCAGCCGGGTTGGAAGTGAAGGTTGCGGCTGCCCGATTCTATCCAGCGATGAACGTCTCAGCGGTCCTGGGCATTGAGTCGTTCACGATGGGTTCTCCCATCCTCGCCAAGGAGAACTTGGCCTACGGTGCGACTGCCAATTTGGTGGGGCCGCTCATCAATCGCAGCGCCATCAAGGCTGCGTTCAAAGGCGCTTCTGCGCACCAGGTGGCCGCTGTTTACCGATACCAGCAGACGGTGCTCAAGGCTTACGTCGAGGTGGTCAATGCGCTTTCCCAAGTCCGCAACGTGGGGCAGGGGTATGAATTGAAGTCCCGCCAGGTGGAGGCCCTCTCCGATGCGGCCACGATGTCTTCGCAACTTTTCAACTCTGCACGAGCCGACTACACCGAGGTGCTCCTCACCCAACGCGAGGCGCTCGAGTCCCGGGTGGAGCTCGTTGAGATGAAAGAAATTCAACTGATGGCGGCCGTGAAGGCCTATAAGGCCCTCGGTGGAGGAGTTCCGGATTCCCGCGACTACTCGGCGGCCACTCCGAAGGCGACGGTCAAAGCCCCCGGACGGCCTAAGTCCTAATCGATAATGCTCGGCCTGTGGGCTCGGCTCTGAAGTTCAGACACCCGCAACCTAGACATGAGACCTTCTTCCAAAATCCGGGTCCTACTGGCCGAAGGTGACAGTCTGGTCCGACAGGGGTTGCGACGGATCTTGGAGGGACAAGAATGGATTAAGATCGTAGGCGATACCGACAACGGTCGACTCGCCGTGGAGATGCTGGGGCAGTTGCAGCCGGATGTGCTCGTCCTGGAGGTCACCCATTTGTTGATCGACGGTGTCGAGGTCACCCGGCAGGTGAGTGCCCAATATCCACTGACTCGGGTGCTGGCTCTTTCCGTATATTGGGACGGGGTCCATGTCAGTGAGATGCTCCGGGCAGGGGCTCGTGGCTACCTGCTCAAGGACAATGCGGAAATCGATCTGGTCTCGGCAATCCGGGGTGTCTCACTGGGGTTGGCTTTCTTGAGCCCGGATGTCATCGGTGTGGTGTTGGAGGACTGGCGCAAGGCCATTTGATTGCGGGAATCTAGGTTTGACGTTCCCGGTGCATTGCAATTTCCGTCGAATTAGCGGTTACCCGATTCGAAAAGCGTTGATGATTTAAGCCGCAGGACTCATCCACCGGGGCGGTCCACAGCAATAATCATACATGCCTTCAGTTCAACCTCACCCTGCCACTTCGGGCCCCAAGCCGGTGGGCGACTTCACCGGCTTCAAGGAGCACCTATCGAAGGACTTCGCGTCCGGCCTCCTAGTCTTCTTGATCGCTTTGCCACTGTGCCTGGGCATTTCAGTCGCTTCGGGGGTGCCGCCGATCGCGGGTATCTTCACCGCGATTGTCGGTGGGATGCTGACTCCATTTCTCAGCAACTCGGAATTGACGATCAAAGGGCCGGCGGCGGGCTTGATCGTCATTGTTTTGGGTTCTGTGCAGGAGTTGGGCTACGAGAAAGCACTGGCCGTTGGTGTGGCTGCTGGAGTCCTACAAATCCTCTTCGGATCCCTCAAACTGGGAACCTTGGGCGAATTCTGCCCGGTCGCTGCGGTGTACGGAATGCTGGCCTCCATCGGCGTCATCATCATCTCCAAGCAAATCCATGTGGCGCTGGGGGTCACAGCGCACGCCAAGGAACCCTTGGAATTGCTCGCTGAAATCCCTTCCAGCATTGCCCACTTGAATCCAGCCATTGCTTTGATTGGTTTAGGCTCTCTGGCACTGCTCTTTGGGCGCCTCCTCATCAAGAATCGCCTGGTTCAATCCATTCCCGGACCTCTCATCGTCCTTCTCGTAGCAACTCCGCTGGCCTTCTTCTTGGATTTCCAGCACGAGCACGTCTACCAATTCCAAGGTCACGATTTCAAGTTGAGCCCAAAAAACCTGGTGTCCTTGCCGCTCAACATGCTCTCGGGCATCCAGTTCCCCGATTTCTCGGCCCTCTTCACTGGTGCCAGCATCAAGTGGATCGTGATGTATTCCCTGGTGGGAGCGTTGGAATCCCTCTTGAGCGCCAGGGCGGTAGACTTGCTGGATCCGTGGCACCGTCGGACCAAATTGAACCGCGACCTGCTGGCTGTGGGCATCGCCAACACACTGGTCGCCTGCATCGGTGGCATTCCGATGATTAGTGAAATCGTTCGATCATCTGCCAACCGCAACAATGGAGCCCGGACGCGCTGGGCCAACTTCTGGCATGGGGCCTTCCTTCTGGTCTTGGTAGCCAGTGTGCCTCGGTTGCTGAACAACATCCCTCTGGCAGCGCTGGCCGGCATGTTGGTCTTCACCGGTTACAACCTCGCCTCGCCCAAGGAATTTGCCCGCATGTGGCGGTTGGGCAAAGCTCAGTTGGCGGTCTTCGTTGCCACCCTCATCGCCACCTTGGCTACCGATTTGCTCATCGGTATCGCTGCGGGCATTTTACTGAATATTGTGATCCATTTGGCCAATGGAACCTCGGTTACCAATCTGTTCTCGGCAGCGGCCACGGTTACCAAAGACCCGGCCTCGGGTCAGACGGTGATTCACGTCGAGAAGGCGGCGATTTTCAGCAATTGGTTGTCTCTACGGAAGCAGATCCTGATCCTGCGGGAGCATTCCACGGTGCGAATCAACCTGAGCAAGACCCACCTGGTGGATCACTCGGTCCTTCGCAGGCTCCATGAAATGGCCGATGACTGGCGTTTGGAAAACCGCGAATTGATTGTCGAAGGGTTGGAGGACCACAAGCCCGTCTCCGCGGATCCCATGGCGGCCCGCGTTAAGAAGGCCTGATGCGAGAACGGTGAAGTCCGAGTGAGTGGTGGGCTATCCCGCAGACTCCTCGGACTTCACCAGCGGCACCTCGACGACCACCCGCAAACCCGTGGGATCGGCTGGTTCCAGGCGCACCCATCCGCCGCACTGTTCCGCCCGGGCGGTCATGCCTACCAGTCCCAGACTGCTCATGGGTCTTGGGTCATCGGTTGCGATACCGATGCCATTGTCCTCGATCACCAAGCGCACCTGCCCATCGCGGCTGCTCAGTTGGATGGACACTTTTTTCGCGGAAGAGTGTCGAGCGACATTGGTCAGCGACTCCTGAGTGATCCGGAATAAATGCGTTTCAATCTCGCCGTGCAGGCGTTCCTCCAGGTCGGATTTGAATTCCACCTGGATCCGGGTTCGTTGACCGAACTTCTCAACCAACCAACGCAAACCCGCCTCCAGTCCAAAATCATCCAACATGACCGGTCGCAAGAGTTGGGACAATTCCCGCACGTTGGCGATGGACTCATCCACCAAGGCCACGCAGTCGGATCGCCGTTGTTCGGTGTCCGTTTCCGCGCGGTAGGTGAGGTTGGCGCGGATCGCGGCGAGCGATTGGTCGAGTTCGTCGTGAAGTTCGTGCGAGAAACGGCGAGCCGCTTCCTCCTGGGTTTGCAACATGTGCCAAGACACACGGTTCAATTGGTCGGTCTGCTGTTCCATCCGATGGATGCTCCAGCGGACGTAGAGGATGGTTCCGATGGCGCAAGCTGCTGCCAGAACGAAGGAACTACCCAACAAAAAGGTCGACCCATCGGCCATGTCCTGGATTTGAAGGTTCAGTTCACGATCTTCCCGAATGAGGCGCTGATTGCTCGTCTGGATGAGTTCCCGGATCAGGGCCAGAACCCGCTCATGCCGGGCGATGAGGGGGACCATGGCTTGATTCGAGACGGGAGCCCCGCTGCGGATCGCTTGTTCCGCCTCGCGCGAGAACAGTTGGGTCTCGGCGGCGAGTTCCTTCCAGCGGCTGGCATCCGGTGTGCGAGCTGCCTCGTCGGCTAGCCGGGCCAAGGATCGATCCGCCTCTTTCAATTCCTGCAAACGCTGGCTTCGCCGATCGGAGGACTCCTCCGTACCCAGCCAATAGAGGGTGACTGCCAGAGTGTCTTCCTCGGCCTGAGCTTCTTGGATCAGGCGGGTCACCGTCAGTTGGTTGCTCACGATCGCGGCGGCACCGCGGCGGATTTGCCGGCTTTGCCGCACCGCCACCAGACCTGCGACACCCAAAAGGACCATTACGAGAGCAAACCCTGGCACCAAACCGCGCAACACCGTGTGCTGGGTGATGCGGCCATTCAGCTAGGAGTTCCGCGGTGTCATGGATCAATCAATTAGACCATTTCGAAAAGCAAAGCGAACCAACTCGCTGATGCTGTGCATATTGAGTTTCTCCATGATGCGGCCGCGGTGTGCCTCCACCGTGTAGACGCTGAGATTCAACGTCGTGGCGATTTCCTTGTTGGTTTTGCTCTCCGCGATGAGTTGGAGCACTTCACGTTCACGGGTGGACAGCAAATCAATCGGATTGGTGACATGCTTGCGGTAATCATCCAGGACCGCATCGGCGATGTCGGGACTAAGATATCCCTTGCCCAACGAAACCGCCCGGACCGCCTTGAGAAACTCCGATTCACTGCTGTCCTTGAGCACGTAGCCCTTGGCACCGGCCCGCAGGATTTCGCGCACGTACACCGAGTCCTTGTGCATCGATACTGCCACCACACGGGTTCGCGGTGAAGCCTTGAGCAGGCAGCGCGTGGCCTCGATGCCATTGAGGTCGGGCATGCTCACGTCCATCACGCACAGTGCTGGTTGGAGTTTTTCTCCCTGTTCGACTGCCTCTCGACCGTTGGACACCTCGGCGATGACACGGAAATCCGACTGAGCCGCGAGGATCATGCTGAATCCCCGGCGTACAATCGCATGGTCGTCAGCAAGGAAAACAGTGGTCATGCGGAATTCTATGGATGATTCAACCTACGAGACGGACGATCAAGGGACGGTATCGACCCGGTTTCCAACCCGCTCTGTCAGGGTGCACCGCTTCCAAACGCCAGAGTTAATTAGACTACAGGCGTCGGGAATCCAATCAAACCGCAATACTTCCTTAAGGCGGCAGTTGTTCTGACGCATGCCTCCTTCGGGGAGAGGCGTCGATTTGTTTCTCTCAGAGTATTGCCATGTCCACCGAGTTGACCGAAAAAGATCCTATTGAGAACCCGTTGTCCACTGAGACGGAGGCTCCTGTGGTCCCGGATTCTTTGGAGACGGGAACCCCGGTCACCAGCGACACATTGAGTCGCGAAGATGAAATCCTCATCCGCTACCGCCAAGCACAGGTTGCTGGAGAAGCGCTTCCCATCGAGTTGCAGCGGCTTTCGGGCATGAACTTTCTCGGTCGGGATTTCAGTGGACTGGACCTTTCGGGTTGTGATTTCACCGGCAGTGAACTCAGTCGCTGCAATTTCAAGGGGGTGGTTGCCACCCATGCTAAATTCGATGAGGCGACGCTGTTCCAAGCTTGCCTAGATGGCGGTGAGTTCATGGCGTCCTCCTTTCGGGGAGCCAATCTGAGTGAAGCTTCGGCGCAGGGAGCCGGCTTTGGCGATGCTACATTCGACGGTGCCAATCTGATACGAGCAAACCTGGACGGTGCCAGTGCGATCAAGTCGAGTTGGACGAAGGCACGGGTCCATCTGGCGTCCATACAGGATGCGCGACTCCTGGAATGCAAATTGCAAGAGACCGAGTTCAACCAGGCGAATCTGACCGGAAGCGACCTACGCGAATGCGACGTCAATCATGCGGATTTCGGCAAGGCCGACTTGCATGCGATTCAATTGCGCGGATTGAAGAACTATACGACTGCGAATTGGATCGGTTCCGACATTCGAGACATTGATTTCACCGGTGCTTATTTGGTGCGCCGTCACATCGTGGATGAGAACTACCTCGAAGAATTTCGCAACCAAGGCCGGATGGCACGGGTGGTCTATTGGCTCTGGTGGCTGACCTCGGATTGCGGACGAAGCCTATTCCGGTGGGTGGTCCTGAATTTCTTGCTGATCGGCGCCTTTGCCCTCGTTTTTGCCCTCCTGCCGGACAGCCTCACCAAGGTGGATCCGGATGTCCCGATGAAGTCCGCCGGCTTTGCAACGGCCCTGACCACCGGGGCCCTGAAGATCAACGGTACAGTCGTTCCTTACGACCCAGAGAAGGATTCGCTCAACCAACTGTGCGAACGAATCCATGCCACCACCCATCAGGCGATCACCGCGGCTTACCTGCCCAAGGAGGATGCTTTCGCCGTGTGGTCGACTCAATCACCCCTGGAACTGAAGGATCAGGATGGCGGAAATCTTCTTGCGGCCTTGAGTTTGGCTGGGTCGGAAGGGCATGGAGCCAGTTGGCAAAGTTCCGCCCCGTTGGGGGTGGTGACTCCGGCATTGTTTGTTCCACCCGACTTCCAGCGAAGCTGGTATGAAACCATTTACTTTTCCTTCGTAGTGGCCTTGACCCTCGGTTTCGGAGATGTACTCCCCAAGACAGTGCCCGCCCAATTCGTTGTGAATCTGCTGACCCTGGTGGGCTACGTGGGTCTGGGCGGATTGCTGACGATCTTCAGCAACCAATTGGGCCGCCGCGGCGAATAGCAACCCCCATGAAACCGGTCGAGGGATCTCCCCTAAAATCAGCACCTTCCCCGGTTTCTCCGGTCTCGAAATCCGGAAAGGCCGCTCTGTTGGCGCGTTCGCTGGGCTCGTTGCTCCAGGGCGCCTTGAAAGGGCGGATTCTAAAAACGGGAAACCCAGAGGCCGAATCCAACTCGGCTCTGTCGATTTGGAAGGCGACCCATGGGCACGGAGGGGCAAAGCCGGTCATTCCGCCATCCCGTCCCAAGCCAGCTCCAAAGCCCAAGGCATCGGCCGGGAAGGGCGGTCGCCGAGGCAAGGGAGCCATCATCGCTCCGCGCCGACCGATCATCCAGGTCATCGAGCGGCCTCGCCCCAGCTTGATCCGCGGCACGGCGGTGGGTGGAGCCATGGTGGGGGTGCCGGGATCGGCCACCACGCCGTCTGGCATCGTCGTTCCAGCCGCACCGGCGATCGTCAATCCGTACGCTGGGTGGTCTTCGAACGACGTCAAAGACCGTATCCGCCAACTCCTCGGGGACGTCGAGGTTCCTCGATTTCGGAAGGCTGTCTTCGAAACCCTGCGGCGGCTCCGGGATCCGGACACGACTCCCGGGAAGATCATGGAGGTCATGTCGGTCGACGCCCAGTTGGTCGGCAAGGTGATGAACACGGTGAACTCCACGGCCTACTCGCCGAAGAGCAAGGTGCAGTCCCTGGATCACGCCATCATGCTCATGGGCAATGCCGATCTGGAGCGTATCGTGATGATCGTCGGTTCGAAGGCAGCGTTGCCCAGTCAGACCCATCCGAAGTTCCCGCTCGGTGACTTCTGGAAGGCTAGTTCTCGCCGTGCTGTTCTAGCTCGGGAACTCGCCGACATGGTCCAGCCCTCTAAAGCCAACCTCTCCTTCACCGCCGGGTTCCTGCAGGACCTCAGCGTTCCGTTGATCGTCAGCAGCAAGAAGGACGACTATATGAAGATCTTTTCGACCGCCGTCGAAGAGAAGCGGGATCTCCACGCGCTGGAGCATGAGACCCTCGGGTGGGACCATGCCGAGGTCGGAGCATTGGTGGCGTTGAATTGGGAACTGCCTGAGGATGTGATGCTTTGCCTCAAAGACCACAATGATACCGCGGCACCGACTCGTCCTGATCCGGCCCACTATGTGAGTTCGCTTCACCCGTCGCACGGCGAGGAGTGGAACGAGATATTCGCCAACAAGGTCGGCCAGCGGTATCAGGTTCCACGTGAGGCCTTGGATCAGGTCTGCAACGAATCCGTCAGCAAGGCTGCTGAACTCGCGAAGCTTTTCTGAAGGGGGGCTGGTTGGACGAGCACCAGTGGGCCCTTGCTGGCGGAAGCGCCTCCATTCAGACCTGTTGGAACAAGCGTTCCATCCAAGATTCGCCTCCCGTGCGATCGAAACCGCCGGGAATGAAACGACCGCTCGATGTCCCGAAGACGGCTATACCGCTCGCAAGGACGAGGTTCCAAACTTTGGCTGGAGACTCACACTCGTCCAAATGCGTTAGGAGCAACCCATGCGGCCGGAATTGCATGAACTGCATCGTCTGATTCTGGAGAATGGACGCCTCATAGGCTGCATTCAGTGTCAGCAGCAGGCAGTCGGGTTCAAAGCGGTCGAGCAAATTGGCCATCCGATCGGAGACATCGGGATCGGAGGGGTTCCAACCCGGCAGGTCCAAAAACTCGCGGGAAAATGGCGGTAGACCCGGATTCCAAGTGGTCTCCACGGGAATCCCCAGCAGTTCGGCGTGCTGGGACAAAAACTCTGCCGAGTTGGCCACGATTCCATCGAGACACCAGATCCGGCATTCCTGCTGGTGGCGCAGCGATTCAATGGTGATCCACTTGGCCGTAGCGACGCTTTTTCCGGAGCCGGCTGCTCCGATCAGGGCAATCCGCCTGGGTGTTCTGGGAATCCGCTTGGTGGCGTTGTCCCACGCTGCGAGCAGGGCAGCCCCCAACTGGAGACAGGCCTCCTGGTTCGTCAAGGGCGTGCCTGAAACAGGAATGGATTGGTGCACTCGCCGGACTGATTCTTCATTGAGTCCCAGGCTCCTAAGCAGGTCCATTGTCCGGGCTTCTTTCGAAGCCGCGCGCACCTTGGCAACTGGTTGGGGCGGTGCCGGTGGTGCGGGTGCTTGAGCCCACGCTTCAATCTCCATGGCTCCCCATATCCGACCAACGCCGGCGGATGGGACGCGCTTGAGTTGCACCACAATGGCCGAAGCCCCAAGACTTTGATGGACCTTGGCCAACGCTTCTTCAGCCGTATGGCCTTTGAACAGCATCAAGCCCGTCTGGGGCATCGCGGATCGATCAGAGAAATGGGGATTCATGCCGATGAATCAAGGAAGACTGGGGATCGAGTACTCGGTGTTGACCCGGAGTCGTGGAGGCAGTTCCTCGTAAGCCAGAAACCGCAAATCTGGATAGGTGGGACCGAAGAACTTCCGGAGACCGAGGCGGATGACTCCAGAACACAGCAACACCGGAATGCGCCCCTCGGCCACTGCCGGTTGGATCGCCTTGCCGATATGAAAACTCAGGTGCTGGGCCGCCATGGGCGTCAAGGCCAGCGTATTTTCGGTCATTCCCGGATGGAGTCCTTTGGCCAACTCTTCTTCCAACCAACTCTCCAACGTGATGGCCGCAAGATTACCCCGGTCATCCAAGTAGCCCTGGACCAACCCCGGTCCAATGGAACGCCGTGCCTGTTCGGACAATTCGTCGATGTTCTTGGTGATCGCCGCGCTGTCGGCCACTCGCTCCAGGATGCTCACAAGGTTCCGGATTGAAATACCCTCAATCAGGAGGTTCTGGAGGATGCGCTGAACCTGACCCAGATTCAGTTGTGTCGGCACCAGTTCGTTCACCAGGGCGCTTTGGGTCTTCTTGAGATTGTCCAGGAGACCGTCCACATCCTGTCGACTGAGCAGTTGATGGGCATGGCGGCGGATGCATTCCTGGAAATGAGTGACCAGCACCGACGTGGAATCCACCACCGTGTATCCGGCCAACTCCGCTCTGCTGCGGTGGAGTTCATCGATCCAGACAGCCGGTAGATTGAAGACCGGCTCGGTGGTGGCCTCACCTGGGATGACCTGGTCGCTATGACTGATGTTCATGGCCAGCCAGCGGCCCGGGCGCAACGTACCTCGACCCACCATGTTTCCACGGAAAAGAATCTGGTACTCTTGGGAGTCCAATTGAAGGTTGTCCCAAAGGCGGACCGAGGGGACTACGAATCCCATGGTTTGGGCGAAATTTTTACGCACTCCGGTGACTCGCTCGAGCAGGTCACCTCCTTTGCTGACGTCGGCCAGGGTCACCAATCCAAATCCCAACTGAACTTCCAATGGATCCACGGAGAGGAGTTGCTGAATGGGCTCTTGACCGGTCTTAGGAGCGTCTTTGGTGCCCGTCTCATTGGGTCCGGACTCAGAACCCACAAGGATGGCGGGTCGCTCGGGTAGCTTCCGCCATAAAGCAAAGAGGAGGCCGGAGGCACACAGCAACAGAATCGTAGGAAACCCGGGCATCAATGCCCCGAATCCCAGCGCGGCGGCGGTGAGGAGAACAGGACGCCGTTGGAGCACCAACTGCTGACCCAGCGCCGTTCCGAGGTCCTCTCGGGCGGCCGCTCGGGTCACCAGCAATGCCGCTGCGGTCGAGAAGATCAAGGAGGGGACCTGTGAAACTAGACCGTCGCCGATGGACAGGATGGTATACCGGCTCAGCACCTCCAGGGCCGACTCGTTTCGCTGGAAGACGCCGATGAGAAATCCACCGACAATATTGATGACCGCGATCAGGATCGCCGCGATGGCGTCACCGCGAACGAATTTCGAGGAGCCATCCATGGCTCCGTAGAAATCGATCTCGCGCTGCAGCATCTGTCGGCGTTGCCGGGCCACTACCTCCGAAATAGCCCCAGAATTGAGTTCCTGGTCGATGGCCATTTGCTTGCCCGGCAGAGCATCGAGTGTGAAGCGTGCCGCAACCTCGGCAATGCGCCCTGCACCCTTGGTGATGACCACGAAGTTGATGACCGTCAGCAGCGCGAAGATGATGACGCCGATGACGTAGTTGCCTCCGACAACTTGTTCACCGAAGGCGGAGATGATCTGGCCTGCCTCCCCAGTGCTCAGGATCAACCGGGTCGAAGCCACGTTGAGACCCAACCGAAACAACGTGGTGATGAGCAGGAGCGTTGGGAAAGTCGAGAATTCCGCCGGGTCCCGAAGGAAGAGTACCACCATCAGTGTGAGCACTGAGCTTCCGAGGCTCACTACGATGAGTGCGTCGAGCAGGAACGACGGGATCGGCTGGATCAGCAGCAGCAACGAGCCCAATACGAAGAATGCAACCGCCAATTGAGACTTCGGCATCCGCAACGTCAGACCGGGGGATGAGAGGGGATTAGCCATTCGGTGGGGCGTTCTTGCCGAGGT
>CAMCYJ010000078.1 GCA_945883815.1 Akkermansia muciniphila | reverse complement strand
GGTTTGGGAGGGAAGGGCCCGCTGGCGGCGTTGCTTGTCGGTCACAGACCGCTGCGGGTCTGCTTCCTCCGCGCGCCTTGCCAATCGAACCCTTCTCTACCAAACAGAACCCTCCCCATTTTCAGACAGGCTCTGAATCCAGTCGTTCAGTCCGCCGGCAAACACCCTCCAAACGGAGGCAGGTAAACTCTAGAGAGGCCGTTCCAGCGCCACCCCGTGCCGGGTTGACTCTTGAAATCCCGAAGCGAATGCACCCTTTGCCGCGGAACTTTCCGGGTTATCGTCGGCCCATCGATGGAATCACAACGTCCCACCAAAACGCCGGAGCTCAATGTGCTGGGGCTGCCTTTGGAGCCCTGCTGCTTTGCTCCTCAGACGGGCTTCTACCGCGATGGCTACTGCCGCACCGGACCCCAAGACACCGGCCGCCATATCGTCTGTGCTGAAGTGACCGCTGAGTTTCTGGAGTTCTCCCAGGCCGCTGGCAACGACCTTTCCACTCCCATGCCCGCGTACGATTTCCCCGGTTTGCGCCCTGGTGATCGCTGGTGTCTGTGCGCTCTGCGGTGGAAGGAGGCTTATGGCGCCGGCTGCGCTCCCCCGGTGATCCTCGAGGCATGCAACAAGCGGGTGCTGGAGCTCATTTCCCTGGAAGCCCTCCAAGCTCATGCCCTCTGAGCCGCCCGATTGGACCCCAGAGGCCGAAATTCCGGCCGGCAAACCAGCCTCATCCAGTGCGGGGTGGCGCTGGGATAATTCGTACGTACGACTGCCGGAAGGTTTGCACAGCCCTGTGCCTCCAACGCCTGTTTCCGGGCCTCGCTGGGGAATCTTCAACCACGACTTGGCCAACACTCTTGGCCTCGACGGCCATCAATTGGGGCAACCCGAGCAAGTGGGTTTCTTCGTGGGCAACCAGCTCTTCGAGGGATCAGAACCCATCGCGCAGGCCTATGCCGGGCACCAGTTCGGCAATCTGGCCCGACTGGGCGACGGCCGAGCTATCCTGCTCGGGGAGCACCTCGACCCAGCAGGACGGCGTTGGGACATCCAGCTCAAGGGGCCGGGCCTCACCCCCTATTCGCGGGGCGGAGACGGCCGTGCGGCGCTGGGCCCGATGCTTCGGGAATACCTGATCAGCGAGGCCATGCACGCGCTGGGTATTCCGACGACCCGCAGCCTGGCAGTCGCCCTCACCGGCGAACCGGTCTTCCGCGAGACAACCCTTCCCGGCGCTGTCCTGACACGAATTGCTGCCAGCCACATTCGCGTCGGCACCTTCGAGTTGTTCTCGGCCCTCGGCGACGTGCAGGCCCTGAAAACCCTCGCCGCATACACCCTGCTTCGGCATTTCCCGGAGCGCGCCAACGACCCGAAACCCGGAAAGTCCCTGCTCGAGGCGGTCATCGAACGGCAATCGGCCCTCGTGGCCCAGTGGATGCGGGTGGGCTTCGTGCACGGCGTTCTCAACACCGACAATGTGGCTGTGAGCGGCGAAACCATTGATTACGGCCCCTGCGCCTTCATGGATGCCTACGACCCGGCCACCGTCTTCAGCTCCATTGACCGTCAAGGCCGCTACGCCTTCGGCAACCAACCCAAGATCACCTCATGGAACCTCGCCCGCTTCGCCGAGGCACTCCTGCCGATCCTGGACGACCAAGAGTCCGCCGCCGTCGAAGTGGCACAAGCCTGCCTGGAATCCTTCCCTGCCCAGTTTCAACGAAACTGGCTCGCAACCTACCGCGGCAAGCTCGGACTCCTGACCGAGGAGGATGCCGACGCCGCCCTGATCGAAGACCTCCTCGCCTGGATGCATTCCACGCAGGCGGACTTCACCCAGACCTTCCGCGGGCTCCGACCCATCGCTCCCGGCCCGAGCGGATCAACGGCCTCCAATCTGAATGCGGATCAGCAGAACCTGGCCCACTCGGAGTCCACCCCGTCGGACTCGAAATTCCTCGACTGGCACCGACGCTGGAACGAGCGCCTCGAACGTCAGGGCCTCGCCCTACCCCGGGTGCTGGAATGCATGCACCGGCACAACCCCGTGATCATTCCCCGCAACCATGCGGTTCAGGCCGCCCTCGATGCGGCCTCAGAACAGAACGACTGGACACCGTTTCATAATCTGCTCACGGCCCTTAAAACACCCTACCGCGAGACCGGGTCCCCGGAGTCGTTGAGCCAACCGCCGCCGCCGGGAACCCCGCGCTGCCGAACCTTCTGCGGCACGTGATCCGGGAGCGCCAACGCGGCTTCGCCCAAGCCAGATGCGCCCGTCACGTCAACCACACCGGTGGTCCCCTTTGAACAGCAACCCCGCCCGGCCTACCTCTACCCTTCCATCTAGGCCACCCAATGGGAGGGCGGATGACTGAGGAATTCTTCGATCGGGATCCCGTCGCCGCCCACGAGAAGTGTCCGCTGCGGCTGGAACGCCGAGACGAAGGCCGCAATGCCCGGATGGACGGAGGGCGCGCGACCGCTCTTGACCTCGATGGCGGTGAGTCGTCGCCCCCGGCTCACGACGAAATCCACCTCGTGGTTGCGCTCTCGCCAGTAGCCCACCTCGTAACGTCCGTCGGCAGCCCCGTTGGCCAGATGAGCACCCACCGCGCTTTCCACCAGATGGCCCCAGAACTCACGATCCCGTCGAGCTTCCTCCAAAGTCCACCCAAGGCCTGCGGTCATCAGGGCGGTGTTCAGCACCTGGAGCTTGGGGCTCGAGGCGCGGGTCCTCGCGGAATCACCGGCATGTTTCGGAAGACCGCACACCATTCCAGCCCCAGCCAACAGGTCCAGGTAATGCGCCAGCGTGGTGGTGTTTCCAGCATCCTGGAGTTGTCCGAGCATCTTCGTGTAAGAGAGAATCTGACCTGAATACCGGCAGGCTAACTCGAACAACCGCCTCAGCAACGCCGGTTTGTCCACCCTCGAGAGCAACAGGACATCCCGGGAAATCGAGGTCTCGATGAGGCTGTCGGAAATGTACCGCGACCACCGCCCCGGCTCCGGGATCAACGACGCAGCGCCCGGATAGCCTCCATGGAAGAGGAATTCGTCGAGCGACCAACCAAAGGCCTCCCTCATCTCGCCGAATGACCAGTGCGGCACGGACAAGGTCTCGAAACGGCCCGCAAGACTCTCGGTCAGACCTCGGGCGAGGAGTAGCGGAGCTGAACCCAGCAACACGACGACCAGATTGCGCCGGGCCCGGGTGTCCTCGTCCCAGAGACGTTTCACGGTCTCGGACCATCCGGGAATCTTTTGGATTTCATCCAGCACCAGGACCCGGCTTCGATCCTCCCCGCGGGAGGACAACCGGGCCGCCTCCCACTGCTGAGCGATCCATTCGGGACCGCGCAAGGTAGGTTCATCGGCGCTGGCATAGCGAACAGGCCCATCCAATTTATCGGTGACCTGCTGGACCAGTGTGGTCTTACCCGTCTGCCGCGGCCCGGCGACCACCTGAATGAATCGACGAGGCTCCAAGAGGCGCCGAGCCAGTTCAGCGGCTTGGCTGCGCTGGTAGTTTTTCATTTTACTCAATGTGTTGAGTATTTTTACTCAGTGATAGCGTCGATGCAATATTCCTCATTGTTCGGGGTGGTACCGGCTTGGGTGGGCCTTCCAGGCAACAACGTGGTCGTCCCGGTTTCAGAGCTTCGTTCCATGGGCTCCGCTCCAGCAATTCCTGTTCATCCGGAAACACCGGCGGGGGCAGAGTCTCAACCAACAGTTGGTGAATCGTCATGTCCGCGGCCTCAGCCAACGATTCAGTCGGGAGGAAAGGGATGGCGTAGCGGATTCTTTCGCAAGACGAGGCGAGAGCGAGGCGCGGGCCGATTGAAGGCCCATGGTTGAGACCCGGATCGAGCGAACAACGAAGCTCTTGCGGAAGAAGGCGCAGCCAGCACGACCGATCCAATTGAATCGTTGGCTCATTGCCATGCCTGCAATTGGATTGATGCCCCAGCCGGCACGGCCGATGGTCAACCAATGCACTGGGCCATCTGCAACGAGATCTTCAAGGAGTGGCCCCTGGAGAAGGCGTTTCCGTTCATCGCGAAAGCCGGCTATCAGGGGGTCGAGATCGCACCCTTCACGCTGGCGCCGTTGATTACCGATATTTCCGCCGGTCGCCGGCGTGAAATCCGGCAACTGGCCGAAGACTCCGGGATCGTCGTCTCGGGCATTCACTGGGTGCTGGCCTTTACCGAAGGCATGCACGTGAACCATCCGGATCCGGCCTCGCGCCAACGGGCCGCCGACTACTTGCGCCATGCGGTGGACTTCTGCGCCGACCTCGGCGGCACGCGGATGATCTTCGGCTCGCCCAAGCGCCGGGACATCCTGCCCGGGGTGACGCCCGAGCAGGCACGGGCCTGGACACTGGAGACCTTCCGCCCAGCGACGCGCACGGCCGAAGAACGGGGGGTGGTGATTTGTCTCGAGCCCCTCGCGCCATCGGAAACCAACTTCCTCAACACCGCCGCCGAGACCTGCAGCCTGGCTGATGTCATGGGTTCGCCAGCCTTTCAAATCATGCTCGACGTGAAGGCCATGTGCTCCGAAAGCCGGCCGGTGGCCGAGACCATCGAGGCCTTCCGCGGCCGATTCTCGTACTTCCACGCCAACGACGAGAATCTGAAGGGTCCAGGCTTCGGCGACACCGACTATCGGCCCATCGGCCAAGCCCTGCGCAACACGGGCTACGAAGGCTGGGTCTCGGTCGAGGTATTCGTGTTTGACGAAGGCCCGGAAGCCATCGCCACCCGCAGCCTTGCCCACTTGAAAGAACACCTGGTCTGAATCCGCCAAGTATCCGCCCCCGTCTCCACGAACTCGTCACCCCTCATTGCAAGCCATTCCAGGAACACTTCTCCCCATGCCTGCCCCCACCTGCCGGGTCACCGGCGTCGCCCTGTGGTTCCTGCCGGTCACGACGCGGGTGCCGTTGAAGTTCGGCACCGAGGCCCTCACCAGTGTCACCTGCGCCCGGGTGAAACTCACGGTGCAGGGCCCCGACGGGCGCTCGGCCTCCGGTTGGGGCGAGACGCCTCTGAGCGTCCAGTGGGTGTGGCCTTCAGCCTTGCCCTACGGCCCACGGCATCAGGCGCTGAAGGAGTTCTGCCAACGACTCGCCCACGCGTGGAACGCCTTCGATGAATGCGGCCACCCGATGCGGTTGGGTAATGCCTTCAACGAATCGGAACTCCCTCGCTTGCAAGCCGGCTTCAACGCCGAGCGCACCGCCGATGGATTGGAACCCCTGCCCCACCTGGCGGCACTGGTATGCAATTCGGCCTTCGACATCGCCCTCCACGACGCCTTCGGCCGACTGCTTGACCTGAGCGCCTTCGATATCCTGAAGCCCGAGGTGTTTTCCGAAACCCTGGAGCAGTTCCTCTCGCCCGCGAACGGCTCGGGCGTGTCGTTCCAGGGGAGAACGCTTTCGGAGTTCCTGCTCCCGGCCCGGCGCGAATCGCTCGAAGCCTGGCACCTCGTCGGCGGTCTGGACCCCATCGACGCTTCCGAGTTCACCGGCTCCGAACCCCACGACGAGCATCCCGTGCTGCTGGCCGATTGGATCGTCCGGGACGCCTTGCAGTGCCTGAAGATCAAGCTGCGCGGCAACGACGCCGACTGGGACTACCAGCGCCTCGTCCGAGTCGGCCGCATCGGACTGCCGCTCGGGGTCACCGACCTGACGGCCGACTTCAATTGCACCGTGCGCGATCCGGCCTACGTGTGCGGGATCCTCGACCAACTCCAACGCGACCATCCAGACCTGTTCCAGGCGCTGACCTACGTCGAGCAACCCTTCCCCTACGACCTCGAAGCGCATCCCATCGACGTGCACGAAGTCAGCCGTCGCAAGCCGCTGTTCCTCGACGAGAGCGCTCACGATTGGCGCTTGGTGCGCCTCGGGCGCGAACTCGGCTGGACCGGCGTGGCTCTCAAGACTTGCAAGACCCAGACCGGGGCCCTGCTCTCGGCCGCCTGGGCCCAGGCCCATGGCATGAGGTTGATGGTCCAGGACCTCACCAATCCCCGCCTGGCGCAGATCCCTCACTGCCTCTTGGCAGCGCACCTGCCCACCCTGAGGGGCGTCGAGACCAACGCCATGCAGTTCTACCCGGCGGCCAGCGATCTCGAGGCCACGGTCCACCCAGGACTGTACCGCCGGCGCGACGGCTGCGTGGACCTCTCCACGCTCACCGGCCCGGGATTCGGCTACGCCGGTGCGGAGACCGTCCGGGAACTGCCGGCTCCGAGCGTGAGCCTGGAAGACGCCTAGACCCGGGCTGAACCCTTCCTCGAAAAACCCCGTTGTTCCCGGGAGGCAGGTGGGGTCACTCTTGGCGCTTATATGATGGAGCAGGTCAATCTGGGTTTAGTGGGGGGTGGCACCGTCGGCGGTGGCGTCTGGCAGGCGTTGCAACGCAATGGCGATCTGATGGCAGCACGCCTCGGGGTCCGCCTAAACGTCACCCGGATGGCTGTACGAGATCCTCGCCGAACGCGCGGCTTTACCGTGCCTGCGTCGGTGCTGACCGGCGATTGGAGCGAGGTGGTCCACGACCCCAATGTCCAGATTGTGGTGGAACTGATGGGAGGCACGACGACGGCCCGGGAAGTGGTCCGCGCGGCCCTCAAACTGGGCAAGCCCGTGGTCACCGCCAACAAGGCCCTGCTCTCGGCCTACGGACCGGAACTCTTCGCCCTGGCTGCCAAACACCAGACCAACCTCTACTATGAAGCCGCAGTTGCCGGGGGTATTCCGATCATCAAGGCGATCCGGGAGTCTTTCGCCGGAAACCGGATCACCCGCATCGCCGGCATCGTCAATGGCACCTGCAACTACATCCTGACTCGGATGAAGCTGGAGGGTGCCGAGTTCTCGGAGGTCCTCGCCGACGCCCAGCGTCTGGGCTATGCCGAGGCCGAACCCTCCCTGGATATCGACGGCCACGACGCCGCCCACAAGATCGGGATCCTGGCCTCGTTGGCACACGGCTTCTGGGTCCGGCCCGAGACCATCCACACCGAGGGTATCCGCCACATTTCCAAGCTGGACATCCAGTTCGCCACGCAATTGGGCTACACCATCAAGTTGCTGGGGATCATTCAACCGGTGGTCCCACCGCTTCGGGCCCAGCCGACCAAGAAGGGAAAAAAGCCATCCGCCTCAGGGGGGCAAGACTCCGGCATCCAGGTGTCGGTCTACCCGGCTTTGGTTCCCAACACGCACGTGCTGGCCTCGGTGAACCACGCATTCAATGCGGTCGCCGTCCGCGGTGATACCGTGGGAGATACCCTGTTCTACGGCCGCGGCGCCGGACAAGACCCCACCGCCAGTTCCGTGCTCGGAGACCTTGCCGATGCCGCCCTCGACTTGCGCGCCGGAAACCACCATCGGGTGCCCCCGTTTGTCACCCACAATGGCCAGGGTCACGTGGCCCCGCTGGACTCCATCGCCTCGCGGTTCTACGTGCGGCTCGATGTGTCCGACCGTCCGGGTGTTTTTGCGCGGATCGCCACCGTGTTGGCACGGGCCAAGATTGGCATTTCTTCCATCATCCAGCCCGAGGGGCATATCGGGGAAACCGTCCCCGTCATCTTGATGCTCGATGCGGCCAGCAACCTGTCGGTCCGCAAGGCTCTGGCGACGATCGGCAAGCTGCCGGTGGTGAAATCGACTCCCGTGGTGCTGCGGGTCGAAAACCTCGACTAATCCCGAGGAAATTTCCCTGACTCTCGCCCCGGCTCCCGCCGAATCCGGACGCATGAACGAATTTGAACTAATCGACCGACTCAAGCCTCTGCTGCCTCGCAATGATTCCGTGGTGGTGGGGGTGGGCGACGATTGCGCAGTGCTGTTGCCCCCCGCGGCGGGCCAACAACTGCTTTTCAAGACCGACGCCGTGGTGGAGGGAGTCCATTTCACAGCGGAGACTCCGGGAGAGAAAGTCGGCCGCAAGGCGCTCGCACGCGCTGTGAGCGACATCGCCGCCATGGCAGGCACCCCCACTTCGGCCGTCATTACTCTGGGCCTTCCGGCCGGATTCTCACCGGAGCGGGTCGAATCCATCTACCGCGGTCTGACCCAGTTCGCCAGTCAGCAGGGCATTGCAATCGTTGGCGGAGAAACCACCCGGAGCCCCGGCGCGATGTTTCTCAACGTTGCCCTCCTCGGCACGGTGCCCGCCGGACGAGCCGTCCTTCGGTCGGGTGCCAAAGTCGGCGACGCGGTGTTTGTTACCGGTGAATTGGGTGGTTCTATCGAGGGCCACCACCTCGACTTCGAACCCCGCCTGACCGAAGCGCGCTGGCTGGCCGAGCACTTCGACATCCATGCCATGATGGACCTCAGCGATGGGCTCGCCGGCGACCTTCAACACATCCTCCAAGCCAGCCGAGTCCCCGGGGGCGAACTCCTGGCACCAGCCCTGCCCATCCGGCAGGCGGCCCGGCTCCGAGCCCGCGCCAGCGACACCGCCAAACCCGCCGTGGTGGCGGCCCTGACCGATGGCGAGGATTTCGAACTGGTCCTCACGATCGCTCCGGCCGATGCCGTGCGACTGCTCGACGGCTGGAAGGCCCGCTTCCCCGAGACCCGGATCACCTGCATCGGCCGACTCAACGACCGACCCGGACTGTTCCTCCGCGAAGAACGCGGGCTCACTCCTCTGGGGCACGGTTTCCAACACTTCGACTGATGCCCACCGTGCGCACCACATCTCCGGAGCAAACCGAGGCTCTGGGTGAACAGGTGGGGCAGGCAGCCCAGGCCGGCTGGGTCGTTGGCCTCGACGGGGACCTGGGTGCCGGCAAGACGGCCTTTGTGCGTGGTTTCGTCCGGGGCCTGGGGTGCGGGTCCCGCGCGCATTCCCCGACCTTCGCGCTCCTCCACGAATACCGCGGGGGACGCTTGCCGATCCACCACCTCGACCTCTACCGACTGGGATCGGCCGACGATTTGCATTCCGCCGGACTCGACACCTGCCTGAACCCCACCGACGCAGTGTCCATCATCGAGTGGTTTTCGCGCATCGAAAGCCTGGCCCCTTTCCTGCCGTCGCTCCACCGCATCTCTTTGCGCTGGGTCGATGAATCGACTCGTGAAATCACCCATGATCTGCCTGGCCTTTGAGTTCACCAGCGACCGCCGCTCGGTGGCCATCAGCGACGGGAGCCAGCGGGTGCTCAGTCAGGTGGTCCATGACCGTGGCCGAACCACACCGGTATTCCACTTGATCGAACAAGCCCTCGCCGAGGCTCAGGTGGCTCGGGCCTCCATCGAGCGACTGGCCATCAGCATCGGGCCTGGCAGCTACACGGGCATCCGCTTGGCCATCGCAACTGCCCAAGGATGGCACCTGGCCACGGGCATCCCCGTGGTGGCCGTGGACACGTTCGAGGCCTTGCTGCGCCAGACACAGCGTCCGGCGGTCGCCGGCCCACGGGTCCTCTGCGTCAACGCCCAGCGACAAGAATTCGCCGTCCGGGAATGGAATGGACAGAGCTGGGCAGATTCCCTCCATCTGGAGTCCGCAGACTTGCTGCTGAAGCGAATCACCGACGGGCAACCGGTCTTTGGTCCGGACATCGGCGCTTGGATCCGCGGTCTGCCCTCCGCTTCCAGCGAACTGACCGCCCGGGCCGACGCGCTCGAGGCCTTTCCGCAGGCGAGCGATGTGGCCCTATTGGGTGCGGACATCGACCCAGTGGCGCCGGAGACATTGGCCCCGGTCTATCTGCGGGAAGCCTCCTTTATGAAAGCGCCGCCGCACCGTGTCATCCCGGGAATCACCGACTGACGATGCCGATCTTCTGGGACTGTGATCGATGCACCGCCTGCTGCCGCTGACCCGGTCTGGTTCGCTTGACCGAAGCGGAGTTCATCCAGGGCCACACCCGACTCAATCTCCAGCGCAACGGGCTCGCCCTGTTGGACCAATCCGACGGTTCCTGCAGCTTTCTGGATTCGGGAGGGAATTGTCAGATCCAACCGGTCAAGCCGCACCAGTGCAGCGATTTTCCGAACCGATGGAACTTCCCGGGCTTTGAAAAACTCTGCCGAGCCAAACCCGTCGAGGTCACCGCCGAAGAATGAGAGCGCCGCGTCCACGCCCCGCCCCAGCCCTTTGCCCGTCTCTCCGGTTCTGCACGAACGGAGCCCTGATAAACCCCTCCTTCCCCAGCCCAAGAAAAACGGCTAACAAATCGTCCATGAGATTCCCCCAGGTTTTCGCCGCTGTGACCTTGTTCTTGGCCATGAATTCCCTGCTTCACGCCGCCGACCTGAAAATTGGCCTCATCGGGCTGGACACCTCCCACGCCACGGCCTTCACCGAGATCCTGAATGACCCGAACGCCAAGGACCACGTTGCCGGGGCGAAGGTGGTGGCGGCGTTCAAGGGAGGCAGCCCCGACATCGAATCGAGTATCACCCGGGTGGAAGGCTACACCACCACCTTGCGGGAGAAACATGGGGTCAAGATCGTGGACACCATTCAGGAACTGTGTTCCCAGGTCGATGCGGTGATGCTCCTGAGCGTCGATGGTCGACCGCATGTCATCCAGGCGATGCCGGTGTTCGCCGCTCGCAAGCCGCTCTACATTGACAAACCCATGGCCGGAACCCTGCGCGATGTCCACACGCTGGCGCGTTTGGCCTCCGAGTCCAAAACTCCGTTCTTCAGCTCCTCGTCGTTGCGCTTCGCCAAGACCAGTCAAGCCGTGCGCAAAGGTTCCATCGGCATCGTGACCAATGCTTGGTGCGGCAGTCCGGCCAGCCTCGAGAAGACCCATCCCGACCTCTTCTGGTACGGTGTCCACGGGTGTGAATCGCTCTTCACCGTCATGGGTACCGGCTGCGAATCCGTTCGCCGAGGCAAGACCGCTGACGGCAAGATCGAGGTCGTGGGCACCTGGAAGGGCGGCCGGACCGGCACCTTCCGGGAGGTCGAAGGCTATCAGGGCAAGGCCCAGGGAAGCCTGGGCTCGGCCGATGTGGGAGGTTTCGACGGCTATGCACCGCTGGTGGCTGAAGCCGTGAAATTCTTTCAAACCAAAGTCGCACCGGTGCCCATCGAAGAAACCCTCGAGCTCTTCGCCTTCATGGAGGCGGCCGATGAGAGCAAGCGCCGCAACGGGGCCGAGGTGAAACTCTCAGAAGTCGTCGAGGCGGCCAAGAAACGGTGACACAGACTCGCCCCTGATCGTCCACCGCTCCAGCCATGGCAGCACACACCATTTGCAGGGTGAAAAACGAGTGGAATACGGTGTGAAATCCCGGTTGACCTATCGGAGACCCCGGATAGCCTTAGGGGCTCTCGTAAGGCAAACTGGTTAACGAAAACGAACATTATGGCAGTCAATGTAGCGATCAATGGTTTCGGCCGTATCGGCCGTCTGGTCTTCCGCGCTCTCGTCGAGCAGGGACTGGTGGGCAAGGACATCAACGTCGTCGCGGTGGGTGACATCGTCCCCGCAGACAACTTGGCGTACCTGCTCAAGTACGACTCCACCCAGGGCCGCTTCGCCGGCACCGTCAGCTCCACCAAGTCCTCCCCGGACAAGGTCGAAGACGACGTGCTGATTGTGAATGGCGCCGAGATCCGCGTCGTTTCCGCCAAGACCCCGGCTGAACTGCCCTGGAAGGCGCTCGGCGTGGACATCGTCATCGAGTCCACCGGCCTGTTCACCGAAGCCGACAAGGCCAAGGGCCACCTCGTGGCCGGTGCCAAGAAGGTCATCATCTCCGCTCCGGCGAAGGGTGAAGACATCACCGTCGTCATGGGCGTGAACCATGAGAAGTACGACGGCGCCAATCACCACATCATCTCCAACGCCAGCTGCACCACCAACTGCTTAGCCCCGGTGGTCCACGTCCTCCTGCGCGAGGGCTTCGGCATCGACGAAGGCCTGATGACCACGGTGCACGCTTACACCGCCACCCAGAAGACGGTGGACGGCCCGAGCAAGAAGGACTGGAAGGGCGGCCGTACGGCGGCTCAGAACGTCATCCCCAGCACCACCGGTGCCGCCCGCGCCGTCGCGCTGGTCTGCCCCGAGGTGAAGGGCAAGCTGACCGGTATGGCTTTCCGTGTGCCGGTGCCGACCGTCTCCGTGGTCGACCTCACGGTGAAGACCGTGAAGGAGACCAGCTACGCCGAGATCTCTGCCGCCATGAAGCGCGCCAGCGAGACCTACCTCAAGGGGATCCTGAACTGGACGTCCGACGAAGTGGTCTCCAGCGACTTCATCCACGACAACAACAGCTCCATCTTCGACCACAGCTCCGGCATCGAACTCAACAGCCGCTTCTTCAAGCTGGTGAGCTGGTACGACAACGAATGGGGTTACAGCAACCGGGTCGGTGACCTGGTCAAGCTGGTGATCAGCAAGGGCCTGTAATCTGGCCCTCGTTTCCCGGAGATTGCTTCGGGAAGGTTTTACAAGGCGACCCTGCCGGACGTTCCGGCTCAGGGTCGCCTTTTTTTAGGCCCTCGAATTAGGCCCTCGGATGATGCCGCCGGTGGACCGTCTTCAGGTGCTCGGGGGCCACGTGGGTGTAGATCTCTGTGGTGGCGACGCTGGCATGGCCCAAGAGCTCTTGGATCACCCGAAGGTCCGCACCATGCGCCAGCAGGTGTGTGGCGAAACTGTGGCGCAGCATGTGGGGGGTCACATGCCGTTCAACCCCAGCCCGCAGAACCGCCTGGGTGATGCGCTTCCAGAGCGTCACATGGGCGAAGGCGGATCCTCGCTGTGTGAGAAACACCACGCCCGGACTTTTCGGCCGAACCAAGGTATGCCGTACCGCCAGATACCGCTGCAAAGCCCTCACTGCCGCAGCCCCAACGGGCACCACCCGCTCCTTGTTGCCTTTACCGATCACCATCAGGAAGCCCGCCTCGAGGTGCAGTTGCTCCAGGCGCAGGTTGCGAATTTCAGCCAAGCGCAGACCGCTGGCATAGGCGATTTCGAGAATGGCGTGGGTACAAAAGGCTTGCGGGGTGGCTTCCAACGGAGGTTCCAACAACCTTCGAACCTCGGGCTCACTCAACGCCTTGGGCACCCGACGGCCACGGCGCGGCAGCGACAAGTTCTCGGCCGGATTGCCGGACACATGCCCCTCCTCTTCAGCAAACCGAAAAAAGGACCTCAGGGCGGCGATTTGCAAATACAAGCTGGACGGGCTGAGCCGCGATTGGGCCGAGGCCTTGGGTTCTTCCAGGGCTCGGCCGCGTTCATGCTCCATGTACCGCACCAACTCGTCGGCATTCACGCCGCGCCAGGTGGTGATCCCAGCCGCCGTCGCCCATTCGGTGAATCGCCTGAGGAGCGCCTGATAAGTCCGGGCCGTGTGCGCGGCCAAACCCCGCTCATGGCTCAGATGGATCAGGAACTCCTCAACGAGCGCATCCAACATGGTGCGCAGACTGGGGTGGGCCGAGGGGATTCTCCAGCGGGAAGCAGGTCCGAAAAAACGCTGAGGTCCGCCATCACCTCATCGTGTACCGGATTTCGCCCCTTGATGGTGGCTATTGAACAGGCCGGTCGTCGGGTGGTTCAAGTCACCCGCTAGGCCGGGTCTCCCGACCTAGCGTCCCCGTCAACCCCACCCTACTGGGGGCGGATTGGCTCATTTAGCCCATTTTCTGCAAATCCGTGGATTGTCGGGGCGGTTTCTGGTTGGATCGGGGGGACGTGAAATCGCAGAAAGCCTACGCCGCCGCCGGGGTCGACATCGATCTGGGCAATTCTCTCAAAAGCACTCTCCCTGCCCTGCTGGCCTCCACGCACCGCAAAGAGGTGATGGGCAAGGTGGGCGGTTTCGGCGGGCTGTTTGCTCTCGACCTCAAGAAGCACAAACAACCCATCTTGGTGAGTTCAGTCGATGGCGTGGGCACCAAGCTCAAGCTGGCCTTCGCCATGGATCAGCACGACACGATCGGCGAAGACTTGGTGAACCATTGCGTTAACGATATTGCCGTTCTGGGGGCCGAGCCGCTGTTTTTCCTCGATTACCTGGGTACGGGCACGCTCCAGCCGCATGTGTTTGCAGAAATCATCAAGGGCTTTGCCCGCGGTTGCGCGGCCAATGGGTGCTCGCTGATCGGCGGCGAAACGGCGCAGATGCCGGGCTTCTACCAGCCGGGCGAGTACGATGTGAGCGGCACGATCGTGGGTGTGGTCGAAAAGTCGCGGATGCTGGTGGGGCAGAAGTCGGTGAAAAAGGGCGACCTGATCTTGGGCATCGGCTCGAGCGGTCTGCACACCAACGGCTACTCGCTGGGGCGCAAGATATTTTTCGAGACGCTGGGGCTGAAACCCAAGAGCAAGGTCCCCGAGCTGGGCTGCTCCATCGGCGAGGCGCTGCTGGCGGTGCACGTGTCGTACGGTCCGCTAATTCAGGGGCTGCTGAAGAAGTTCAATCCGGTGAGCAAGGCGGGCGCTGCGGGTGCGATCAAGGCGCTGGCGCACATCACCGGCGGCGGTTTCGTGGACAACATTCCGCGGGTGCTGCCGCCCAAGTGCGATGCGGTGGTGCTGAAGGATTCCTGGGAGATGCCGCCGATTTTCCAGATCATCCGCGAGAAAGGTGGCGTGGATGAGGCGGAGTTGTACCAGGTGTTCAATATGGGCATCGGTATGACCGTGGTGGTCGATGCCGACCAGGCCGATGCGGTGCTGCGGGCCATCAAGGCAGCGAAACATCCAGCCTGGATCATCGGTCAGATCACAAAAGGTTCGGGCGTGTGCCGGGTGGAGTGAGGGTGCATTGGGGGGTAGATGGTGGGGCGCATTCTGCGAAAGCGCCGAGAAAGGGGCGGACCGCTCGGAGATCGGTCCCTACCAGGAGAGCTGGGTGGGTAAGGTGGACGGCTCGGGGATTGGGATGACATGGGCTAGAGCTGACGGTACCCGACGGGTGGCTTACCGGGGGGGGCGTTGATCATTTGCACGGCGTCGGAATTCAGGGCTATTGTCCGAGTGCTGCTATGAATACCGCTACTTCTCCCTTCTTCCGGCGTTTGCTCACCATTTCAACAGCCTTGGCATTTGGCGGAATGCTGGGTTCGTTGGGGGTTGCTGGCCGCGATGCCAATGGGATGCGGTTCTCGTTTCATTGGTCGGTTCCCCTGCTCTTCTTGGTCGGCGCTGGAGCAGCCGTGTGGTTCTGGCAGTTGATCTTCCGCTTCGATTCCGGAGGGGATGCACACTTGCGGGGGCGCTTGAAATTGGTGGCGGGGTCTTTGTTGTTGGTGGCATTGGGCTGCTTCCTGTTTCCGTTGCGCTTGGTCAGCCCAGACAAGCGGATGGAAGTGATCTTCGGGATGGGCTTCGCCTTCGTGGTGCTGTCCGGGATGGGGTGGCTCATCTACCAGACGATCCGCTGGGTGGAGGCCGCAAGCCGCGCCGAAGAAGAACGTTCTAACGAGCGTTGAGCCAGCGACCCGCCAGCTCCAAAGCCAAGCTGACGGCCGGTTTCTGACGGCCGGTTTCCCTGCGGTTTTGCAGTCACTCGCCGCTTCGCCCATGCGATGCGCGGTCTGCATGGTTGCACCCCTCCGATCCATGAGAGTGGCCCCTTTTGTATCGCTGTGAGGGACAGCCCCCGGCGGGGGGATTTATCTGTTTCCCGACAATTGATGCTGGGTTGCGGGTCCGCCATGCTGGAGGGACTGACACATGAGCGAAACTTTGGTTATCGGCCACCGCAATCCGGACATAGACGCGATCTGCTCGGCAATCGGTTATGCGGAGTTCAAGCGCCGGACGGGGTTGAAGGATGCCGTGGCGGCTCGCTGCGGGGATTGCAATGATCGGACCGATTTCGTGCTCAAGACGTTCGGTGTGCCGGCACCACGCTTTGTGGCCGATGTGTCGCCTCAGGTCCGCGATGTGATGGTGGACAAGGTGGTGGCGGTCTCGCCGCGGACGAGCATTTGCGAGGCGATGGCCGTGATGGATCAACGCAACATCCGGGTGCTGCCAATTCTCGACGCTGACCAACGGTGCCGCGGTCTGCTGTCTGTCTTCAAGGCCAGCAAGTTCTTCTTCCCGTCGCCGAACCGCATCTTCGATTCACGGCGCATCGTCTCGTCGGTCCAGGGGCTGAGCAAGACCTTGGGCGGGCGCATTTTGTGCGGCTATGACGAGGAGTTGGAAGAAGACCTCATCCTCATGGTGGCGGCCATGAAGCCCATCAGCTTCTCCGAACGCCTGAAGAATTATGCCGCCAAAAAGCTCGTTGTCGTGGTGGGCGATCGCGAAGACATCCAACGGACGGCCATCCAGGGCGGGGTTCGTCTGGTGGTGATCACGGGCGGCGAGGCTGCTTCCGGGGAAATCCTGGCCATGGCACGCCACCATGCCGTCAGCCTGATCCTCTCACCCCACGATTCGGCCACCACGGCCATGCTGTGTCGGGCGGCGATTCCGGTGGAACGGTTGCTGCGCGATGACTTCCTGAGTTTCCGGGCCGACGAGAAGCTGGCCGACATCCAGCGCATCGCGGCTGCTTCGGCGTTCCAGGCATTTCCTGTGGTGGATGGGGATGACCGGGTGGTGGGCATGCTCTCGAAGTCCGACTTCCTGAAGCAAATCCGCCGCCGGCTCATCCTGGTCGATCACAATGAACTCAGTCAGGCCGTACTGGGAGCCGACCAGATGGAAATCATCGAGGTGATTGATCATCACCGGATCGGGGCGTTCACCACGCACCAGCCGATCCTCTTCCGTAACGAACCCGTGGGCTCCACGAGCACCATCGTGGCCGATTGCTTCTTCCAGACCGGCGTGGAGCTGCCCGAGGCGATCGCGGGCCTGCTGCTGGCGGGCCTGGTGTCGGACACGCTGAACCTGACCTCGCCGACAACGACACCACGCGATGCCGCGGTGCTGGCCCGGCTCGAAGCCATTGCCAAGGTCGATGCCACGCGCTTCACCGAGAAGCTCTTCAGCTCGGGCTCGGTGCTCACGGCCAAGCCGGCGGCACAGGCCATCACCACCGACTGCAAGGAGTACGCCGAACGCGGGCACCGGTTCAGCGTGGCGCAAATCGAGGAGGTGGGGTTCGAACAGTTCAATAAGCGCAAAACCGAGGTGGCGGCGGCATTGGAGCAGTACCGGGCCAACCACGATTACTTGTTCTCGGCCCTGCTGGTGACCGATGTGGTGGTGCAGAATTCGTTGCTGCTGGTGGCCGGTGCCCCTGCCTTTCTCAAGACCATCGGCTATCCAGAACGCGAACCCGGGGTCTTCGAACTCAATGGCGTGGTCTCACGCAAGAAGCAGTTGCTGCCCTTCCTGACCGATTGTGTGGCTCTGATGAGCTGAGGTGGAGCGATGGAGGCTTCCCGGGGTGGGCTTAGAGCCTGTCTGAAAATGGGGAGGGGTTCTGTTTGGGAGGTAAGGGCCCGCTGGCGGCGGGTCTTTCCGGCTTGGACTGCGTTGGTTCGGGCGGAACAGACCGCAGGAGGTCTGCCCCGCCGCTCACCGCCTTGCCCAACCCAGAATTCCCCAGCCGCAGAACCCCTCCCCATTTTCAGAC
>CAMCYJ010000077.1 GCA_945883815.1 Akkermansia muciniphila | reverse complement strand
CCTGAGCACTGACTGTGCACTGACTGTGCACTGACTGCGCAACGGTCAGAAAATGCTGCCCGCCGCAGTGCCGATGACCTGAAGAGGGCCGGCATCTTCCAGGGTCTCGGTGGCTTTTTCCACCTTCTGCAATGTGAGTTTCAGGTTTCGCAAGAAGGCATCATCATTGATGAGCTGACCCACCGTACCGTTGCCTCGATTCAGTTTCTCGGCCACTTCTCGAAGGTTGGTCATCATGTTGGTCGTTTCACGGAATAGGGAATCGTCGACCAGCAGGCGACCGATCGTTCCTTTCCCCGAGTTCATGTCTGAGACGATCTGACGAGTGGAAGACAAGGTCACCTTCAGGTCTTCGGTGGACGCGATGAGGTTGGTGACTGCCTGGAGGGTCTGAACGTACAAGGTGTCTTGCTTCAGCAGGCGACCCAGCGTGCCTTCGCCCTTGTTCATGCCTGTGGTCAAGCTGTCGACATTGCTCAGGATCGAGGTGATGCGCGGTTGGTTGTCCTTGATCATGTCGGTCATGGGCCCAAGAAGCTTGGAGAATTCCTCGCCGCTGAAGCTCTTGGTCATGTTCTGCATGCCTTCGGCGGCGCTTTCCAGCTTGCTCATGATGGCCGCCAAGTCGGGTTGCTCTCGGCTTTCCAGCAGGGCGCCTGTGGAAACAACCGGAGAGGCCTGATTCCCGAAGTCGATGGCCATGAAGTTCTGCCCCATCAAGCCGGTGAACTTGATGGAAGCCTTGCTGTCAGTGCGCACTCCGGCAGCCGGTTCCACAGTCATGGAGACCTCCACCTTGCCATCGGCGATCCGGATCGCCTGAACTCGGCCGATATCCACTCCCGCCAGTTTGACCGGATCGCCCACCTTGAGATCACCCGCGGTGTTGAATCGGGCCTTGATTGGGATGCCGCTGCCAAAGAAGCGCCCGCCTCCGACCATTTCAAACAGTACGAACGCCGCCACGAAGACCAGGGCGAAGAAGAGGCCCAGTCGAGTTTCCAGAGAGTTTTTCATTCAGACCAATCGAGTGTCGTTCTTTGCAAGAGATCTCTGCCGCGGAACGCTAAAAAGGCAACCTCGTTCGAGTCAATGTCGACCGGTTGTCGCCAAGAATCCCCGAGCGCCGAATTCCGCCGGCAGGGAAAGTGTCCGTCAAAAAACCCCGGGCCACAAGGGTGGCACCGGGGTCGTAGCAGAATCCCAATCGCGCGATGGATCAGGCGAAGGTATTCTTGCGATAGGCACCCATGGTCGGGGCATCCGGGTTCACTTCGGGTCCGAAGTACCGCAGGCAGACCAGAGGTTCGGTTTCGCTGGTGTTCTCGAAGGTCACACCGGCTTTGGCTCCGTCTTCGGTGCAGAAGTATTCGTCCTCAGTGAGTTCGTGGAAACGGATCAGCTTCGGGCTGTTGAGCGGCTGACCATTGATCTTGCCGCTGCCCTGGACGCAAATCAGGCCGTAGGCGCCATTGTCGTGGATCGTGGTCTTCATGCCCGGATCCACGGTGAGCTCCTTGGCGGTGAAGAGTTGCTCGCCGTCCACCTTGCCGTACACGATCCAGCGGTCCACAAAGCCTTCCTTGCGGGTGTCGGCCACCGGCACGGGCTCCAGGTAGTGGTTGTCCTTGAAATTCGGATCGACGTTCTTGTCCCAATCCAACTGCTCGACGATGAAGTCGATGTCTTGGTGGTACTTCTTGGGCATGTCCTTCACGAGCAGGCTCCAAGGAACATAGCGTCCTTCAACCATGCTCTGATACATGCCGAACACGTCGCTGCCCCACTGCGGCTCATAGGTGCACAGGCTTCCCGGGGCGTGGAGGATGCAGGGGTCGATCAGCCAACCAGTACCCGGCTTGAGGCGGTAGGCCTTGGACAGGTCGAGAATGCCGTTGTCGCCCTTGTTCCAGTCTTCGAGGCACTTCCGGACCTGGGCCTTGGTTGTGCCCGGCTCGAAGCCCATGAACGTATACGGGAAGTTGTTTCCGACATTGTTGTGCTGGGGCGGAAAGTAGTAGCTCTCGGGCTTGCCTTCTTGACCCACCAATTTGGCCTGCTTGGCCGACTGGTGCATGTGGTGCGGGATGGGGCCCATGTTGTCGAAGAACTTGGAGTACACCGGCCAGCGGCCGTATTTCTTCCAGATGGACTTGCCCACCAGGGTGGCCCCGGTGTCTTCGACTGCCTGACGCAGGGTGAAGCGTTCTTTGCCCACCACCACATAGCTCAGACCTTCGTCCGCCACGCGCCCTTCGTTGGCCGCTTCCGTCGTGGATGCGAACCAGCGTTCATCAATGCCACCGCGGTTGGCCCCGTAGGCGTAGGTGTCGTCCGGGTGGAGCTTGAGGCGGAGGCCCGGCTGCAGGAAGGAACGGGGCACCCAGGCCGGCGCCAACCGCAGCAAACCTCCGGTGCGCGAGAGCTCTGCCTCGACCTTGGACTTGGTGTTCTTCCGGACGGTCTTCAGTTGCGTGACTGTGTTCATCAAAAGCGTTTCAGAGGTTTCGTTTCCTTCGATTGACAGGTAGACCTGCAAAGGCCCAACGGGCCCCGACCTGAAGGTCGGCGAAGAATGTGCCTACGGTAATCGGGAGTGGGCCGTGCCGGCCAAGGGAAAACCGTGGTCTCTCTAAAAAACTCCGAGTTCGAGCCAAGTCGTCATCTGAAATGGGGTGCGTGTTTTAGTCGGCTTAACGCTTTGTCAGCCGGCCGGAATTAGTCGGGACGATGCCGCTGGAACAGTTGGAAGAAGCGTGATGGCGTGACGGATTCTTTCGCAATACGAAGCGAGAGCGAAGCACAGGTCGATAGAAGGCCCGTAACGAGCGATCAACGATGCTCCTGCGGAATAAGTCGCAGCCAGCAGGACTAATCCAATTGAATGGTTCCAGATTAATTGGGCAACAGTCGAAGGACGGACTGAGGCAACTGATTGGCCTGGGCCAACATCGCAGTCGTGGATTGATTGAGGATGTTCTGTTTTGAGAACTCCGTGCTCTCGGTGGCGACATCCACATCTTTGATGGCCGAGGTGGCGGCCGTGAAGGTCTCGATGGTGGCTGCCAGATAATCCGCGGCCATGTTGAGGCGGGATTGATTGGCGCCGATTTTTGCGCGGTCTGCCGCCAGTTCGGTGATGGCGGATCGCACGTTGTTCAGTGCGGTGGTGGCCGCTCCGGTGGTGGAAATGCTGGTAGAGCTCTGGGTCACCGCATTGTAGGTTGTGGAAGTGGCCCCCAGATTGACGCCACTCATTTGGAAGGCGGTGCCTTCTGAGTCGATGACTGATTCGACGTTGGCCGCAGAGAAGAGCGACACTCCGTTGAACTCCTTGCCGGAGATGTCGGTGATGTAGCTCTTCAACTGAACGAACTCATTGTTGTAGAGGGTGCGGTCGGCATCGCTCTTGGTGCCGTCGAGCGAGAGCATGGCCAGTTCACTCATCCGGTTCAGGGTTTTGGCAACCCGCTTGAGGTAGCCGTCCTGAGTGTTGGAGAAGGATTGGGCGTTGGACACGTTGTCCTTGGCGGCATTGGCGCGTTCGAGCTTGGCATCGAAGCGCATGCTGACGGCCATGCCGCCCGCGTCATCGAATGCGTTCACGATGCGGGAACCGGAGCTGAGTTTGGCCAGCGACTTGGTGAGCGCGGCCGAGGTCCGGGTGAGGTCGTTGGAGGCCGACTGGGCGGCGAGGTTGGATCCAATGATCATGGGAGAGGCTTCTGTGGTAGAGGGTTTAGTTCAGAGAGAATTTGGTAAGGTCTGCGCGTGCTTACTGAGGCAACAGTCGCATCACCGATTGCGGCAGCTGATTGGCCTGGGCCAACATGGCGGTTGTGGATTGGTTGAGGATGTTCTGCCTTGAGAATTCCGTGCTTTCTCGGGCGACATCGACGTCTTTGATCACCGAGCTGGCGGCCGTGAAATTTTCGATGGTCGCTGAGAGCTGGTCGTTGGCCATGTTGAGCCGGGACTGGAAGGCACCAATGGTGGCTCTGTCGGAGGCCAGCTGAGTGATGGCCGTGCGGATGCCGGTGAGTGCGGTTGTCGCGCCTGCGGTCGTCGCGATCGAGCTGCCGGTGACGGTGGTGTAGGTGGTAGAGGTCAGGTCCACACCGGTCATGTTGAAGGAGGTACCTTCGGAATCGATGACGGACGCCACGTTGGACGACGAGAACAGGGTGACCCCGTTGAACTCCTTGCCGCCCACATTCGTGATGTAGCTGCTGAGCTGAGTGAACTCATTCTGGTAGAGGGCCCGGTCGGAGTCGCTCTTGGTACCGTCGAGCGAGAGCATGGCCAGCTCGCTCATGCGGTTGAGCGTCTTGGAGATGCGCTTGAGGTAACCGTCCTGGGTATTGGTGAACGACATGGCATTGGCCACGTTGTCCCGGGCGGCATTGGCACGCTCGATCTTGGCATCAAAGCGCAGACTGATGGCCACACCAGCAGCGTCATCATACGCGTTCACAATGCGTGAACCCGAGCTCAGCTTGGCCAGTGACTTGGTCAGCGCTGCGGACGTCTTGGTGAGGTCGTTGGCGGCTGATTGCGCCGCCAAGTTGGAACTGATGATCATACGGTTTTACTGTTTTGTTGGTTGGTGGCAGGACTAAAGGGAATGGTTGCCGTTGGGCTCTTGGATTTTCCCATGGCCGGCAAATGGGGGAGGGGCGTCCGAGTGGCAGCCTCCCGGTTGGCCTTCTGGATTTCGTCGTAGACTTCCTGTCGGTGGACAGGGATGTCGGCAGGGGCCTCGATGCCCACTTTGACCGTGTCACCATCGGTGCGGATGATCTTGACGATGATCCGTCCGTCTATGACGAGGCTCTCTCCGGTTTTTCGCGAAAGTATCAGCATTGTACCCTCCTTGGTATGCGCGCTTTAGGCTGGTTGGATCGGGTGTTTGATCGCGTAGCTCGACTGGCTCAACACGACCTGCTTTCCGATCATCGTGTGCCGGTTGATCACGATGGGTCCCTTGAGATTCACGGTGGCTGATCCATCCGATTTCAACGTCACGATGTTGAAGACCAGAGCGTCGTTGGGATTGCGGATTTCCAGGAAATCCACATCTTCATCGCAGAGATCGGGGGCGTAATCGGGCAGAACCCAATTTGGAGGCACCACCAAGAACGCGAGATCGTCTCCATTGGGCACAGAGAGCCAGCAGAAGGGCTCCTGATCAGGTTTGAAGATGAGTGAGTAGGTCTTGATCCGCTCAAAGCCCAAGAGGCCCAGAGGCAACTGGACTGTCAGGGTTTTAGTGATGTCGATTTCAGCGACGCTACTCATGGCGAATACCCCGAAGCACTGGCCGTGCCAGCGCGAAAAACAGGCTGAAAACCCCTATTCTTGCCAAAGAAGCGTCCAAAACGATCCGTTTATGCCCAGCATTCTGGTGGTTGCGGCAAAAATGGCCGGCACCGTTGCTTCCCCTTCGCGGTTTCTGCGCCGCCCACTGGGTTCTATGGGTTGCGGTGGATCGCTTTTGGGGGTGTTTCATCCAGACTTGGCCTCATTCGCCTGGGCGTAGGACCTAAAATTGGCACCTACGGATAACGCGAGACGCCCATCGGCGAGGCTTGCCGGGGGGAGTGAATCGAAGTTTCGGGTGGCGGTTTCGGTGAAGAGCGGGTCCCTAGCCCAGTCGGCCAAATTTGCTCGGCATCGATGGTGTCCGTTGGTGTCGCAACCGAAGATTCAGGGAATTACCCTTGTTCTGGTGTCCGTTGGTGTCGCAACCGAAGATTCAGGGAATTACCCTTGTTCGGCTGAGATGCCTGCCCCTAATTTCCTCGCGCCAGGGCCCATGGAACGTGGACTTGTGAACCCCGCCAGGGCCGGAAGGCAGCAACGGTGCTTGTTCCGCGTCTGCCGTGGGTACCCTGGCATTTTCGCTTTTTCAACGTCAGGATGGTCTGCGGAATCCGTTCCGTCAGGTCAGGAACAGGTATGGTCGGTTCATGATTGAACCGCGTTTCTGGACTCCGAGTTGAACAATGTCCGCGGCCTATTAAGCGTCTCTTCTTGAAAACGGTTCTCCATTGGTTTCGCCGTGACCTTCGGGTTTCCGACAATACGTCGCTGTGGCAGGCCTACACCGAGTCGGACCGGGTGGTGATGGTCTTTTGCTGGGACGAAGCGATCCTGAAGTCTCCAGACGTGGGCCCGGCACGGGTGAACTTCCTGCTCCGCTCTCTCGAAGCGTTGTCCCGCAATTTGGAGAGCCTGGGACATCGGTTGGTGGTGCGCCAAGGTCCGCCGGAGTTTGTCATTCCAGCCTTGGCCCGTGAGGTTGATGCCAGTGCGGTCTTTGCCAACCGCGACTACGAGCCCTATGCCGCCGCGCGGGACGAGCGGGTCCGGGTCGCATTGAACGAGCAGGGGATTGCCTTCCGATCGCACAAGGATTTGGTGATCCACGAAGAACGGGAAGTTCTGACGCGCACGGGGACAGTCTTCAGTGTGTTCACCCCGTATTCGCGCGCCTGGAAGTTGTTGCCGGTGCCGGCTCCGGTGCCTCGCCTGGGAGTCCCCAAAGCTCCAGCCCCTTCGGTGGCGTCGTTGCCCTTGCCCAGTGGGGGAGAGGTTTTGGGTCATCCACTGGCGCAACAATTGTTCCCAGCCGGTGAGCGCGCGGGGTTGGAAGCCTTGGACACCTTCCTCGAGGCGCGGGTCTTCGGTTACGACCACGGTCGCAATGTCTTGTCGGAAATCCCCGGCACCTCTCAGGTGTCGCCGCACTTGCGTTTCGGCACCTTGGGCATACGGACGGTTTTGAGTCGCCTGCAATCCGCCCGCTCCCGAGCCACGACGGCGGCGAGTCTGAAATCTTGCGACACCTGGCTCAGCGAACTCATCTGGCGTGAGTTCTATATCCAGATCCTCGCCAACCATCCCCGGGTCGCTTCGGGTGCTTTTCGTCCGGAGTACAACCACATCCAGTGGCAGGGAACCGATGCGCAGTTCGAAGCGTGGTGTTCAGGCCAGACGGGGTATCCCATCGTCGATGCGGCCATGCGTTGCATGAACGCCACGGGGTGGATGCACAATCGCCTCCGCATGATCGTGGCCATGTTCCTTACCAAAGACCTAATGGTCTCCTGGCAGCGGGGTGAACGCTACTTCATGCGGACGTTGGTGGATGGCGATTTGGCAGCCAACAACGGCGGTTGGCAGTGGAGTGCGGGTTGTGGCACTGATGCAGCTCCGTATTTCCGTATTTTCAACCCGGTGACCCAAGGACTCAAATGCGATCCAGACGGAGCATTCGTCCGGCGTTGGGTTCCCGAATTGGTGGGCACTCCCTCGGATGACATCCATGAGCCGTGGACCCGCCCGCTGCTGTTGGCCCGGAGTGGATACACCTCGCCCATTGTTCAGCACGATGTGCAACGCGGCCGCTGTTTGGCCATGTTCAAAGCCGTGAAAGGCGCCGCCAGCGAACCGCTCCCCGCCCAGGAAACCGCCGAATGAACCCGGATTCACAGCCACCCCTCGATGTCCGCGGACTTTCGCCTGCGGACCGGACCCGTCTGGAATACGACGCCCTGACCCGTCAGTTGGAACGCATGCGGGCCATGCAATATGCCTACAACCGCAAGTTCTTTGCACTGCTATTGGTGTCCACGCTGGTGGCCGGCGGATTGATCTTGTGGGACCATTGGATGGGTTGGCTTGTGGTTTGTTTCGGATTGGTCAGTACCGGAGTCACCGCGTCGTTCTTTCTGCATTTCTGCGATTTTGCCCGAGTGCATGCGCGAGCCATTGAGGCTCGGATCAATGGGCTGTTGGGTTCGCAGACCCTGATCGCCTCGGAATTGGAGGCCGATTATTTCTATCCCCATGCCTCGCCCAAGATGAGCGGTTTCAGCTATGCGCGTCCGTGGTCGTTTTTCTCGGTGTACACCCTGCATTTTTGCGCGGTCTGGGGGCTGATGATCCTCTCGAGCGCCTGGAGACTGTGGAACGAGTTGGATACGGGTGTCTGGTTCTTGTGGGCGCTTCTTTGGTGCGGTTGGAGTGCCGTCAATGGGTTGTACCTGCTGTGGTGGTTCGGCAGCTCCGGTGCCGAGGCGCGCATGGCTCGTCGCTTGGCCGAGGCCTACGGTTTGCCTCAGGAACCCCAGTCGCGGGACTGGGTTCCGCCCGTTTCGGTGCCAACCGGTGTCCCTCCGGATGCCTAACTGAGACGGTTTTCCGCTCTGGCCAAACGGACGTCTCCCGGCAAAAGTTTTCTTCACACCATGAACCGCCGCAAATTTCTCACCGCCGCCACCGTGGCTGGCGCCTCTGCTCTCGTGGCTCCCATCGCTTCGGCCGCTGTTCCGGCCCGTCGGGATGCCTCGGGCAATCGCATCAAATTGGGCATCGATAACTTCGCCGTCCGGGCTTGGGGATGGAAGGGGCGCGAGTTGGTGGACTACGCGGCCGGCTTGAAGCTCGACACGCTCTTCATCACTGACCTGGCCGGACTGGGTTCGTCGGAAACCTCGGCCGCGGCAGAACTGCGCAAGTACGCCGCCGACAAGGGAGTAGAGATTTTGTTGGGCTCGTGGAGCATTTGTCCGACGTCCAAGTCATTCAAAAAGGACTGGGGCACCGCCGAGGAACACCTGTCCTTGGGGCTGCGCTTGTCCAAGGCGGTGGGATCTCCGGCCTTCCGCGTGGTGCTCGGTTCACGCGATGATCGTCGGACTCCGGGTGGCATCGAGGCGCGGATCGCCGACACGGTCAAGGTCTTGAAGGCCTGCCGGAATCAGGCCCTGGATTTGGGCGTGAAAGTGTCGGTGGAAAACCACGCAGGCGACATGACGGCTGACGAATTGATCACCTTGATCGAAGGAGCCGGTCGCGAGTTTGTCGGAGCCAACATGGACTCCGGCAATGCGGCTTGGACTCTCGAAGATCCCCTGGACAGCCTGGAGAAGCTCGGGCCCTACGCGATCACGACCAGCTTGCGGGATTCGCGTATTTGGCAAACCGACAAGGGGTGCAAGGTGCAGTGGACGGCGATGGGCGACGGCGGCTGTGTGGACTTGAATCGGTACTTCGATCGGTACGCGCAACTGTGCCCCGGTGTGGCGGTGAACATCGAGACCATCGGCGGATTCGCTGTAGAATTCCCCTATTATCAGGATTCTTTCTGGGAGGCCTTCCCCAAGAAGTCTGCCGTCGAATTCGCCCGATTCTTGGCCGTCGCTCGTCGCGGGCAGGCGATGGATCAGTACGACGGCGGTGACAAGCAGCGGCAGCGCGATGAGCTGGAGAAGAGCCTCCGCTTCTGCCGAGAGAGTCTGGGTTTGGGGCTCAAGGCCTGAGGTGCCCGGATTCTGGCAATAACCCCAGGAAGTGGACGCTCCAGCCGAGTGGAGCGTCCTGCCCGTTAGCCGGTACGATTCAGTGAGCTCGGTCGTTACGGCTTAGAGCTTCTTCCAAGCGGCGATGAACATGCCGTTGCCGGCGGTGTCTTGCGGCCAGAGGTGCAGTTGAGTCACCGGAGGTTCATCCGGCTGAAACGGATTGACCACGGCCAGGGTGTCGAAATCACTGCGTTCTTGCGTGAACCAATCGGCGACTCCAGAGGTTTCGGCGTGGCTCAGGGTGCACACAGCGTAAATCAGCCGCCCGCCCGGCTTGAGCGAGTCGGCCACATTTTGCAGCAACTGCCGCTGGACGGCCGCGAGTTCTTCAACATCCTGCACCGTGGTGGTCCATCGGGAGTGCGGGTTGCGACCCCAGGTGCCCAAGCCGGAGCAGGGGGCGTCCAGGAGAATGCCATCAAAGCGAGTCTTGGTGGGCGGGTGTTCCGATCCATCCCAGTGAACGGCCCGGTAGTTGAAGCACTTGGCCCGTCCGGCCCGTTGACGCAGGCGATCCAGACGCCATCCTGCGCGGTCGCTGGCCCAGATGAGGCTCTTGCCACCCATGAGCGCGGAGAGGTGCAGCGTTTTGCCGCCTTCGCCAGCACAGGCATCCCACCAGACTTCGCCGTTGCGTGGTGCACAAATACGGCCCACGGCCTGGGAAGCCACGTCCTGGATTTCAAACTGACCTGCTTGAAAGCCACGATCGAGGAAGAGGTCTTCCCGGCCGGAGTACTGGTAGGCATCCGGGAAGGGGCCGGCTTGGACATCGCGGAGTCGGTTGGCCAGTTCTTCGGAAAATTCAGGTCGGCTGCGGAGCCAGAGTTGAGGCTCCCGCTGGAAGGCACGCGCCAGCTCCGGTGTGATGGGCATGTGAGCCGCCGCCCATTCCGGCAGGGTATTGCGCACCAGCTCATCGTTGGAAAAGGCTTTCGGGTCTGCAGTGAATCGTGCCGCCAGGCGCATCCCATCCTCGATGCGGGATTCCAAAGGACGGTCGCTCGCCAGCCAGCGTTCCCAACGGAAATAGCTGAAGACGGCCCGACTGACCCAAGTGGTGTCGGATGGCGAAAGCCCTCGACGGCGGAACAAGGTCTGACGCAAGACCATGTCGGCGGGATTGTCGACCGACGAGCGACTCACGATGCGCGCGGCCAATTGCAACGGCGTCATCTGGGAGGGCGGAATTCCTCCCGGTTCGTCGGCCAGTTCTTCGCGCTGAGGTTGGGGGCGTCGCACCTCGGGTCGTTGCGACGGATTTCGCTGATCCGGTTGAGTGCCCGGAAGTGGACCGGGACGTGGACCGGGGCGTGGACCAAGACGTGTATCAGGACGTGTATCAGGACGTGGACCCCGGGGAGCAGGGCCATCCTGACGTTGGCCGAAGGGACGACGTTTTTGAAAGAATCGGGCTCCCCCCGGCGGGCGGTCGGGTCCACGGGGTGGACCATTGCTGAAGTCAGACGAGGGATTCGGAGGAGGGTTCATTCTTTCAGTCGGCGGGCGTGAACACGGGCAACATCGCCCATGTAGTCGTCGCGCGGAGCCATGTCGGCCGCCGCGCGGATGTTTTCGGCAGCGCGGGTCTTGTCCCCGGTTGCCTCAAAATAAAGTCCCAGATAAAGCCGGGCGTAGAAGAGGTGCTTTTGCTTGGTCCGGGGTTCGGCCGGAGTTTCTTCGGCGGCCTTCATCACGTCGGCCGACGTCGCATTGCCTGCGAAAAGTCGATGCACCTCCTTCATCGGGACGCGGGCATCCCCTTGAATGGGAATCAATTGGGCGCGGGCAGTCTCGACGTTCTTTTCGCGGGCAACGCAGAGGAAATGCCAGACCGCGTTCTCCACGTCGGCGGTGTTGACTGTCTGGTGCAGTTCGAACTGACGGCGCCCGTCGCCAAAGCGCCCGGCGTAGTAGAGTGCGATGCCACGCTGCCAATTCTGTGGCGCCATGCGGGAGTCCAGTTCGTTGGCGCGATCGAAATCAATGAGGGCCTTTTCGATCTCGTTGCGTCGAAAAAGCAGCATTCCGCGCTCCTCGACCAAGTAGGGCGACTTGGGATTGCGCCGGATCGCTTCGCCGAAGTCGGAGATGGCCCCTTCGGCATCACCGGTCAGACCGCGCATTTGGGCCCGCAAGTGCCAGGCCCGCACATCCTCGGGCTTCTCCTTCAAGAAGGCGCTCAGGGTAGCAATGGCGTTGGTGGAGTCCCCCTTGCGCATGAAGGCCATGGCCCCCTCGATGGACGGAGCCTCAGCACCCCAGACCACCGATGCGGCCAGAGTCGAAAGAGTGAGCCAACGAACGAAGTTCATGCTTGGAGACAGATAGGAACCGGACCCGGCACTCAGGGCCAGAGCATTCTGGGCGGTTGTCGCAAGCAGAACGGGCTAGGGACGGGTTTTCGATCGGCGAAAGTTCGGTGACAGGCTGGACTTCAAGGCCGGTTCATTGATTGTTTGCAGCCAATAGATGCCGACATGAGTTCCACCCCTGATTCTACATCCCTCGCGCCCTACCGTGCTGCCAGCGAACACTTGGGTCGGGTCCGCACGGAGATCGGTCGGGTGATTGTGGGACAGCAGGAATTGATCCACCGGCTTCTGGTCGGACTCGTCGCGCGCGGACACATTTTGCTCGAGGGTTTGCCGGGTCTGGCCAAGACCGCGAGCGTCAGTGCTCTGGCCCGGGCCACGGACTGCCAGTTTTCCCGCATCCAGTTCACGCCCGACCTGCTGCCGGGCGACATCACTGGCACCCTCATTTATGATCCGGTGCAGGGAACCTATTCCACGCGTCAGGGACCGATCTTCGCCAACTTGGTGCTGGCCGACGAAATCAATCGCGCCCCGAGCAAGGTGCAGTCGGCATTGTTGGAGGCCATGCAAGAGCGGCAGGTGACCATCGGCGACAAAACGTGGCCCTTGCCGGAGCCGTTCCTCGTGTTGGCCACTCAGAATCCCATCGAGCAGGAAGGGACGTATCCGTTGCCCGAGGCTCAGATGGACCGTTTCATGTTGAAGGTGGTGGTGGGCTATCCGTCGGCCGAAGAGGAATTGATCATCCTCGACCGCATGGCCAGCACCCGTCCGCAGCTTTCCATCGATTCGGTGGTGAAGCCCGAGGAGATCTCCGCGTACCAGACGCTGGTCAACACCATCCATGTGGATCCGCTGGTGCGCGATTACATCGTTCGGCTGGTGGTGGCGACCCGTGAGGCGGCCGCTGGCTCAGGGGTGGCACCGGAACTCAAACGCCTCGTCCGAATTGGAGCCAGCCCGCGTGCCACGATCAATTTGACCTTGGCTGCCCGGGCGTGTGCGCTCATCGAGGGTCGCAATCATGTGACACCCGACGATGTCAAACGCATCGCCCCCGACGTACTGCGTCACCGCATTCTCCTCACCTACGAGGCTGAGGCCGAAGAGGTGACTTCGGAGAGCATCGTTCGCACGCTGCTCGCCAAGGTGAAGGTGCCCTGACTCTTCGGCCAGTTGGGCCGACGGTGGCTCACGGAAAGCTCTCCCTGGGCCCAACTCGATGGTTGTCTGTTGAGCCCGAAAACGCCGATCGAGAGATTCCGACGCCGAGGTGTTTTGACGATGATTTTCGGGAGGGATCTTCGATGAGCGGTTCGAGGGCGAGCCGAATTCCGCGGGTCATTTCGGAGCGAGGTCTTTGCGCGGGAACAAGGGGATGGGTGCGCCGACTTGATGGCCTTGGGTCAATCCGCCCCACACCGATTGCTTCCAGTCGGAAGCCTCACCACAGACCTTGAGTTGAGCGAAGATCTTGTCGGCCGTCGCGGGCATCACTGGTTGGACCAACACGGCCAGGATGCGGCATGACTCGATGAGGTTGTAGAGAACGGAGTCCAAGAGCTCAGCTTGGGCGGGGTCCTTGGCCAGGTGGAAGGGCTTGGTCTCTTCGACGAACAAGTTGGCGCGGTTGACCAGTTCCCAGGCAGCGATGAGGGCTCCTTGAGGGTCGTTGGCCAGGTAGCACGCCCGGGTCTTCTCGACCGCCGCCGTGGCTTCGGTGGCCAAGGTGTTCGATGGAGCCGGTACCACGCCGGCCCGATACTTGTTGAGCATGTTGACCGCTCGGTTGAGCAAGTTGCCCAGACCGTTGGCCAGCTCGGAGTTGTAGCGCACCCGAAAGCCTTCGTCGGTCCAGTTGCCGTCGGGTCCGATGCCCAACTCGCGCACCACGTAGTAGCGGAAGGCATCCAGGCCCCATTCGGCGATGATGGCCAGCGGATCCACCACGTTGCCCGTGGTCTTGCTCAGTTTGGCACCGTCTTTCTGCCACCAACCGTGGGTCAGGATGGTCTTGGGCAGCGGGGCGCCGAGAGCATGCAGCATGATCGGCCAGTACACGGCGTGGAACTTGAGGATGTCCTTGCCAATGAGGTGGATGTCCGCAGGCCAGAGCGACAGTGCCGAGTTGGCCGGTGAGTCGGTGCCCAGGGCGGCGAGCGCCGTCGGATCTCCGAGGGAAGCCGGGATGGAGAAGTAATTCACCAGCGCATCGAACCACACGTAGGTGACGTAGCCGGGATCGAAAGGCAGGGGGATGCCCCAGGAAAGACGCGACAGGGGGCGCGAAATGCACAGGTCCTCGAGCTTCTGGGAGCGCAGGAAACCGAGCACTTCATTGCGACGATTGGATGGTTGGACGAACTCGGAGTTTTTCTCGAGATAGTCCACCAACCAGGCCTGATGTTCGCCCAGTTTGAAGTACCAGTTCTCTTCCACCAGTTCCTGCACGACGCCCCATTGCGGGTCCCAGGAGCCATCGGGATTGCGGTCCTTCTCGGTGAGGAAGGTTTCCTCCTTTACCGAATAGAAACCGGTGTAGGCCGACTTGTAGAAATGTCCCGTCGCATGGAGGCGATTCAGCAGGGCCTCGACGACTTTTCGGTGACGGGCATCGGTGGTGCGGACGAAGTCGTCGTGACTCAAACCGAGGGACTGGACGAAGGCGCTCCACTGGATGGCCAGACCGTCGCAATAGGCCTGCGGCGTTTGGCCCAAATCGTGGGCCGCCTGCTGAACTTTTTGGCCGTGCTCGTCTGATCCCGTCAGGAAAAACACGGACTGCCCCATGCTTCGCCGAGCCCGAGCGATGACGTCGGCCACCACCTTTTCGTAGGCGTGCCCCAGGTGGGGAGCCCCGTTCACATAATCAATCGCTGTGGTGATGTAGAACCGCTTGTCCATGTCCGGGCCATTCAACCCGAGAATGACTCAAAATCGAAGGGTTTACTGGCGAGCGGCCTCAGTCGCGGGCAAGCCGGCCGCGCGTTCTACCTCGGGCAGCCCCTCAATGCGCGCGCCCCTGACGCCATTTGTCCAAGCCCACGGCCATGACGATCACCGCACCGATGATGATTTCCTGAATGTAGGAATCCCAGCCGAGTTGGTTGGTCCCATTGCGCAGAACCGCCATCAGGAGGGCGCCCATGAGTGAACCACCGATGCCGCCAATGCCACCGTTGAGGCTGGCGCCGCCGATCACCACGGCCGCGATGATGTCCAACTCAAGACCGACGGCCACCGTGGGATCCCCTTGAGTCAGTCGCGACTGCTGCATCAATCCGGCCAAACCGAAGAAGGTTCCTGCCAGCGTGTAGAGCAACAGTTTGACCCGTTGCACGCGGACGCCGCACAAGCGAGCGGCGGGTTCGCTGGACCCGATGGCGTAGACATGGCGGCCAAAAACGCTGCGGCGCATGATGAAGCTGGCAACCAGAGCCAGGCCGAGAGTGATCCAAACGCCCGGCGGCAGTGGCAAGAAGCCTTGCGGGTTGGTCCGCTCCATCAGGGAGTTGAGTCCGCTCCCCTCGGGGTTGTACACCGCCTGCTTGCCGCTGATCCACTTGGCGCCTCCGCGCACGACTCCCATCATTCCCAGCGTGATGATGAAGGGAGAAAGGCGCAGGCCTGCGATCAACCCGCCATTGACGGCGCCAATCAGAGCCCCGGTGCCCAGGACCGCCGCCGCTGCCCACCAGGAGTTTTGGCCGGCGGTCAACACCTTGGCGCCGACCACGGAACTGAAGGCCACCGCCGCTCCGACGCTGAGGTCGATACCACCACTGACGATGATCATGGTCATCCCGATGGCACCCAAGGCGACGATGACCGTCTGAGTCAAAACGATCGCCGCGTTGCGCCCCGTGAAAAGAGTGGGGCGTGCTTCTTCACTGAGAGCCAGCAGTCCCAAGACGAAAACCAAACCCAGCAACGGCCCTGCGGTTTGCAGGAGTCGGCGCCAGGACGGGGTGTGAGGTGCAACAGGGGAGGCCATCGGATGACTTGGAAAACGATCGCAATGCTGCCTGTTCCTGCCCGAGTCGCCAACCCTGGAAACCGAGGAGCGGTGGGAACCGAGCAATGAAGGTCTGCGGTCCAGCGGGCGAATCCGACTTGCCGGCGATCGCGTTGTCGGACAACCGTCCAAGGCAATGAACTCCCCGTCACGCCGTCAATTTCTCAGGGATTCCTTCGTGCTCGCCGGAGGAGCCTATCTGGCCGGATGCCAAGCCCCGTATGTCAGTCGCCGTCGGGTGCTGGGTGCCAATGAGAGGCTCCGAATCGCGGCCGTTGGCGTGGGCGGGAAAGGGTGGACCGATGTCACCCAAGTGGGTGCCACCGAGAACGTGGTGGGGCTTTGCGATGTGGATTCCGGGCGTTTGGCCCAGGCGGGCAAGACCTTCACCTCGGCCCGTCGTTTTGCCGATTGGCGGGAGATGTTCGATCAGCTGGGCAACCAGATCGATGCGGTTACTGTCTCCACGCCCGACCACACGCATTTCCCACCGTCGATGCGGGCCGTGCAACAGGGATGGCATGTCTACTGCCAGAAGCCGTTGACCCACACGATTTGGGAGGCTCGCGAGCTGACCCGAGCCGCCCGGACGGCAGGGGTGGCCACCCAGATGGGCAATCAAGGGATGTCGAGTGCGGCCGTACGCCGGGACGCCGAGTGGGTGAAGGGCGGGGTGCTGGGAATGGTGAAAGAAATCCATTGTTGGACCGATCGTCCGGGTCCGTGGTGGGCCCAAGGCCTCCAGCGCCCGACCGATCGCCCGGCTGTTCCCAAGGAATTGTCCTGGGACTTGTGGCTCGGGACCGCCCCGGAACGTCCGTACCATCCGGCTTGGGGCCATTTCAAGTGGCGCGGATGGTGGGATTTTGGAACCGGTGCCGTGGGTGATATGGGGTGTCACCTCTTGAACGTGCCGTCGTTGTCGATGGACCTTTCCCATCCTAGTGCCGTTGAAGCGACTGCCGAAGGAGCCAATGAGGAGACCGGTCCGTTGCGTTCGCACATGATCTGGGACCTCCCCGCCCGTCGCGGTCAGGTGGCTCTGCGGTTCCACTGGTACGACGGTGGTGCACTGCCTCCGGCCCATTTGTTCCCGGGTCAGACTTACGGGGGCAATGGCGTCCTCATGGTGGGTTCGGAGGACACGCTCCTGACCAGCTACGAAAGCTTGCCCGGAGGCGGAAAGCTCCGGTCCGGTCGGACTGCCACCGATCTCAAGGCCATCCCGGAGAAGTTCGGAAAATACGCCGACTCGGAAGGAGCCCACTATCAGGAATGGATCCGGGCCTGCAAAGGCGGGCCGAAGGCACAGTCGAACTTTGATGTCGCCGGACCCGTCACCGAGACGCTCTTGCTGGGCAATCTGGCCATCCGTGCCGGTCAGCGCCTGGAATGGGATTCCAAGGCGCTCAAGATCCGGAATTTGCCTTCAGCCAATGCGTGGGTGAAGACCCAGTACCGCCCGGGTTTTGTGGGCTGAGGCGGTCGTTGGCTCCGACAGCTTCGGGCACCCGGTCAGCCCCAGGGGTGTTGGGCTCGGGTGTCGGGCCCAAAAGCCGACGGCCCGCAGCGTTTTGCGCCACGGGCCGTTGGGTCTCTGTTAAATGGCCGTTGGGCCAAAGCGTGAGTTACAAGGTCACCACGCGGACGTTGGAAATGGACCGGTCGGCCGCCAACTGATCGAGGCAAGCCTTGGGCGGGCGGCTGTCGAGCACGAGCACCGTGAGGGCGAGGCCGCCTTCGGTCTCACGCCCGAGGCTCATGCTGGCAATGTTCACATTGTGGTCGGCGAGGATGCTGCCGAGCTTGCCCACCATGCCGGGGCGGTCTTGGTTGTTGAGCAGGAGCATGGTGCCCGAGGTCGGGATTTCGACCGGAGTGCTCGACACTCGGACGATCCGGGGATTCTGGGACGATCCGAAAAAGGTGCCAC
>CAMCYJ010000076.1 GCA_945883815.1 Akkermansia muciniphila | reverse complement strand
GGACCCAAGAACAAACCTTAGCACCAAGCCAAGGACCAGGTCACTGTCCTGGCGAACGGATCTTGGAGTTTGCATTCCTGAGCCTCAGGCAAAGGGTTCGAATCAGGATCTTGAGCCAATCCGGGAGCCCATCGAGGGTCTTGGAGAAGGCGGGTCCGGATATCTTGATCAAGGCGGTATCGACCAACGCTTGTGCAGACGCCGAGCGCAGACTTCCATCCAGAAAGCTCAACTCGCCGATGATCTGATTCTCGTCCAGCGTCTCCAGATCGATCTCGACACCGTTCTCCCGCCGGTAGACGCGCATCTTGCCCTTGCGAATCAAGTACATTGCCCCGGGGAACTGCCCTTCATGAAACAAATGCTCACCGGCTTTAACCTTGACCAAGGAGCTTTGATCCACTGAGGCGGAGGGTTCGGGCCCATTCAAGGAGTTTTTTGAATTATTGCCCTCGCTTCCTTCCATGGCCTCACAATCCCCAATCCAATCAAATCCGTCCAGCATCGGCATTGAATCGGTGTGTTTGAAATTTCCAAGTCACCCCACCTCCCGACGTTCTCGCCATTGGCGAACGGATCCGGTCGAGGCACCGTCGGGCGCATGGAACCGGTCCTTCCCGAGACATTGGCCGAGCGGTTGTTCTCCGGCGGCGACTTTGCCTTCGGCTTCGGCATGCAGCGGCCCCGTCAAGAGTGGTTCGGCTGGGATGACACTTGCCAAGGAGCATTGCAGGATCGCCATCACTGGTTGTCCCAGAATCCCCAGCGCCACCTGGCCTGGACCGACGAAGCCACCCCCGTCCTGCACGAGGCATTGTCCCTTTTTCCCAGTGCGCCCTTTTCCACGGAAGGCTCACCCCACCGGGACCCGCAACCCGACGGACTGCTCAAGAGCTTATCCGTGAATTGGGAACCCGACCTGCTGCTCCTGCGACGGGATGCCTCAGGCCAATTCCGTCTGGTCGCCGGAGCGGTATGTTTTCCGTCAGGCTGGGATCTCCGCGAGAAGATCGGCAAGACCGTCGACGCCATCCATGCGGATGTGCCGACGCTCAACGACACGCTGGGCGTACGGATTCGGTCCTTCCTCGATCGACTCCCAGTCGGACAAACCTTCGAGCGCGACAACTGGGGCCTGGCCGCCCACGGCCAACGCAACGCCCACCCGGACCGCGCCCTACCCCGACTGACCGCAGTCGCCACCCTCGACAACACCTGGCTGCGACTCGAGCACCAAGCCTTCCGCGCCCTACCGAAGAGCGGCGGCCTGCTCTTCGCCATCCACCTCACCGTGCACCCGCTGGTTCGCGTCCTGCAGGCCCCCGGCGCCCGCGATCGTCTGGCTCACCAACTCCGCTCCATGCCCGACCCCATCGCCGCCTACAAAGGCATCCTCCCCGCCCGCGAAACCCTGGTCCGGCAGTTGGAATCCCAATGACGCTTCTCCAGATCCACCTCTCCAAAAAGGGTACCTCAGCGAACCCAGTCCCACGGGCCATACCCCCCCATCTCCCCTCGCGCGCCAGCGCGAAAGCCCAGCCTGGCCCCCACGTTCCCTGCGAGCACAGGACCGGTCCCGCGGAGCGCCCCCAAATACTTGAAGCGGAGCGGGACCGGTCCAAAGCAAGCATAGGAACGTCCTCACCCTATTCCCCCTCGCGCGCCAGCGCGAAAGCCCAGCCTGTCCCCACGTTCCCTGCGAGCGCAGGACCGGTCCCGCGGAGCGCCAAACTACGCCAAGCGGAGCGGGATCGGTCCGAAGCGAGCCTTGGAGGCGAACACCAAAAACCCCTCGCGCACAGCGCGAAAGCCTCATCCTCCCCAGAGCCTCCTCAGCGAGCGCAGGACCGATCCCGCGGAGCCCACCCCACGTCGAAGCGGAGCGGGATCGGTCCGAAGCGAGCCTTGGAGGCGAACAACAAAACCCCTCGCGCACAGCGCGAAAGCCCAATCCTCCCCAGAGCCTCCTCAGCGAGCGCAGAACCGATCCCGCGGAGCGCCCCCAAAATACGTCAAGCGGAGCGGGATCGGTCCGAAGCGAGCATTGAAGGCGATCACCAAAACCCCTCGCGCACAGCGCGAAAACCTTATCCTCCCCCGAGCCTTCCTGCGAGCGCAGGACCGATCCCGCGGAGCGCCCGGCTTGCCTGCAGTAACTCCACAGCTATGGTCGGCCCACATGAGTTTCGTCGAGGCCTTCCGTGCCTTGCCCCTGGAGGGCTTGATGAGTCAGGCCCGGTCGTCGAATGCCGAGCAAGTGGACTCGGTGCTCCGGCGCGGCCCGTCGTCGGTCAGTGATTTTGCCACCCTGCTCTCACCGGCGGCCGCCACTCGATTGGAAGACCTGTGCCGGCGGTCCCAAGCCCTCACCCGCCAGCGCTTCGGAAAAACCATCCGACTGTTCGCACCGCTGTACCTCAGCAACGAGTGCATCAACAACTGCGCCTACTGCGGCTTTTCCCGCGACAACCCCATCCTCCGCGTCACCCTGGCGGAACAGGACGTCAAGCGGGAGGCCCTGGCTTTGGCCGGCCAAGGTTTCCGCAACATCCTGCTGGTAGCCGGAGAACACCCCAAGTTTGTCTCCAACGGGTACATGGCCGCCTGTGTCCGGGTCTTGCACCCGTTCATTCCATCCCTGTCGCTGGAAGTCGGGCCTATGGAGACAGCCGACTACCACCCACTGGTTCAGGCCGGCGCCGAAGGGTTGGTGGTGTACCAGGAAACGTACGACCGGGAAGTGTACGCTCAAATGCACACCCTCGGACCCAAACGCGATTTCGACTGGCGATTGGCCACACCTGAGCGGGCTTATTCGGCCGGGTTCCGTCGCCTCGGCATCGGAGCCTTGTACGGCCTGGCCGATTGGCGCCAGGAGGCCATCTCCGTGGCCGCCCACGCCGCCTGGCTGCTCAAGCACTGCTGGAAAGCGCAAGTCACCGTCTCACTCCCGCGGCTTCGCCCCTGCGCCGGTGAGTTCCAGCCCCTGACCGGATTCCAGGACCGCGACCTCGTCCAGGTGATCACCGCACTGCGCCTGTTCTTGCCCGACGTCGGCCTGGTTCTCTCCACCCGTGAACCGGCCCCGTTGCGCGACGGACTGCTGCCCTTGGGCATCACCCACGCCAGTGCCGGCAGCCACACCGAACCCGGCGGCTACACCGGCGCCGGCAAAGACGCGATCCACCACACAGTACGCGGACGCATCGAAGCCCTGGCACCCGATTCGCCCGAGTGGAAAACCACCCAAGGACGCGCCACCAACGCCACTGGCCAGTTCGACATCGCCGACGACCGCTCGCCCGCGGACGTGGCCGACGTGATCCGCCGCCTGGGCTACGAACCGGTGTGGAAAGACTGGGACGCTGCCCTGTCGGAATGACCCCTCAGCGACCGCCCCGAAATCCGGGCAGGAGACTGTTCTGTCAGACCCTCACACCCCGGCCAAGCGCCCGGCCACGGCCAAAGCGACCTGGGCGGCCGTGATCCGATTCAGACAGGCCAGCGGCTCCGAGTGACGGCAAACAGGCTTCAGACACGGCGCACACGCCGGCAGTTGCGGAGCCCGAAGCACGGACTCCACCTGGCCATAGGGACCGGTCCGGGAAGGATCCGTCGGGCCGAACACCGCCACCACCGGCTTTCCCAAGGCCGCAGCCACGTGCATGGGTCCCGTGTCGTTGGTCACCAGCAGGTCCACACAACGCAAAGCCTCGATCATGCCCGGCAAGGTCAAGCGACCCGTCAGATCCAGACAGCGTCCGGGATCGGCCGAAGCCAGGGACCGACCCAGGGCTGAATCGTCAGAGCCTCCAAAAATCGCGATCCGATGACTGGGATGGGATCGCGACAAAAGACCGATGAGTTCCACAAACCGAGCCACCGGCCATCGCTTGTTGTCCCAGCGTGCCCCCGGTTGAAGACCAATCCAGCGACCCTGGGACAATTCGGAAAACTCCAGCCTCAGCCGATCCGCCGCCGCCTGCCGACGGGGAATCCATTCCCAACCGGTGCGCAAGGGTACTCCCAGGTGGGCCAACAGAGCCCGCTGCCAATCCACGGCATGGGATTGCGGCGAGGGTCGGGGCACCGATTCACCCTGGAACAACGGGGCCAACTCCCGCCAGTCCTTCACTCCGACATACCGGGTACCGGCGCAGGCACACGCCCGGCCGAACAGCGCCGAGCGGGCCAGGCCTTGCAAGTCCAGGATCCAGTCGTAGCGCTCGAATCGGAGCTGGCGCACCAAACGGAACACCGCCGGCCAATGACGCGGCTTCGCCCAATCTTTCCGGTCGAAAGGAACGAGACGACGCAGGTCCGGATCTCCCTCCAACAGAGGCATGAGTCCACGGAGAATCCACCAATCGATCTGGGCCTCCGGAAACTCGAGCCGCAGAAGCCGCAGCACGGGTAATGCGTGGATCACGTCTCCCAGGGAACTTGGCTTGAGGATGAGGATCTTCACGCGACCACGGGAACCCAGACCATAAACCACCGCAGCTCTTCTCGAGCCCGAATGCGGACCGACCCCATCGGACCCGACCCTGACTTCAGCGACCCACAGCCAGGCGCTCGGCCAATCGGGGCGGCAGACCGGCGGCCAAGATCTTCTTCTGGGTCGTCGGGATATCGTATTCGATGCGACGCAGCTCCACGGTCTGAGTCGGGAAATCATACACCACGTAAGCCGCCCGCGGGTCGCCGTCCCGCGGCTGACCGACGCTGCCCACGTTGATGAAATACTTGCGACCCGGCTCGATCTTCAGCTTCGAGTACTGCCCACCCCGGACACCGGTGTCACGGATGAAGGCCACCGGAACGTGGGTGTGACCGAAGAAGCACAACTGGGTGTTCTGGTAAGTGAAGCTTGCGGCCGCCTCCAGCTTCTCAAAGACGTAACCCCAGCGCTGGGGGCCATCCAAAGTCGCATGGACGATTGAAAAGTTGGCCACCAAACGGAAATACTTGAGGTCCCGCAACCACTTGCGGTCGTCGGCCGTCAATTGGGCTCGACTCCAAGCGACCGCCTCAGCCGCGGCATCGTTGAACCCCTCGGGGTCCTCATCCAGGCCGATGTATTCGTCATGGTTGCCCTTGACCGTGGGAATGTTCATCCCGCGCACGATGTCGAGGCACTCCTTCGGGTTGGCGCCATATCCGACAACATCCCCGAGACATACGACATGGGTACACTTCTGTTCCTGGATGTCGGCAAGCACCCGCTGGAGACCTTCTAGGTTCCCGTGGATGTCAGCTATAATGGCGTACCTCATTCTCGTTTACCGCACGATCTCGAAACCCCGGAAACCCCCCGTGGCCTCGGCCCATGTCACGTCTTCGTTGCGAATCATCGGACCCAACCCGCACTCACGGATTGCCTTCCGAAATTCTTCCAACTCGGACCGCTCGCCCTCGGCGATCAATTCTACACGTCCATCCAGCAAGTTCCGCACCGTTCCAGATAATTCAAAGCCCGTCGCCTGCCGCTTCGTTTGATAACGAAAGCCAACGCCCTGAACCCTACCCGAGTACAAGACCTGCATGCGCCAGCGCTTCATGGATATCCCTACCGTCGCGAACCTTCCATTTCGGAGGATTTACCCCCCCGGAAAGGCGCGAAACTTAGCCACAGCACGGCTGGAAGGCGCAATGAGTATTTGCCTTCCCACCCGGTTCAGCGACCCAAGATCCAGACCCACCCCAGCGAACGACGGCTTGCTGCTGAGTCCCTGCCGGGTAGCCTGTCCTGCGTGAAGTTCACGCGATTGTTCCGCAAACTCAGCGCTGGCGCTGTGGCGTTGGGCATTTTTTCGTCAGCCATGCGGGCTGAGGGCCCTCTGGACCGCCTCACCGCACTGGCGGCCGGAACCGCGGATACCACCCTCCGCCTCGACGTCTTGCGCGGCATGGAAGCCGCCCTCCGCGGACGCAACGGCGTGAGTGCTCCCGCAGGCTGGACCGAGTTGGAAACCTCTCTCGCGGCCGCACCGGACGAGGAAACCCGCCGGTTGGCCCGGAATTTGGGCACCGTCTTCGGCAGTCCCCGGGCTCTGGAGACGCTCCGCTCCATCGCCTCGGACAACAGAGCCGCCGGCGCCGACCGGACCGCCGCCGTAGATGCCTTACTCCGAACCCGGGATGCGGCCTTGGTCCCGCTGCTCCAAAAACTCACCACCGAAGCCGGAGTCCGGGCCACTGCAATTCGCGGTCTGGCCGGATTCGACGACGCCAAGACTCCCGCGGTCCTCCTCGCTGAATTCCCCAATTTCAATGCCGCTGAACAAAGGGATGCCCTGAACACCCTGGCCTCCCGCGCGGCTTATGCCCGACCTCTGGTGGAAGCCGTCCGCTCAGGCGCGGTTCCCAAGGCCACCTTGACGGCAGACCTCGTCCGCCAGTTGCGCTCGCTCAAGGACACAACTCTGGCCGCCGACCTGACCCAGATCTGGGGCGTGATGAAGGAAACCAGCCCGGACATGAAGGCCGAAGTGGAACGGGTGAAAAAGCTCTACTGGGCCGGCGGTTCCCAACCGGGAGACGCCCCGCGCGGGCGGTTGGTCTTCAATCAGGTGTGCTCGCAATGCCATCACCTCTTCGACAGCGGCGGCAATGTCGGCCCGGACATCACAGGCGCCAATCGCGCCGATCTCGACTACTTGCTGCAGAACATTCTCTACCCCAACGCAGTGATTCCCAACGAGTACCTGGCCTCGACCGTCGAGACGAAGGACGAGCGGGTGCTCACCGGTGTGATCAAGTCCCAGGACGCCAACGGGATATCGCTGCAGACAGCCAATGACCTGGTCACCGTCCCCCGTGCGGAAATCCGTAAGATCGAGGCCACGGCCATCTCCATGATGCCCGAAGGCCTGATCGCCAACCTCACGGAACAGCAGACCCGGGATTTGCTCTATTACCTGAGCCGGCCAGGTCAGGTGCCGTTGCCCGCCGGTTCGAAGTGACCGGCCTCGACCGGACACTGGAACCGCCAGCGATCGATCAAAGTCGATTGCCGCCCAGAGGCCCGACCGGCTTCTGGGTAACCCCCGGACTTTGAAGCACCTTGCTGTAGTCGTCGCAGGCGACCGAATACTGGAAACCCTGGCCGGTCCCCGCCGCTCCGAAGCGGCCCCGCTTGTCGAGGGCGATGAAGTTGATGCTGAGGTCGTAGCCCTTGGGGTCCATGGAGGCAATGCGGTGCAGCGTGGCCAGGCAGGCCTCCGTGGGGGACATTCCCTGGCGCATGAACTCCACCACGAGGAACGAGCCGCAGTAGCGCATCACGTTCTCCCCGATGCCGGTGGCACCGGCACCGCCCACAGCGTTGTCCACGTAGAGCCCACCGCCGATGATGGGCGAATCGCCCACGCGACCCGGAATCTTGTAGCCCCAACCCGACGTGGAACACGCCCCGAAGATATCGCCCGACGGGCTCAACAGCAGAAGTGCAATGGTGTCGTGGTTGGGCGCCTTGGCCTTTTCGGCCTCCTGCGCCTTCTTCCAGTTTTCCCAAGCCGACTTCTGACCCGGAGTCACCGCCGGGCCCTCCTCGAATTTCCTTTCCCGGGCGAACCGTTGCGCCCCCTCGCCCACCAGCATCACATGACGGGTTTCTTCCATGACGCGGCGCGCAATAGACACAGGGTGCTTAAACCCCTCGACTGCGGCCACCGATCCGGCTTTGTGTCCAGGACCGGACATGATGCAGGCATCCAACTGAACCACACCATGGGCCGCCGGAATCCCTCCAAGCCCGACGCTGGGGTTGGAAAGATCGGCCTCGGCCAGTCGCACTCCTTGCTCCACGGCATCCAAGCCGGATCTTGCGGAACGGAACACTTCCAAAGTGCGGTCGTTGGCCGGCTTGCCAAAGGGCCAGGTCGAGATGACCAATGGCGGCTTGGCCGAAGCATCCGCCTCCCGGCGGGCGCTCGAGCCCGACTTGGAGTTGCCCGACTTCGAATTGGCGCCAATGAGCGGACCGCCCGCGATGGCCGCCAATGATGAGCCCACGAATGCCCTGCGAGGAATCTTCATGGGCCAGAGGCTCCCCAAGAAACGCCCCGATGCAAGCATCTGAAGGGAACTCCTGAAATTTCGCATTTGTTCAGGGCCTCGATGGACCGTTACTTTGCATGCCAAGACTTATGCCGGCCGAGACGCTCATCATCGTACCGACCTACAACGAGCGGGAAAACCTGCCCGAATTGGTCCGCCGGCTCGGCTCGCTGCCCGTGCCGGTCGATTTGCTCGTGGTGGATGACAACTCACCCGACGGCACCGGCCAAATCGCCGATGAACTGGCCTCAAAGAACCCGTGGGTTCACGTGCTGCACCGCACGGTGAAGGACGGACTGGGTCGGGCCTACGTGGCAGGGTTTCAGTGGGCCTTGAGCCGCGATTACCGGTTGATCTTTGAGATGGATGCCGATTTCTCGCACAATCCGGCGGACATCCCGCGCTTCCTCCAAGCGGCGCAGGAACAAAATGCGGACCTGGTGCTCGGCTCGCGCTACTCAGGCGGCATCCGGGTCATCAATTGGCCGCTGCCCCGACTGCTTCTTTCTTTGTGGGGCGGCTTCTACACCCGAATCATCACCGGAATGCCCTTCAGTGACCCGACCGGAGGCTTCAAGTGCTTCCGGCGGGAGACATTGGCGGCCATCGATGTCGGTTCGGTCACAGCCAACGGCTACAGCTTCCAGATCGAGTTGACCCATCGCGTTTGGCGCAAGGGCCTCAAGGTCGCCGAAGTACCCATCATCTTCACCGACCGTGAACAAGGGGTCTCCAAGATGTCGCGGGACATCGCCATCGAGGCCGCTTGGATGGTTTGGCGGCTCCTGCTGGAAAATCGCCTGCGCCGGCATCCCGATACAACCAAGGAGTAGCCTCTGAACGGCCCGCCGCGGCAAAACCGGGGGCAAAACCCATCCCTTGGCACTCCCCTTGGGCTGCGGCAGTCTTATTGGTATGCGTTCACAATCGCTGGCTTTCCTCGAAACCCTCGTCAATACCCCGAGTCCGGTTGGTCATGAGACCCGCGGCCTGCGCGTCTGGCTGGATTACGCCGGCACGTACGCCGACGAGACCTTCTCCGACGCCTACGGCAACTGCGTGGCCGTGCTCAACAAGGGGGGCGGACCCCGACTGATGCTCGCGGCGCACGCCGACGAGATCGCCATGTCGGTGAACTTCATCACGTCCGAGGGATTCATCCACGTCCGCAAGACCGGCGGCATCGACCCGGCCATCACCAAGGCCCAGCGTGTCACCATCCACACCCGGAAGGGACCGGTTTTGGGAGTGGTCGGCAACGTTGCCCCGCACCTCACCCGCGGAGATGGCGAGGCCAAGGCGCCGAAGATCCACGAGCTCTTCATCGACATCGGCGTCGCCTCCAAAGAAGCCGCCCTGAAGCTGGTGCGCATCGGTGACCCGATCACACTGAATGACCGCTTCGAAATGCTCCGCGGCGATCTGGCCGTCGCACGCGCCTTCGACAACCGCATCGGCACCTTCGCCGTGGCTGAAACCCTCCGGTTGCTCAAGCCGGTGGCCAAGAAGCTGAATGTTGAAGTCTGCGCAGTGGCCAACGTGCAGGAAGAAGTCGGCCTGCTCGGAGCCCGTCAAATCGCCTATTCACTCCATCCGGAGACCGCCCTGGTCGTCGACGTGACCCACGCCACCGACTATCCGACGGTGGACCAGCGGGCGCACGGCGACATCAAACTCGGGGGAGGACCGGCCCTCACCCACGGCGGCTGCAACCATCCCGCCGTACTCCAGCGCCTCGAAACGGTCGCCGCAAAAAAGAAGATCCCCCTGCAACACGAGGCGATGAGCGCCACCAGCGGCACGGACACCGACGTGATTTTCTGGACCCGCGGAGGCATCCCCAGCGGTCTCATCAGCCTGCCCAACCGCTACATGCACTCCCCGGTGGAGATGGTGAATCTCAAGGACCTGAAATTCATCCCCGAGCTGATGGCCGGCTTCGCGCTGTCCATCGGCAAAGGTGAGAAATTCAAGGTGGTGATCTGACCCGCGGCAATCCGAAACCGGGCCGCACGCCCGGTGCGGATCACCGCTCACTCGACCGAAGCCGCCTCCAGTTCCGAGAGCTTGGTGGCCGCAGCCTCCCAGTCGGTGCTGGTCTTGTGCAAATCGTGACCCACAGTGCGGAGTTGCTGCTGAATTTCCATGGATCGACCCGGCTTGGTGTAGGTCTCGGGCTTTTCCATTTCGGCCGTCAACTGGACTTGCTTGGCCTCCAGCATGGCAATGCGTGCCTCCAGTGTGGCCACATGCTTTTTCTGGAAACCCATCGCCTTGCGCGCCTCGGCCGCCTGCTGCCGACGCTCCTTGGAGGAGGTCGTGATCACCGGTTTTGAAGACGCGGCCGGGCCAGTGGTGGCCGGACGGGCATTGGTCAGACCGCTGCCGGCGGAAGCTGCCGTCAACGCCACACGCGCCGAGGAGGCCTTGGTCTTCTCGAGGTAGTAGTCGTAGTCACCAGCATACGGAGTGAGCACACCACCACTGATGTGCAGCACCCGGGTGGCGATTGCCCGGATGAAGTACACGTCGTGGCTGATGAAGACCAGGGTTCCGATGAACTCGCTCAAGGCCGCAACGAGCGCGTCGATGCTGGCGATGTCCAAGTGGGTCGTGGGCTCGTCCATCAACAGCAAGTTCGGCGGATCGAGGAGCAACTTCACCAGGGCCAGTCGGGTCTTTTCACCACCGCTGAGCACCGCCACCTTCTTGAAGACGTCATCATCCCGGAAAAGGAAGCATCCCAGCAGGGATCGGATATACAACTCGGTCACCCGGGCCGGCGTGTCGGAAGCCTCCTCCAGCACCGTCCGCTCGGCTTGCAGCATTTCGGTGCGGTACTGGGAGAAGTAACCCACCTTCACCCGCAACCCCAGGTCACGCACACCGGCCTGCGGCGTCAGGTTGCCTGCCAACAGCTTGAGCAAGGTGGACTTGCCGGCGCCGTTGGGTCCGACCAACACCGTGCGATCGCCCCGCTGCGCTTCGAACTCGAGGCCGGTGTAAATCACGTTCTGCCCGTAGGCGAAATCCATCCCCTTGAGAGTGATGACCCGCTGACCGCTCTTCTCCGGCTGAGGGAATGCAAAATCAACCGTCGACGCCGCCTGCTCCGGCGCGTTGATCTTCTCCATGCGGTCGATTTGCTTGAGCTTGGCCTGAGCCCGCGTCGCCGTGGTGTTCTTGGCTCGGAACCGGTTCACGAAGTCCATCAGGCGACCAATTTCGCGTTGCTGGTTCTTGAAGGCGGCCAGTTGCTGCTCCTGCTGGGCTTCGCGCTCGTCGAGAAAGGCGTCGTAGTTGCCCGTGTAGCGGTAGAGCCGCTCATTGCGAATCTCGACGATGCCGGTGACCAACTGGTTGAGAAACTCCCGGTCGTGCGAGATGACCAAAATCGCTCCCGGGTAATTCTTCAGATAGCCCTGAAACCAAATCAGGGTTTCGAGATCCAGGTGGTTGGTGGGCTCATCGAGCATGAGGATGTCCGGCTCATGCACCAACAACCGGGCCAAGTGCGCCCGCATGACCCAACCACCGGACAACTCGCGCGCCGGCCGCTCAAAATCCGTATCACGGAACGCCAACCCCTTCAGCAGTCGCTTAGCCTTGGCGATAGCCGGGCCGTCGGCATAGAAGTGGTAATCATCTTCGGGCTCAGAACCGGGGGCATGCTGGCTCGTGGCAATTTCCAACACCGTTTGCTCACCCACCGGCGCGCTCTCCTGCGGCAGGAAACCGACTGTCGTGCCCCGCTGGAAGGTCACCAGACCATCATCGGGTTCCTCTTGCTGGAGGATGAGCTTGAAGAGCGTGGACTTGCCGGCGCCATTCGGACCCACCAGGCCCAGTCGGTCCTGACGGTTGAACTGCAGAGACAAGTCCGAGAACAGGGTCCTTCCGCCATAGCCCTTGGACACATTGGAGACAGTCAGCATTGCTGAGGGCCACCTTAGGGAAAATCCCTGAAAAGCGGGACTTGTATTTTGCACGCCCCTCATGAAGTCGCGCCGATTTTTCGCAAATGCCGTTCGACGTGTTGACAACACCCCCAACGTTCTTCATAAAGCGCGCCGGTTTTGGCGCCTCGGTAGCTCAATGGTAGAGCAGTTGACTCTTAATCAATTGGTTCTAGGTTCAAGTCCTAGCCGGGGCACCATTTCGTTCTTCACCACTTTCTTCAAAAACAGTCGCGCGCAGAAAGTCTCGAAAACCGCCAAAAACCGGTACCCTTGATTTTGCCGTCCCAATTGGTATTCATCAAAGGTCCAGTTCACCCACAATCGGCATCCGCCAAGGACGCCACAGAATGTTGCTCTCTGACCGGAGCGCCACCGATCGATGATACGGTCCCTCTCTAGGCCCTTTTTCAGGTCCTTCCCCGATTTGGCCCGAACACTCTGGCTACTCCTGTTGGTATCCCTCTCAGCTCGTTCCTCGGAGATCGTTTTCGAGAACATGTCCGGGATGACCACCAACTACTACATGTTCGGTCGCCAACACGGCGACGACATCAGTTTGGCCGGACGTGGGCGGATCGTCACCCAGTTCACCTTCCTTTACTTCGGCAATATCCCCACCAACCTGATCTCCGCGGGTGAATGGCGGATCCGCTTCTACAAGAACGATGGAGCACTGGAGTACCCCAACATCCCCTCCACGCAAAAACCCAAGAGCCTGATCTGGGAAAGCGGAGTGTATCCGGTCCAACCCGGCTACCAGAAGACCACACTGGCAGTGCCTCAGGTGACAGTCCCCGACCGATTCACTTGGACGGTGGAGTTCTTCAACCTACCGCAAGATTCGAACAATGGTGCCGGACTCGTCTTGGCCAACCCTCCCACCATCGGTGCCAAACTACCCGGCAACATCTCCCCCGTCATCGGAAGCTACGCCGATTTCTGGATGCTGGAGGAGGCCGACATTGAAGATTCTTGGTCCCTTCAACTCTTCAGCACCAACCCCGATGTCGGACCTCAAGGCAACTTCTTCGCGCAGGTGGTCACCGTGGCCAATCCCAACAAGCCCCCGGTCTGGATCTCCGCAGCCCTAAACCGGCGAGTCTCCGAGGGATCCACCCTTGTATTTCAACTCAAGGCCACCGATTCCGACCTGCCGGCACAACCTTTGACCTACCGCCTCATCAGCGGTCCGACGGGCCTGACAGTCAGCACCAACGGTGTGTTGACCTGGCGTCCCACTGAGGAACAGGGGCCCAGCACCAACCAAGTCCGCGTGGATGTGCATGACGGGGTCGAAGCCACCCCCCAAGAATTCAACATCGTGGTCCAAGAAAGCAATCTTCCACCGGTGTGGACCGCCCCGGGCACGCGCCGTGTGAGCGAGGGCCTAAGACTGTCATTTCAACTCAAGGCCACCGATTCCGACCTGCCGGCACAACCTCTGACCTACCGCCTCATCAGCGGTCCAACGGGCCTGACAGTCAGCACCAACGGTGTGTTGACCTGGCGTCCCACTGAAGAACAGGGGCCCAGCACCAACCGGGTGCGGGTCAACGTCGGCGATTCCTTCACGACCGTGGCTCAGGACTTCGACATCATTGTGCGCGACAGTGAACCCACTGTCGCAGTGGCCACGCTGGAGATGGCCGGCAACCCGGATGGCACCTTGAGTCTTCGCCTTCGGGCCACCTCGGGATTCAATTACAAGATCGAGCAGAGCACCTCGCTCGGAGGCACGTGGACCCAACTTCCTGGGGCAGCTGCAGTGGCTGGGAAGAGCCTCTCGGAGGCGGTGACGATCCCTCTGCCCAACAACCCGGCGACAAACCTCTTCCTGAGAGCCCGCCGGCTCTGATGCGCAGGTGGGGCGGCCGGTTGCTGACCTTGAAATCTGTCGCACTCCATTTTTGAACCGTGGCCCCGAATCCCCCGAACCCTGACCGCCCCCTGCTCCGTGCCCTCATCGTTGAAGACTCGGAGTTCGACGCGCTGATCTTGGTCAACCACCTGCGTCAAGGTGGCTGGCGGGTTGAATCCATGCGAGTGGCCACGGCCGATTCCTTTGCGCAGGAATTGCAGACCGGCAACTGGGACCTCGTCTTGTGCGACCACTTCATGCCCGGGTTCAGCGCTCCCCAGGCCTTGGTTCTCTACAAGCAGTCCGGCAAGGACATGCCATTCATCATCGTGTCCGGCGGCATCGAAGAGGGCGTGGCCATCGAAGCCATGAAGTCTGGAGCCCACGACTTCATGACCAAGGGATCTCCCGGGCGGCTGGTGCCTGCCATCCAGCGGGAATTGCGTGAAGCCGCCGTCCGGGCAGCCCGCAGGCTGGCCGAGACCTCCCTGCGAGAGAGCGAGCTGCGCTACCGATCGGTCTGGGAGAACTCGACCGACGGAGTCCTGCTCATCGATCTGGAAGGGGTCATTCGATTCGGAAATCCGGCCGTGAAAACCATCTTCGGCTGGGAAGCCGAGCAGGTTTGTGGAAAGACCCTCGATTTCCTTCAGACAGCGACCACCGCCCCAGGAACCTGGAAGGCGGCCGCCGAGGCCGAAAACCGCAAGGCCTTCGAATCCCTCGCCCGCCGTTCCGACGAATCAGAGGTCGAAGTTGAAATCGGCTTCACCCAGATGCGGATGGGTCAGCAGCAATGGCTCGTTGCCTTCATCCGTGACATCAGCCAGCGCCGTCGCCACGAGGCCGAGATTCGCAAGACTCGCCAGGAGTTCGCCGCGGCCCGCGAGATCCAGTCCCGCCTGTTCCCCAAGTCTTCGCCCCGAGTGCCGGGATTCGACATCGCCGGAGTTTCCCATGCCGCTGAGGCCACGGGCGGAGACTCGTTCGACTACCTGCTCTTGCCGGATGGTTCTTGGGGCATCCTAGTGGCCGACGTGGCCGGACACGGCATGGGACCCGCCCTCCTCATGGCGGAGACTCGGTTCTGCCTCCGCATGACGGCCCGATCGTTCATCAGCCCGGCTGAAATCCTCACTCAAGCCAACCGACTCTTGGCCGAAGACCTCGGCGGCGACAATTACGTGACCGTGTCCTTGGCCACGATCCATCCCGAAAGTCGAACCCTGCGTCACGCCAGCGCTGGTCACCCCGCGACCTGGGTTCTGGATGCGAACGGCCAAATCCGGGCCAGCCTGCGTCGAAGCGGAAAACCGCTCGGGCGGCAAGGCATCGTAGCCTACGGCGAGAACCCGCCAATGATTCTGCAATCCGGGGACACTCTACTCCAACTCACCGACGGCATCGATGAAGCCATGCGCGCCGACGGGAGCCTCTTCACCGTGGAGCGAGTTCTGGATCTCATCCGAAGCCATGCGGGAATGCCGGCAGCCGAACTGGCCGAACTCATCTGCAGCGAGGCACGGGCCTTCACGCAGCCAGAACCACAGACCGACGACTTCACCGTGGTCATCGTCCGGGTCCTCTGAGAACCTCGGCGTTACGCCATGGCCATGAGGCATTTCTTCACCGGACCCTGGATCAAGTGCGAGCTCCTGCAGACTTGGCTCGAGAAGCACGGCATCGAGTCCACGGTCGAACCCGTCGAACCCATCGTGGGTGAACCTTCCCCTCCGGATTTCGAAGATCTGGACCGAGAAGTGCGCATCCTCGTCCCGGAAGCCGATTTTTCGAGGGCACACGACCTGTTTTTCACCGAACGCGAAGGAGAACTGTGAATCTGGAATCACTGAGCGCCCGACTCGAACACGCCGAGGCTTCCCTCGCCCATCTCGAGCGCAACTACGACGAACTCAACTCGGTGGTCATCGACCAGAGCAGGATGATCACCCGGCTTCAGAAACAGCTGGAGACTCTGGGAGAAACCCTGCGCGGCCAGGATGTGGACCGTGCTCAGCCCCACAACCAGAAGCCACCGCACTACGCACCCTGATCCGGACGAGTGGTTCCGACAATACCCCGATAGCGACCGATCTCCGGGCGGTTGCACTCCAGCGGCACTTTCCGAGGAAGCGCCCTACCCTTGGACCGTGACCACGGCGTAGTTGCGCCGGCCTTTGCGCAGGAGCAGGTGCTTACCAAAGAGCAAGTCGGCCGTGGTCACCGCGCGTTGAACCTCGCCGACGCGCACATTGTTGAGCGAGGCCCCGCCGCCTTGGATGTCTGTTCGGGCCTGTCCCTTGCTCCCCGACAGGGCAGCGTGCACCAGCAGCTCGGTGACCAGCATGCCCGTCCCGGACAACCGCGAGGCCTCCAGCGTCTTCGTCGGCACCTCTCCGAGCAGTTCGTTGAAGGTGCTTTCACCAACGCCGGCGAGATCACCACCAAAGAGGATCTCACTGGCCCGGACCGCTTCCTGAGCGGCCGCCTCTCCATGAACCAGCGTCGTCACCTCACGAGCCAAGGCTTTGTGCGGTGTGCGCGCTCCCGGGTTGGCGACCAGATCCTGCTCCAGAGCTGCGATTTGATCAGCCGGTAAGAACGTCAGCACCTTGAGGAGCTTGATGACATCCCGGTCGTCGCTCTGGACGAAGAACTGGTAGAAGCGGTACGGGCTGGTCCGCTTGGAATCCAACCAAACGGCCCCCGAGGCGCTCTTGCCATACTTGGTGCCATCCGCCTTGGTCAGCAGAGGCAGTGTCAGCCCCCACACGGGCACGCCGAGCTTCTTGCGGCACAACTCGGTGCCCGCCGTGATGTTGCCCCACTGGTCAGTGGCACCGATCTGGAGCTCGCAGTTGGAATGGCTGCGCAGGTGATAAAAATCATAGGCCTGCAAGAGCATGTAGCTGAACTCGGTGTAGCTGATGCCATTGTCGCGATCTTCCATGCGGGCGCGGACCGACTCCTTGGCCACCATGGCGTTGACCGTGAAGTACTTGCCCACGTCCCGCAGGAATTCCAGGTAGGAGATGGGCCCGAACCAATCGAAATTGTCCACCAGGCGCGCCGCATTGCCCGGCGCATCGAAGTCGAGGAAGCGGGCCAACTGCTCCTTGATCGAGGCGATGTTGTGCTTCAGCACGTCTGGGGTCAGCAAGTTGCGCTCCGAGGAACGGCCGCTGGGGTCACCGATCATGCCGGTCGCTCCACCGGCCAAGGCCAGCGGCACATGGCCGGCTTGTTGAAAACGTCGCAGGCACAAGAGTGGTACCAAATTGCCCACATGCAGGGAATCGGCCGTGGGATCAAAGCCGCAATACAAGGTCAGCGGTCCCGTGGCGAGACGGGCGGACAAGGCTTCCAGGTCGGTGCAATCGGCGTAGAGGCCCCGCCAGCGCAGTTCGTCGAGAATGTTCATCGGCCCGCCCATTTAATCACAGAGCCCGGTCGGCGGAAACAGCGCTTCGCTTTCCGGTCTGTCAACGTCCGCCAGCCACCGGACTCGGGCCGTCCTGGACACAACGAAATCCCAGGTGGGAACTACCCGTGTCCACCGCACCCTTGCCTCGGGTTCCAACGAGAAACCGGGCGCAGTACTGGTCGTTGCACAGGAACGATCCGCCCCGGTGGACACGCTTGGGCACCCCCGGTTCGTCCGGGTCCAGACTGTCGGAGGGGCCTCGGGGATTGCGGACCACCCCACCGTTCGCGGCTCGCAACCGGTAGGTGTCGGGGCGATACCAGTCACTGCACCACTCCCAAACATTGCCCGCCACATCGAAAAGGCCCAACCCGTTGGGCGCATACTGGCGCACGGGCGCGATACCTCGGAATCCATCCAACGCGGCATCTGCATCCGGAAAACGTCCCTGGAAGGCATTGCACCGCCAGCGTCCATTTTCTTCAAGCCGATCATCGCCCCAGGCATAAGCCTGGCGATCCAACCCGCCGCGTGCAGCAAACTCCCACTCCGCCTCGGTGGGCAAGCGCTTGCCGGCCCATCGCGCATAGGCCTCGGCATCGGCATAGGCCACATGGACCACAGGGAGGCTACCTCGGCCCTCGATGGAACTGCCCGGGCCTTCCGGATGGCGCCACTGGGCCCCGGGGACGTACCGCCACCACTGGAGCGGATCCTCCAGCGTCACCGGACCCTCCGGCCGCACGAAAACCGCAGCACCCGGAACCAGCAGGCCCGGGTCGGCTCCGGGAAAATCCTCCGCCTTGGGCGCGTACTCGGCGACCGTGCGGTAACCCGTCGCCGCCACAAAGCGTGTGAACTGGTCGTTGGTCACTTCCGTTTGATCCATCCAGA
>CAMCYJ010000075.1 GCA_945883815.1 Akkermansia muciniphila | reverse complement strand
CTCGGGCTTCTGCATCTGGTCGAGGAACTGCCGTGCGTAAGCCGAGAGGCTCTCCACGTACTTGCGTTGCCCCTCCGCGAACAGCGTGTCGAAGGCCAGCGAGGACTTGCCTGAACCGCTAGGGCCCGTGATCACCACCAGACGATCCCGCGGGATTTCCAGCGAGAGATTCTTGAGGTTGTGCTGCCGTGCCCCGACGACACGGATGAACTCCTTCGGCATGAGTCTCAAGCTACCGCTGGAATGCCGCCGAGGAAACCCACGGAAAACAAAAAAGGGGCCGGTCTTGCGACCGGCCCCCTGTTCGAGAGAGGCCGAAACCTCAGTGAATTACTTCACCAGGCGGAAGAACGCCGCGGCGTCGCCCGCTGGGACGGTCACGGTGCTGGCACCGGCCGAACCCTCTACGTCGGTCCAGGCGCCACCGAGGGTGGCCGCGCTCTGGAGCTTGATGCCGGCGCCGCCGGCCCAGGTGATGACTACGTTGGCACCGCTGGCGCTGATGCCGACGATCTTGATGCCCGCGGAGGCCACGCTGGGGATGCCCGCTGCAGTGGCACCGCCCAAGGCGGCGATTTCGGCATCGCTCAGGGTGCCGTTGCGAATCTGGACGCTGTTGACGAGGCCTGCGGCGGTCTCGCCGTCCTCATCGGTGAAGAGAAGCGCCGTCGGCAACAACGACCACCGAGCGTCTAAGCCCGAACCGAGGGTCTGCTTGTTGACCAACACGCCGTCAATGTACTTGGACACCGACTTGTCGTTGAGGTTGATAGCGAAGGCCAAGCGATGCCACGTGTCGGCGACGACCTTGCCCTGGTACTGGCCACTGATGCCGATGCCGTTACCATTGTTGACGAACAAGTCGCCGTCGCTCGCGTTAGACGGGTCGGTCTGTAACAATCCTCGCCACTTAGAATTGCTGGCGGCCGGGAACATCACGTCCATGATGAGCGTATACTGGTTAACATTGGTGCCGCCGCCGTTAGCGCTAGCTCCATGCGTCATGATGTAGCCTTGGGTCTTGGTCGCAGCCCCAAAGGACATCACCTTGGCCGGACTGCCGCCGATGGTCGCATCCTTGAAGGAGGTGATCGAGGCGGTGTCACCCAAGTACTGCAGTGCGGTACCGACAGTCGCGTCGAGGTTGCCGTTGAAGTCCCACTGGCCAGTGACCACCGCCGGGACGACCAGCGCGTTGCCCGAGTTGCCGCCCTGATAGAGCGACGCGGCCTCAACGGGTGAGATCACACGACCCCAGAGGGCGACTTCGTCGATCAGGCCTTGGCCGGAGACGCTATTGCCGTCGGTGTAGGTGCCCTTGCCGTCCTGACCGATGTTGATGGGCAGGCCGGAGTCGGGACCGCTGGCCACCGGGCCGACGTCGCGGGAGTCGACGAGGTCGCCGTTGACGTAGGTAGAAGCCTTCCCGTTGACGTCGAAGGTCACCACGATGTGGCGCCAGACGGCTCCGTTAAAGTAGCCGCCCGGACTGTCGTAGTCACGACGGGCCGGCTGCGGATCACCCTTGGAGCGGAAGTTCCACTGGATGCGGCCGTCACCGGCCGTGGCTACCACCCAGCCGACGTTGCCGCCGCTGTTCCAGTCCTTGTTGCCAATGAAGGCCGGGTCGCCAGTCCAGGCATCCAGTTTGGCCCAGAAGGCCACCGAGAAGCTGTTGGTGCCGGTGACGAGGTTCGTGCCGAGGGTCACGTAGTTGAAGGACGATCCGTCCTTGGCGCTGCTGAAGGAGAGGGCGCCGGAGCCCACCTTGCCGGCCGCGAAGGTCGGGGCACCGACCGCGGTACCGTTGTTGCCGCGACCCGAGAGGTCGGAGGCGTTGCCGTCGAAGGGCAGGTAAGCCAGCAGCCCGGAGCGGATCGGCGAGAGGTCCTTGAGGGCCTCAGGCACCGACACAACAACCGCATCGCTCGTGATGCTGCCACCGGCGTTGGAGGCCACCAGCGTGTAGGTGCCGCCCTGAGCAGCGGTGACCGCCGACAGAGTCAAGGTGGCGTTGGTCGCACCCACGATCGGATTGCCGTTCAAGCGCCATTGCAGGCTGACGCCCGCACCAGTGACCGTGGCCGTGAGGCGGCCGTTCTGGCCGACGACGATCGTCGCTGCACCCGGCTGGGCCGTGAACTGCGGCGGGGCCACCTGGGTGATGGAATAGAAGCCCACGTTGTCGATGCCGAAGTACCAGCTGGCGGTGCCGGCCTGGGCAAAGCGCAGGCGGACCTTGGACTGGTTGTCGGCCTTGGGCAGGCGGAAGAGCTCGACGCGCTTGGACTCGACGGGGTCGTCGTTGATGCGGGCCTGGATGAACGGCGCGAGGCTGGTCCACTCGGATTTGGCCACGCCGATGAAGGCACCGTAGTTCTTGCCCTGGGCCTCGCCGGTGATCGGATCCTCATAGGCGGCCGCGTCGTTGTTGGCGTCGGTCAGGGTGGCGACCGGATCCACATTGCCGTTGGCGTCCTTTTTGATGTCGGGGCCATCGATCATGTACACGATCGGCAACCAAGTCGCACCCTGGTCGATGGAGTACTCCACCGAGCCGATGCTGTCCTGGTTCTGCTCGTAAATGCTGTGGAACGACAGGAAGATGTCCTTCTTGCCAGTCAGGTCGACATCGGGCGAGAAGGCATACTGGATCTGGTTGCCACTGCGGACATCGGACTCGGCGTACAGGAACTTGCCGACGGCCAGGTCGGTGACCTTAGCCCCGTTGACGTAGGCCTCGGAGACGTTCAGGCGGCGGGCGCCCTCCCACTTGCCGGCCGCACCGACCGACTGGATGCGCTCCTTGCTGATGAGCACCCAGTCCATGTAGGCGTCGCTGTTGGGGTCATCGAGGTCGAAGGAGCCCGATCCACCCGAAGACAGGTTGCTCAAGGTCCAGCCAGCCGGGACGCTGCCCTCGGTCGCAGACTCGAAGGTCTCGATCCAGATTGGCGTCGGCAGGGTGAGCGACGGGTAGTCAGCCACCACGAAGGTCACCTTGGAGGTGGTCGTGTTCGGCGGGGTCGCGTTGTCCGAGAAGGTGATCTCGTAGGAATTGGTCGACTTCGGGGCCAACAGGTTGGTCCGGGCCAGCGTCACAACCGTGTTGGTGGTGGTGCTCACAACAGTCGGGGTCGCGGCCGCGCCATTGAAGGTCAGCTTGACCGAGGCCGGGTTGACCGCAGTGGCCAGGTGGCTGATGACCACCTCGATGGGGGCCAGCGGGGCGACATTCAGCGCGTTCGGCGCGGGCGATTGGGTGCCGATCGCGGCGATGGTCGGCTCGACGATCTTGGTGAGGCTCACGCCCTCGAGGCCCGAGGTGTAGATGCGGGCGACCTCCGAGGCGGAGATCTCGCGGCGCCAGAGGCCGAGGTCGTCGATGCCGGTGTTGCCGTGGCTGACGCTGCCGCCGTCGGTGTAGGCGCCGGTACCGTCATTGCCGATGTTCATCGCCAGGCCTGCGGCGTCGGTGTCGACGGTGCTCGGGGCGGCACCAGCCGGCCGGGCGTCCTTGGCATTGAGCAACTGACCGTTGATGTAGGTGGTGATCTTGCCGTCGCGCTTGACGGTCATGGCCACGTGGACCCACTTGCCTTCGGCGAACTGGCCGCCCGGGCTGTCGAAGTCCTGACGCGGGGTGGCCTCCTCCTTGAAGTTCCACTGCACGCGGCGGTCGTTGTCGGTGGCGAGCACGAAGCCCAAGTTGCCGCCGCTGGCCCAGTTCTTGTTGCCGAAGAGGGCCGGGTCACCGCTAAAAGCGTTGAGCTGCACCCACATGGCCACCGAGAAGTCGGTGGCGTCGCCGAAGAGGACGTCCGGCGCGGTGCCCAGGGTGATGAAGTTGGCAAAAGACCCGTCCTTGGCATTGCTGCAGAAAACCGCTTTACCCAGCAAGCCCGTCCCATAGGTCGGCTCACCGACGGCGGTGCCGTTGTTGCCCTTGGCTGAGGCGTCAGTGGCGTTGCCGTCGAAGGCCAGGTGTGCGACCAGGCCATCCTTGAGGGCGGCATGCACCGCCGTCGACGTCATGCCCGAGGCCAGCGCCAGAGCGGCGGCCAGGGAGGTTCTTCGGATGTAGTTCATTGAGTGTTGTGGTTGTTACTGGAGGGAATCACTTGGAGGCTCGATACTTGTCGATGGCTTCCTTGGCCTTGGCATCGCCTGTCGCGGCGGCATCGGAAAGCTTTTTGAGGGCATCTTGTTGGGCTTTGAGGGCGGCCGCCCGGTCGGCGGCAGAAATATCCTCGCGATTCTTAATGCTCTCGGCCAACGCCAAGGCATCGGCAGGGTTCTCGGCGGCAGCCTTGGCGGCGGCATCGGTCAAGGCCTTGGCCTCGGCCGAGCTGTCTTTGGGAGCGGCCACCTCGGACTTGGGTTCACAACCCAAGACCAACAAGAGGGTGATCAACGAGAGAAATGAAATTTTCATATCGGGAAAGAATTTGAAGTGACTGCGGAAACCAATCAGCGCGAGAAAATCAGCGCGGGGAAATCAGCGCTTCCTCACCGGTGTACCAGCGGTAATCGATGCCAGGACCCGTGCTGTACGGAATGACCGAAACATTTCCCAAAGCCCACAGGGTATTGCACTTGCGGGCGTGACGGAACCATTCGAACTCCATGCGCTTGCCCGGATAGAGAGAGGCCAAGCCAACCCGCCACTGATTCAGGTTGACGGTGGCTCCCCCAGGCCAGACAGCCAGGGTATCGGACTCGCCGTCCATCCGCTGCTCAGCCGCATCCTGCGCGTAAATGAGGGTGGAGGGGTTGGCCAGCGTCGAAATCTTCAGGGGTCGACCCATTGCCGACTTGAAGTCGAGTACCGCGTACTGGTTGAGCCCGTAGCTCGAGTCGAGCCACCAGTCCATGGGCCACTTCGGCCGGGAACCGTCGTCGCGCCAGTCGTCCACCGTGCGGGCGCCCGGGCATCGGCCAATGCGGCGGGTTCCGCCGAAATACGAAATGTAGGCCGTGGCCCAATAGGCGCGACCATCGGAGGGAGGCAAAATCACCTGCGAGGCCGGCGACGCGGTCCACTGGCCATCGTTGGGAGCTGCACCGTTACGGTTGTGGAATAGATCGGCATTGTCCTGCGTGTACATCGTGGTACCGATGGAAATCTGCCGCAGGTTGCTCATGCAGGCGGCCTGCTGACCCTTAGCTTTGGCGGTCGCCAGAGCGGGCAAGAGCATTCCCGCAAGAATGGCGATGATACCGATGACTACGAGCAACTCAATGAGGGTAAAACCCAAGTTGCGGGAAGTCGGCGTTTGGGTTTCCCGAGCATGAACTGACTGCATCTTTGTTACTTATGGACTACCATCAGGGGATCTCAAACGAATTTCGTGTGCCGACCGAAACGGAAATGTAACATGCTACGGGTTGGCGATTGGGTGAGCGCGGCGAGCGGGTTTGAGCGAAATCCACGAAGCTGCCAAAAGCACAGGAACCAGAACGGCCAGGCCCAACCCCCCGTTCTGAGTCAACTGGGTCCACGCTGGAGACGCCTTGGAAAAGGTCCGCTGGAGGTAAAGCGAGGCCGAGGCCATATACCCCACGGAATCAGCCACCTGGATGAGGAACGCAGCGGTTCCGGCCTGCCGTGTTGCTGCCAGAAGCCGATCGAAGAGCACGCTGTTGAAGGGGACATAGCCCAGATACCCGCCCAACCCGGTGAGTACCATCCAAGCAGCCGGACCCAACCAACCCCGTTGGAACGCCAGCGTGGCCCCACCCACCAAAATGGCCCCCAGGCTGATGAGCACGTGATAAGTGCCCAGAGCTTTCCAATGATCCCGAATCCACCACAACCCGGCCAACGCCGCCAGAACACCCAGGCCCACCATGGATTCGACTCGAGCAAAAAAGGAGGGGTCCGGACGCATCCCCAACTCTTTGAGAACATCGGCCATGAAGGTGTCCCGCAAGTCGCGGTACACGGTGAGCAACACGTAGGGAAGGATGAGCAGCGCCAAGGAAACCGCATTGCGGGCCAAGAATTGGCGTCGCTGAGGCCCGTCCATCGGGGCCCGCACGGACCGTTCCGCGACGTCTTGGGGGCTGGGAGCCGGAAGGACGGCCAGCAAGGCCAGGCAAATCACGAGGAGTGGAATGAACACCAACCCGGCAATGGCCGGCATCCACAGTTCGGGAACAGCCCAGCGGGTCATGAGGTACACACCGACGGACTTGGTCCACCCGGAAGCAAAAATGAAACTCACACTCATGCCCAACCCGAGGAATTCGGTCACTCTGCGACCTTCCAGGAAGCCGAAAATCAACCCCCAAATCATGCCCAGCGGCAGGCCATTGACGAACAAGCAGACCACCTGGGCCCACAAAGGTACCTGGGGCAGCAAGAGCAACGGCAAGAACGCCAGACCGATCAACCCGGCAATCAGTGCGATCCGACGGCCCGCCCCCGCTTCGCTGACGACCTTGATTCCCAAGAACTTGGAAAGGGTGTACCCCACCAATTGGGCCACCACGAGCAACACCTTTAACGATATACCCCCGATCTCCTGCCCGGAAAACGTGGCCGCCGAAAAGGGTTTGCGAAACGCATACATCGCGGTGTAAGCCCCAAAGGCTGCCAGCGAAGCGACAATGGTGAATAGGACAGGATCCGCCGCAAGGCGGCGTTGAAGAGCCGAGGAACCAGTGGGTTTCATCCGGGAAAGGGAAGATATCGATGCACTGCCGTGCCAAAGAACCCAAAGCAGCGTGGGTTGCAACACAAACACGTCCGGGCTTGTTTCAGTCGGGTGACACTTGGGCTCAACTTCGGCCCGGTGGGCGGGCGATTGCCCGGGCGATCCAACAGAAATCGTTCCGCCCCCTCGCAATGACACCGACCCGCGCACCGGTGCATCAACATCCTTGTTGCTCAACCAAACCTCTAGATCGAGAGCTCCTTGTAACCATAGAAAATATCAAACAACTGTTGATAACAACGATTGACAAATAGCATTCGATTTTGGTGATGTAGATCCGTTCAAAATTTGATTATTTTGACTACTCTGAATTTGAAAAGATTCATTTTCAGTTTCGCTGATTCACTTAAATTATCGGAAACCTATTGAGCTGATTTTATGTCCCTTATTCGTCCTTTGTTGGTTTACGGGTTTTTGTCGATGATTGTGTCGTCTCAGGCGCAAATCTTCATTACAAAGTGGGATTTCAACGCAGCCAATCTCCAACCCTCCGTTGGTACAGGAACGTTATCGTTAATAGTGGGCACAACCGCAACTTTTGCAGGAGGGTTTGACGACGAGAATGTCGGCTGGCGAACGGCCAATTATCCCAGCCAGGGACAGAACAGCCTGACCGCAGGTTTTCAAATGCAGATCTCCACGGTAGACAAATCAGGGATCTCTCTCCTACGCGGTCAGACACGGCATTGAGTCGGCCAACAGCCAATCCGTGCTGTGGTCCACCGACAACACGACTTATCAATCGGCCGCGACCTTCACTTTTGCACCGGCTCCGAGCGGCTCTGGCGACACCTGGTACACTCGTTCAGTTAGCCTGCCGGCAGGTGCCAACAATCAAGGCAACTTGTACGTCAGAATCGTGTCCAATTTCAGTCCCGGCCTGAGCACTTACACCGCCTCGCAATTGGGCAGCACTTACAGTGGTGCTGGTCCTTGGCGCTTTGACGATGTCACCTTTTCGGCAGTGCCTGAGCCTGCCACCAGCGCCGCCGTCGCCGCGGCAGGCTTAATCGGATTCGCACTCCTGCGCAAACGCTGGAGCCAAGGTTCTCTGGATGATTCTCAAAAGGAGTTCTGACCCGGACCGGTTGCCTTTCGGAGGGATGGCGGCAACCCGATTCCATTCGGATTCAGGCGACCGGGTGATTTGAATCAGGCTTTTGAGGGAGCTTGGTTGCGCAGTTTGGCCAGCCGTTTGGAGGACTTGCTCAACGTCGACTGCCCCTCGCGCGCCAGCACCCGTGCACGGTGCCAAGCAAGCTTGGCGGTGCGGGCTGCTTTTTTGGCGGCCTTATAGAAGGCCTTCGCCTTGCGGTGCTCGGCATGAGTGGCTTCGGCCACCTTCACCAGAACCGCCACCCGTTGCTCAACCTTGTGGTGGGCGGAAATACGGGCAGCAAGGGTTTTGGAGATTTTGGTGTCTTTCATCGGATATTGGCCGATGTCTTCAACCTTTCAGACACAATTGCGTGACGAACGGGAAACAACGGTCCCCTTGGTCTGCCCTCAGAACCCGATCGCGGCAAGTCGTCAAATGTTACGTTTGAAGCCCCCTGGAACGAACCGATTGAACAGCCTCGCAGTAAATGGACTGCACTTCAGCCACGATCTCGGTCCACGCCATCGTCTCGGCGACTTGGCGGCCAGATGCCCCGAGCCCCCGAAGTCGCGGCCAGTCGGCCGCCGCGCCCTCAGCGGCACGCTCAAAGGCGGACCGCTCACCATAGGGCACCGTCCAACCATGAACCCCGGAAACCACCCTCTGGCCTGCGGCACCGTAATCAAAGGCCAGCACTGCAATACCGCTGGCCATGGCCTCGAGAGTCACATTGCCAAAGGTCTCGGTTAGGCTGGGGAAAAGCAGCAAGTCCGCTGAGGCATAATGGGCTGCCAAATCCTCGCCCAGTCGCCGCCCCACAAACACGGCGTCGGGCGCCTCATGCTCCAACCAGGCCCGGGCAGGACCATCGCCCACGACAACCAGGCGGGCATCCGGTTGGACGTTGGCAATCTTTCGGAATGCCGAGACCAGGAGATCGAGATTCTTCTCCGGAGCAATGCGGCCGACTGCCACCACCACCAAAGTGGATGGCCCTGCCCCCCAAGAGGACCGCAACTCTTGAGATCGGCGGGAGGGGTTAAAGCGGCTGGCATCCACACCACGGGCCACTACCTTCAAGCGCTCAAAGCCTGAGGTCTCCAATTCCGCGACCAATCCGGCAGTCGGAACCATGGTGAAGGCGCACTGGTTATGAAAATTCCGAAGGTAACCCAAAACCCAGCGGCGGAGGTGCCCAATGCCATAGTGGGCACTGTAGGCGTGGAAGTTGGTCCGGAACTCCGAAACCACGGGAAGACCCAATCGACGTGCCACGCGCAACGCCGACCATCCCAGCGGACCCTCGGTGGCGATGTGCACAATGTCCGGCGGTTGCGCCCTCCAATCCCGTTCCAAGCGGCGAAACGCAGGAAGACCCAGTTTGAGTTCCGGATACCGTGGAATGGGAATCCCGGAGGTGAGTCGCTCCGAAAAGCGATTCAGCTCCCTTCCAAGTGATCCATCGCCACCTCCCTTCGCTCCAGACCGAGGACTTGTTGTTGCCGTGGTCAAGCCATCGACTTTGGGCTGACGAGGCCGCGTCACCTCGACGTAATGGCCTGCAAGCAACAAGCCATCCACCAACTGGGCCACTGTGCTGGCTACCCCATTGATCTCCGGCGGGTAAGTCTCAGTCACCAAGGCGATCCGCAACGGTCGCACTGGATGCGGGATGTTTTGGTCCGACTTGGCTGTGGCCCCCTCGATCACTTCTCCATCCAGCACCTGCTGAGCAACGAACCTGTGGCGGAATGTCGATATTTCGGTATCGAAACACGACCGCCACCGGAGCTTCACACAACCTCATTGAAATTGAAACCAGACCGATCCAACGGTCAGTATCATCAACACTCCATGAATCGCATCATGACCGCCCCGTTTTCCCACTACCTAGAAGCGTTGCGCACCCAACGCTGGGACGACCACCGCTACTACCACCACAGCCGGATCAACCAATCGCTGCACCTGATCAGCGCCATGTCCTTCGTGGTCTCCTACGTGTTCCTGCTCATTGACCCAGCCCTCTCGGCCCTCATCGCTTGGGGCATTTCAATGACCTCGCGCCAGTCCGGACATTTCTTCTTTGAACCGCGCGGCTATGACCATGTGAATCGAGCCACCCACGAGCACAAGGAGGACATCAAGATAGGCTACAACCTGCGCCGCAAGGTGGTGCTCATGGCACTGTGGGCCGCAGCGCCGGCAGTGCTCTACTTCAGCCCCAATTTCCTGGGTCTACTGAATGAAGAAACGGTCCGCGGAGGTTACCTCAAGAGCCTCGGACTCATCTGGTTGTACATCGGCCTCGGCGGGCTAATCTTCCGCACGGTCCACCTGTTCTTCTTGCGCGATGTGACCACCGGGCTGGTCTGGGCGCTGAAAATCACGACCGATCCCTTCCACGATATCTTGCTGTACTGGCGCTCACCGCTGGCGCTGCTGCGGGGCGAACTCATCGACCCCATGGATCACGCTCTGGAGCACACACCGACGACCCACTGAACCGGAACACGGGGTTCCGACTGGGCGGTTTGTTGGGTAGCGCTCCAACTTGCTGGGCGTTTCACCGGGAGGTGACTGGACCCGAGGGTTTCTTTCGAGCCCTCCCCAGCATCTCCCGGAGGATTTTCCGGCGGATGGATCGGTTGTCCAAGCCAGAAACTTGCGCCCACCAGCCGTCCTGCTGCATTGCTTCGGCAGCTCGGATGAATCGTTCGGTCACCAACTGGAAATCTTCTTCGGAATAGTTGAGACTGAAGATGAGTCGACCGCTGCCCACCCAACTCAGCGCCAACCCTTCGGCACGGAGGTAGAACTGGAACATCCAATTATAGCGGCTGGGGACCTCATACAAGATCGTCCAAACCGTCGAGAGGTTGACCACTCGCACGGGCAGACCCGCCGTGGCAAGGCGGTCGTTGAGACTCCGAGCGCGTTGATTCCAACGCTCGTCCAGACCGTCATACCATCCGCGCACTTCGGGCGTTTCCAAGCGCTCCAGGAAAACCTGCATCGCGGCCATCACATACGGGTGCGAGTTGAACGTACCGCGGGCAAAGCAAATGTCGGCCGGTCGGTCCTCGCGGTATCGCCCCATCAGAGAGCGACGACCACAGACGACACCGACCGGGAATCCTCCGCCCAAGGTTTTACCGTAGGTGACCATGTCGGCATCGACCCCGAAGTATTCTTGCGCCCCGCCAGGCGCGAGTCGGAACCCCAAAAACACCTCATCGAAAATCAGGACGATGCCGCGTTGGGTGCACACCTCGCGCAAGGACCGCAGCCACTCGGTGTAGCGCTGGCGATCGAAACCGGCTTTGCGGGAACTATCCACCAATGTCGAGTCGCCGGGGGCTGGACGGTTCGGATGCAGCGCCTGGAGGGGGTTGACCAGCACGCACGCAATGTCCTTGCGCGTGGAAAGCACCCGAAGGGTATCCGCATCCATTTCCTTCAGCGTATACGTGCAACCGGGCGGCATGGGGTTTCCCGGACCCGGCTGAACATCATCCCACCATCCGTGATAGGAACCGCAAAACCGAACCAGGTACTTGCGTCCGGTATGGTAGCGGGCCAAGCGCACCGCCTGCATGACCGCCTCGGTGCCGGACATGTGGAACGACACCTCGTCCTTGCCCGAAATGCGGCAAAGGCGTTCCGCATTCCACGCGGTGCAGGGATGCAAGCTACCCAGAACAGGACCCAAAGCCTGGACCCGCTGCGCCGCCTCCTCCATGCACGACTTGTAGAAGTCGTAACCCATCACATTGACCCCATAGGAGCCGGTCAAATCCAGGTAGCGCCGCCCATCCAGATCCGTGACCTGGACCCCCTCCGACGACTCAAGAAACCCTCCCAATTTCAAATGGGCCCGCACATACGGGCTGAATTGGAATGGCACCCGATAGGCTCGGGTGAACTGGAGGTCGGAGATGTGACGAGACGCCTCAACCGACTGGAGGATCGATTTCGGATGATGCCCGGCAAACTGACCCGCCAGCCGGAAGAACCCCTGTCGGCGGGATGCTTCCACCGCGTCGGAAGCTCCGTCGGCACGGAACACCTCTTCATCCCCGTAGGCATACCCAGGAATCCAGCGGGTGATCCGCTTGGCCCATCGGGAGTGCCCCGCCAGCGACGGATGCTTGGCAAAAGAAAGTTGGAGACGCCGCCGACCCCACGCCAGCGCACCGGCTGCAGGGATCAAGGCAAACCACGAAGGATTCAGGAATTCAGACATGAAAAAAACCAGTATTGATGTTTCGGCCCGCAGCGGCGGCAACACTGCCAGCCGACTGCGTGCCCTCCGCGACCGCCTGTTGCTGCAGGAGGATTTGAACTTTCTGCTGACCAATCGGGTGCCGCGGTCCCTGCTGACCCACGCCATGGGCCGCTTCAGCAGTATTCGAAGCCCACTGCTGACACGGGCTTCCATCGCCCTGTGGCAGCTCTTCACCGACCTCGACCTGAGTGAATCCAAGGAACAACGATTCAACAGCCTTCAAGAATGCTTCACCCGCGAATTGAAGCCCGGGATGCGGCCGGTGAATCCGGATCCCCAAATCCTGGTCAGCCCCTGTGATGGCATCGTCGGCGCCTGGGGTTCCGTGCGTGGAATCCAGGCATTCCAAGCCAAGGGGTTCCCCTACTCGATCGAAGATCTTTTCGGCAGTACCGGAGCCGCCGCGGATTTCAAAGATGGCAGCTTTATCACTCTTCGATTGACCTCGGATATGTACCACCGTTTCCACAGCCCGCAATCGGGCACCGTGGAAAAAGTCACCTCCATTTCGGGGGACACCTGGAACGTCAACCCCATCGCCCTCCGACGGGTCGAAAACCTCTTCTGCAAAAACGAGCGGGCCGTGGTGCGACTGCGCCTGGCCGACGGGCGGCCGATCGCTTTGGTGGCCGTGGCCGCCATCTTGGTGGCCTCGATCCGGCTGCATTTCCTGAACCTCCTGTTGAGCCAAGGTTGGAAAGGACCTCGCGAAATGCCCTGCAGCACACCCGTGATGCGAGGCGAAGAACTGGGATGGTTCGAACACGGCTCCACCATCATTCTGTTCGCGCCTGCCGGCTTCAAGGTCTGCCCGCATCTTCAAACCGGACACCGCATTCGCCTGGGAGAGGCTCTGATGGAAATACCCCCATTTTCCTCAACTTGTCACACAACGCTCACCTAGCCGTGACGCCGATTTTAGGTGAGACTTGAAACCCCAGAATCGGGTCTACCCGCTGATCCGAACGCTTGTCACCATGTTGTCACCGGAGCGTCACTTTTCAGGCGGGAACGACTCTTCATCATATGAATTGAAGTAGCCCTGATGCCGCCTCGGTTTCAAATCGCCAACCCCGAATCAAACCGTCCCTCCCATGACCGCTCAAATGCTGATCCGATCTATTCTGACCTCTGCGGCAGTGACGCTGACGGGCATGGAACTGCGCGCCCAGTTGGCCATCACCGAGGTGCACTCCAGCCAGTCCACCAATGGCACACCCGCACTGCACGCCGACTGGTTTGAGCTCACCCATTACGGAACGACGCCGATCGATTTGCGCGGCTGGCGGTTCAACGATTCCAATGGAGGCCTGACCAACGGCGTTGTGACCTTGGGCGCACTCACCCTTTCTCCTGGCGAATCCGTTGTTTTTGTCCAGGACATCGATGCGGCTGCTTTCCGCTCCTGGTGGGGCCCTGCTCTGTCACCATCGCTTCAAATCATCAGCTACACGGCAGCCAGCATTGGGCTCAGTTCGACCGGCGACGGCATCCGCCTTTGGGATGCTGCAGCCGCATCGGGAACCTCGCCCGCAGTCTCGGTGGATTTCGCGGCCACCGGAACCAATTTCTCCAGCTTCACCAGTAATCCCAAGACCGGGCTCCTGACAGCCCGGACCACGGTTGAAGTCCCCGGCGCCTTCTCCGCGACGGACAATGGGGACTGGGGTTCCCCAGGCATCGCCGGCCCCAGCATTCCGCTGACCATCACCACCCCACCGGCCAACACAACGGTCAATCCCGGTGATCCTGCCACCTTCACGCTGGAGGTCGCCGGCTTGCCTCGGCCCCGCTATCAGTGGCGTTTCAACGGCACACCCATTCCGGGCGAAACCGGGCCCAGTCTCACCGTTTCGAATGCCCAACCCCAGTTCAGCGGCTTGTATTCGGTTCAACTCGACAACGGCTTGGCCACACTGACCAGCACCGATGCACGACTCCAAATCGCTGCGGCTCCGTCAGCCCCCCGCTGGGTACAAACACCGTTGGAATTGACGGTTCTCATCGGGGGCGTGGCCACGTTTTCCGCAACCGCTTCTGGAGTGCCGGAACCCACTTACCAGTGGTCCTTGAATGGCAAGCCCATCTCGGGAGCCACCACAGGCACCCTGACCTTGAACTCGGTGACCACGGCTCAATCGGGCCAATACTCCGTCAGCGCCTCGAACGCCAGCGGCACCATCTCCCATTCGGTGCTATTGAACGTGCTGGGTAGGCCGGACATCCGCATCACCGAGGTGAGCAGTGCGCGCACGACATTGGATCCCGCCTTCATCGACCGGGTGGGTTTCGCGCCTGAAGATTGGTGGGAAATCACCTCCTTCTCGCCGGTGCCGATCTCCCTGTCGGGTTGGCGCTTTGATGACAACAGCGCAAGCCTCGGCAGCGCCCTCACCATTGCGGACACCAATTTGGTGATCCTGCCCAGCGAATCCATCGTGTTTGTGGAACGACTGACCCCGGATCAGTTCCGCACCTGGTGGGGCACCAACAACCTCCCGACCGGTCTGAAGATCGTGACCTACACGGGAAGCGGCATCGGACTGAGTTCCGGCGGCGACGCCTTGCGCCTCTGGAACGCCACGGCCACGGCCAACGCGGACACCATCGACGGAGTGGACTTCCCCGCCGGTGATCCGGGCATCAGCTTCAATTTCAATCCCGACACCAAGGAGTTCGGCAAACTCAGCGTGCTGGACCTCAACGGCGTGTTCCAGGCTCCCGCCACTCTGGAGGGGGTCAAGGAATGGGGATCTCCTGGCCGGATCAAGACCGGCGCAATCATCACCCCTGCCCAACCGCCGTCGTTGACCATCACGCAAACCGAGGCGGCGTTGAAGGTCACCCTCTCCGGCGATTCGGGTCGCACCTACCGGCTGCAACGCCGCAATGAAACGAGTGGCTCTTGGATCAACGAGGGCGAACCTCAGGCAGCCACCGTCGCCGGACCCGTCACTTTCTCCATCCTCTTGGAGTCCAACAGCGCCTCCTTCGGACTCTTTCGGGTGGAGGTTCAATGAAGGGCTTCCGTTGCCGTCCACCGCTCGGTTCTCGCTCTGGCGGGTTCACCCTCATCGAGCTGCTGGTGGTCATTGCCATCATCGCCATCCTGGCCGGCATGCTCCTGCCGGCGCTGGCACGCGCCAAAGGCAGCGCTCTGCGTATCTCTTGCCTAAACCAGCAGAAACAATGGGGTCTCGGATTAATGCTCTATACGGAGGACAATCTCGATTACCTCCCCCGGGAGAAACCCTTCAGCCAGGACCAGTTGACCTGGCTTCAGGCTCAGAGCACCAACAATGCCGATCTTTGGTGCAATGCGATCCCTCCGCGCATCGGGCTACGGCCCGTTCGTGACTACGCGACCAATGGACAAGCCTTTTACGAGAAGGCCTCGCTCTTGACCTGCCCCGCGGCGAAATTGCCGTTACCCACGGTTCGCAAGGCATCCCCGTTCTTCTCGCTGGCGATGAATTCCAAACTCATCCGCAATGGGGAACCCTCCAAACTCTCCGCGATCCAAATGACGTCTCAAACGGTGGTCTTCACCGAGGCGGGCATGCCCGACGAACTCAAGTTCCACCCCAATCAATCGGCCTACAACGGGCAGCCGCATGCCTTCGCCAACCGCTTCTCGGCCCGGCACTCGGGCAGCGGGAACTTGGTCTTCGCAGACGGCCACGCCGAAAACCTCCGCGGCAACCAGGTCATCGACACCGCAGCCGGTAGCCCCAATCTCGGCAAGGCCTTCGTGCCGCAAACCCGCGTCATCTGGACACTGGACCCGCTCGACAACCCCAACTGATTATTCCTGGATGGTGATGGAGCGCTGGTCGCGTTTGCCCAGTAAGACGTCTGCTTCGGCTTGGTTCCACGTCCCGTCGGATCCGATCAAAACGGCTGGACCCATCCGCTGCTTGGGTTGCTTGCTTTCCAACCATCTTTGAAGGACCTGTTGGGTGCTGTCCCGCAATCGTTCGGTCGAGGCCATAAAATCATAAGCCGCCGCATCGAAGTCCGGGGTTTTGGAAAGCGCACCCGACACCACGCGACGGATGACTGCGTAATCATCGGAGAGCAATTGCGCCTGGATGGGGGTCATCCAATTGGTGCCGGAGATTTGCAACGCGGGTTTCCAGCCGCTATGCCACGCAGCGATCACCCTCTGGGCCGCATTGCCTTGCAGCATCCAGAGAGCTCCAGCCGAGGTGCGTTCCTGCTCGGCCGTCAATGGGTATCGCTTCTGCCCGTACTGGACAAACAGGTTGTCGCGCGTCCAAGCCAAGGTCTTGTCCAAATGACACAAGTTGCACGCATTGGGTGTCCCATAACGAGACAACCGTTCATTGCTGGGGGATTCGATCTGGTGGGAGCGGATGGCCTTGAACAACGCGTAAGTCGTGTGAGGCATGTGGCAGTTGAGACAGTTGGAACCCTCGGATTCCTTGAGGTGGTGGGTGTGTTCAGAGATCTGGTCCTTGAACCGAGGTTCGGTGTGGCAAGTGATGCAGGACTGCGGGGTCGCCCCGGTCGGCTTCAATTGGTCGTCGGGATCCGATCCATGCATGGTGTGACACGTGGTGCAGCCCAAAGTGCCCCGCGTAAAACATTTGGATGCGGCCAATCCATTGAACTCACGACCTCCCGCCAGAATGGTTCCGTCATCCCACCATTGCTCACGAAAGAAATCGGGATTGCGCCGGTAGTCTGCAACGCGTTCGGGCCTCGGATCGACCCGCGGATGCTTCACCTCATAGCGCGTCTGGAAAAGACGATCGCCGGGACGATAAGCCGGGCCATTGGTGGCGAATCGCATGGACTGCTCCGGGCGCAAGATGTATGCGCCGTGGCATTGACCGCACACCTCACTGGATCTCCGGTGGTCGAGCTTGGAGGGATTGATCAGGTCATAGGCGGGCGGGCCATTCTGAGCAGGGTCCGTTTGCAGAGTTCGCCGCTCATTCACATGCTTCTCACCGGGCCCGTGGCAGGCCTCGCAGGAGATTCCTAACTCCCCGACTTTTGTTTTGAGCAGACCGCTGGATTCATCCAGACCCGGATTCCCCGCAGTGCTATGACAACGGATGCACTGATGATTCCACTGGATGATGAGCCGTTGCCGGTCCTCGGGCCCTCGCATAAAGGCCTCGTCGCGAGGCATCCAGCGTTGGTCAGAAATCAAATAAACCAGCGGCAAGGTCTGGAGCAGACCTGGCACCCGCTGGCTGGCAACCCAATAAGTCTGGTAGTGGTGGGAGCCCGTGGTCATGACGACAGGTCGACGCACCCTGGGGATCTTCCGCCGGTCCACGGGCTTCTTCGAAGACTCGGCTTGCATCATCAGATCGGGATCCGGCATCTCGGCCCAATAGCCACCCTCCTCACGAAACACCCGGTAGGTGAGGCCTCCGACATCAATCGACTGGCCCTCAAATCGCCCCAATACCGTTTCGGCCATGGCAGGCTGGGTCATAGTTCGGTGATAAGACCGATGCCACGCGGAATGCTCCTCGGCATGACAGGCACTGCACTGGGCCGATCCCACATAACCGCGGGTCCGTTCGGCCTGAGGGAGGTTGGTCGCCAGCAGCGAGGAGGGTGGCTGAACCAAAGGCCAAATCCAGTCCACCAACCGGTCACCCGCCAACACTCCTGAAGTGGCAACGGCCCCATGAATCCACAACCAAATCACAATCATCGGAAATTGAGATTTCGCATGCATGGTCGGGAATTCTTTGGGGTGCATCTGAGGTTTCCAACAAGAACAAAGAGGGGCCCATGGAGAACCCATGGACCCCTCCGTGATGATTCACACCGGGCCGTTTAGCGGCGCAAGCGGGCAAACTGCGACGCCTGATCCGGAGTCAGGGTCAAGGGGCTGGTGGCCCCTGCGACATCGGTCCAAGGACCTTTGATCGAAGCACTGGACTGGAGGGTGCCACCACCGGTCCAGGTCAGCGTGATCGAGCCATTGGCGTTGCGCACGATGCTGGAGAAAGCCAGCGGAGTCGTGGAACCACCACCGGGCTCGGCGACGGTGCGGCGGCGGAAGGAGCGCAGGGCTCCGGCTTGCGTGCCGTTGACCAGCGCGCGGGTGCCGTTGGCGTTCACCGTGAACCATTCCACGTTCGCACCACCACCACCTTCCATCCACAGCAGCCGGAACAGGTACACACCCGCCTTCGGCGCGTCGAAGTAGAACTGCGTGTCCGAGCTGCCCCGGCCACC
>CAMCYJ010000074.1 GCA_945883815.1 Akkermansia muciniphila | reverse complement strand
GGTCGAGAAACCCGTAGTCTTGGAGGATCTGGACCACCGACTTGCCGCTGCGCTGCACCTCTTGGCCGATCTCCTCGATTTGCAGGGCGTCCAGGAGCCCGCGCTCTCGGATGAGCGCGATGAGTGGATGGGAGATTGCTTCGGCCATGGCAGATGAGGGATCGGTGAGTGGTTACTTGCGGGTCTGGGTCTCGGCCTTGGCGGCGCGGAGTTCGTCCAACTTCAGGGTGATGGTCATGGGGTCCAGCGACTTGGTGATGACATCCTCTTCGGAAATCATGCCCGCCTGCCACTTGTCCAAAAGGAAGCCGTCCAGGGTCACCATGCCGTACTTTGAACCGGTCTGGATGTCGGACTGGATACGGAAGGTCTTGTTGTCACGGATCAGCGCCGCCACCGAGGGGGTGTTGATCATGATTTCGAACACCGCGACACGGCCCGGTTTGTCGATACGGGGCACCAACAATTGGGAAATCACGCCTTGAAGCACTGTGGAGAGCTGAATGCGAATGGTCTCCTGCTGGTTCTGGGGGAAAGCGTTGACGATACGGTCGATGGTCTTGGCCGCACCCGTGGTGTGCAGGGTTCCGAAAACCAAGTGACCCGTTTCGGCCGCCGTGATGGCCGCTTCCATCGTTTCCAAGTCGCGAAGCTCACCCACGAGGATGATGTCGGGATCTTGACGCAACGCGCGACGCAGCGCCTCGGCGAAGGAGGGCACATCGACATTGACCTCCCGCTGGGTCACCACGGCCTTCTTGTGCTTGTGGTAGTACTCGATGGGGTCTTCGATGGTAATGATGTGGGCTTCGTCCTTCTCCTCGTTGAGGATGTTGAGGAGGGAGGCCAGCGTGGTGGTCTTGCCAGAACCGGTGGGACCCACCACCAGAACCAAACCGCGGGGCTTATTGATCAGATTCCGGACACTGGTCGGGATGCCGATTTGCTCCATGGTCAGGAGCTTTGAAGGGATCTGGCGAAGGACGAGGGCGAAGTTGCCCTTCTCCTTGAAGGCGCTGACACGGAAGCGAGCCAACTCACCGAAGGCGAACCCGAAGTCGGCGCCGCCCTTTTCACGGATTTGCTGGATGTGGTCTTCGGAAGTGATGGAACGCATCAACTCCTCGGTGTCTTCGGGCCGCAACGGCGGACCATCCACGCGCTGAAGAATGCCGTGGATGCGAATGACGGGGGGAATGTTCACCCGGATGTGCAGGTCGGCTCCGCCTTCGGAGACCATCAACTGCAACAAGTCGGACATCTGGTAGGACATGGGCGGTTCGGAAAGTTTCTAGGAATCGGTTGGGGCGTTCAGTGGGGGCGGCAGAGACCCATCGGGGCCAGTGCCGCCGCAGAAAAATGAGCAAATCCAGGGCCAGTCATGGTTTTGGTCGGTCGCATCAGTGTTCTGACACGGTTGCCCGGACAACCTCGTCCACCGTCGTGACGCCGCCAAGAACCTTACGCATGCCGTCTTCACGGAGGGTACGCATGCCCATTTCGCGGGCTCGGTTGCGAAGGACGTTGGAGGGAACCTTGTCGTAGATGAGCTTTCGGGCCTCATCGTTGATGTTGAAGATCTCGAATAGGCCGAAACGCCCCTTGCAGCCGGTCTTGTTGCACTCGGGGCAGCCCTTGCCTTTGCGGGCGGTGGCCGCGGCGGCCTGCTCCGGGGTGAAGCCCAAGCCAGCGATCTCTTGCTCGGTCAGGGTGTGCGGCGCGGCGCACTTCTTGCAGACCTTGCGAACCAGACGCTGAGCCATGAGGCAGCGTGCGGATGACGCAACCAAGAACGGTTTCACGCCAATGTCGATCAGACGGGCCACTGCCGAAGGAGCATCGTTGGTGTGCAGCGTGGAGAAAACCAAGTGACCGGTGAGCGACGCGTTGATGGCGATGGTCGCGGTCTCCATGTCACGAATTTCTCCCAACATGATCACGTTGGGCGACTGACGGAGCATGGAGCGCAGCGCGGCGGCGAAGGTGAAGCCGATGTGCTCGTGGACCTGGACTTGGTTGATGCCCGCGAGCATGTACTCGACCGGGTCTTCCACCGTGATGATCTTGCGGTCCGGACGATTGATGTAGTTGAGACAACTGTAGAGCGTGGTCGTCTTGCCAGAGCCGGTGGGGCCGGTGACCAGGAGGATGCCGTCGGGCAAAGCGATCATCCGCTCGAAATTGGCCTGATCGTCGGCCATGAACCCCAATTCGGCCAAGCCCAGCCGGAGGCCGGACTTGTCCAAAATACGCATGACGATGGATTCGCCATGCGAACACGGGATGACGTTGACGCGAAGGTCGATGACCTTGCCGCCCACGTTGGTCTGGATGCGGCCGTCCTGAGGAATGCGCTTCTCGGCGATGCTCATTCCCGAAGAAATCTTGAGACGGGCGATCACCGGAGCCTGCAGCCGCTTCGGGATGTCCTTCATCTCGGTCATCATGCCGTCGATGCGGTAGCGCAAGCGGAAGCGCTTACCCATGGGCTCGAGGTGGATATCCGAAGCCCGGAGCTTGAAGGCGTCGACGATGATCTGGTTGACCAGTCGGATGATGGGCGCGTCTGCGTCGAGGGCCTCGCTGTCGGCCTTCACATCGCCCTTGAGCGCACTGACCTCGACCTCACCCTCGGTGATGTCTTGGATCATCCTGGCGATGTCCGAATCGCCCCGACCGCCAGAACTGGTGCTGCCGTAGTACTTGTCGAGGGCAGCCTTGAGGTCTTCCTCGCTGGTCACGCGGTACTCCAGGGTCTTGCCCAAAGAGACCTGGAGTCCGTCGATGGCCTCGATGTCGGAAGGATCGGCCAGGGCCACCACCACGGTTCCGTCATGCTCGGCCACCGGGACCGCATTGTACTTGCGGGCCACGTGCCGGGGCACGGCATTGATCACCTCGTCGGTCAGGCGGGTCTCGGACAGGTTGACCATTTCGACGCCGAAGTAGGTCGACTTGGCCATGACAACCAGAGAGGCCTCGAGTCGGCCGGTCTTGACCAGGGTGTCCACCACGCCTTCGCCGGAGGACTCGGCCTCGGGACGCACCTCTTCAACGGCTTCATGGGTCGTGAGACCCATGTCGAGCATGGTTTCGAGCAGAAAATCGTCTTTGGCAGCCACGGTGTCCTCAGGATTTTCCGTCAGCCATGCTCAGGAGAGCGATGGCCTCGGGAAGAAGTGCGGGTGAGTTAAGGAAGGGGCGTTGACAATGTCAAACGCGGACGGCCGAAGGGAGCGTAAATCCTCAGGTGACAACTTCATGACAAGACCCCTCGAACCACCTCTCCCGCCACGTCGGTGAGGCGATAATCCCGGCCATTGTGGTGGTGGGTCAACCGCTCATGGTCGAAACCCAAAAGGTGGAGAATGGTGGCGTGAAAGTCATGGACGTGGACGCGGTCGGTAGCCACCCGAATGCCCAAATCATCCGAGGCTCCGTAGACCGTCCCGGCCTTCACCCCGGCCCCGGCCAGCCAAGACGAAAACACCCAGTGATGGTGTTCGCGCCCCCGGTGATCGGCCGTGGCGTTGAAGGGAGTCCGGCCAAACTCACTGGTCCAGACCACCAGAGTGTCTTCGAGCATGCCGCGCTGGCGCAGGTCATTGAGCAACCCGGCGATGGGCCGATCCACATTGGCCGCCAAGGGGCCATGCAAGGTCATGTCGCCATGGGCATCCCAGTTGTCGGACGAGCCCGAATCGATCAATTCAATGAACCGCACACCACGTTCAGCGAGTCTTCGGGCCACCAGACACTGCCAGGCAAAACCCCGGGTGCTGCCTCGTTCGAGACCATACAACGCATGGGTCGCATCGCTTTCGCGGGACAAATCGAAGAGCTCGGGCAACTCCATTTGCATGCCGAAGGCCGTCTCAAAGGACTTCATCCGGGCCGCCAGGAGGGGGTCAGCAGAACGAGCCGCCCGATGCCGCAGATTCATGCGGTTCATGGCTGCCATCTCCAGGGCCTGAAGTTCTTCGGACGGGGACCGCCTGCGCAAATTGGCCACCGGTTCCTGGCCCGGCACCACCCATGTTCCCTGATGGGCCCCCGGCAGGAAATCACTGGCCCAGACCTGCCCCCCGGCATACGGGCTCTTGGGTGCAATCACCACGAAGGACGGCAAATTGCTGTTCTCGGTGCCCAGGCCATAGCTGACCCACGATCCGATGCTGGGTCGGGCAAAGGTGAAGGACCCGGTGTGGATGCCCAGGGTGGCCTCGTAGTGGTTGGTGTGGTCCGAGGTCATCGACCGGATCACGCACAAGTCGTCCACACACCGGGCCATGTGGGGAAAGAGACCGCTCACCTCGGTACCGCATCGGCCATGACGGGCGAATTCCCACTGAGGCCGCTTGGCAAACATGGTGAAGTTGCCCTTGCGCCCCTGAAACTCATCAACGGTCACCGTCTTGCCCGCATCGGCGAACAACCGTGGCTTGGGATCCCACGAATCGACATGGGAAACCCCGCCGCTCATGTACAGGAAGATCACCCGCTTGGCCTTGGGGGTAAAATGCGGCGCGCGGGGAATCAGCGGATCGGCGCCGGTGCTCCCGAGGCCGCCCTCCCGGGCGAGGAGGTCCCTGACAATGCCCGGGAACATCAGGGAGCCACCCACCATGGAGCGCAAAAAGCCGCGACGGCGGGGATCAAAGGCTGCGTGAGGGTTCATGGCAAATCAGGGGGGGATGAGGCCTCGGACTAATCCACGGTCAGGAACTCATTGCTGCCCAAAAGGACCCGGATCCAAGCAGACAGGGCTTGGGTGCTGGCATCCGGCGAGGCCGGTGATTTTAGAGCGTTCCGGTACTGGGCCAGGAATGCGGCCGCCTCGGCCACTTCAGCCGGTTCCGGAGAACGTCGAAGAATGCGCCGGAACACCCAGGCCACCGGATCCGACTCCGTGGCCTCGCGAGTCTGGGAGCCTGTCTGGGCGGTGCGAGCAAGGTGCTCCGCCTCCCGATGCACCATCGGGTCGTTCAGGAAGAACAACGCCTGCGACGGCACCGTGGTGGTGCGGCGAACGGCCGTGCTGGCATTGGGATCGGCCCCGTCGAAGAGCGCCAGAAACGGGTGCCGTTGGATGCGCTGCGTCATGAGGTACACGCTGCGACGGTGGTGGTCGTAGGAGGCCACATACGGGCCATGCTGGGTGTACCCCCATCGCGTGGGAGACGGGAAAGGATGCCCCGCCCCGACCGACAAATCCAAATTATCACACGCCTCCAGGATGGCATCCCGGGTTTCTTCCGCGCCCAAACGGCGGCGGGGGAATGGCGAAAAACCGTCGCTTGAGTCACGAGCCGAGGAGTTGCCACGAATCGCAGCCGAGGCACCAGCAGCGCCGGCCGCAGCAGGGTCGTCCACGGGGCAAGATGCCGTCTCCGGCCCGGGACGCACTGGAGCACCTTCTGCCACCCACGGTTCCGGCTCACTCCGCTGCCGATACACGGCACTGTTGAGAATGAGGCGGTGCAAGGCCTTGATCGAACCGCCGGTGCGTCGGAATTCGGAAGCGAGGTGATCCAACAACTCCGGTTGACTGGGAGCCTGTCCCCGGAGGCCGAAGTCATTGGCCGATTCCACCAGACCGCGACCGAAGTGCTGCTGCCAAATCCGGTTGACCATCACCCGCGCCGGCAGCGGATTGGCCGGATCAGTCAACCAACGGGCCAGTTCCAGGCGACCGCTGGTGGCCGTGGCCGAAGCCATCGGCTTCAGGCCCAAGGCCGATAACGCACCCCGGCGCACCCGCTGACCCGGTTGGTCGGGTTCGCCCCGCACCTGGACCACAGCATCCCGAGGAGTGCCTTCGGACACGCCATAGGCCAATGGAAAGGGGCCATCCACCAAGAGTTGCTCCAACTCCCGGGCCGCGGACTCGGCTCCTTCCTGAAGGGTTTTCAGACGCGCCTCGATCTCGGTCAATCGCTGGCGACGGCGTTCCCCGGCTCCGGGATTTTCGGAAACCGCCACCGCCACCGCGGCATCACCCTTCGGCAGCGGGGCTTCTTGCACGGCGAAATTGTCCGCATCCAGCGCCGGCTTCGGACCCGGACGGTGCCCATGGCTATCCATGAAAACATCATCAATGGCGCCATCCCATCCCGGGTAAAGCGCCCCTGAAAAGACCACCGGAGCGCTGGCTTCCCCGGCTCCACTGCCTCGCAACGTCGCCTCGTAGCGGCGGGCCTTGAGGTCGAGGACGAGACCCACCTGATACCATTGGCCGCGACGCAGCGGTGCGGCGAGCTCCTTGCGGTCGCCATCGATGCGGAACAACTCCGAGCCGGACCAGAAAAGCTCCACCGCCGCCGAGGTGCCCGCGCCGTGACCCAAGTAGAATCGCCAGGTGCCCTCGGGTTCGCCGCCACCACCGGCAGGAACCTCGCCGCACCGGAAATCAAAGGCCGCATGGAGTCGCGACGTCTGATCCCGCTTCCAAGCCGGTGAGAGACTTTGTCCAAAACCGTCATAAGCCGGACCGCCCGGCATGTGAATGCCCAAGGCTCCCAGTGGCCTCCATCCGGTGAAGGGGCTCTGGGACTCTGGCCGGATTCGGACGCGGCTGTTGGGCCCCGGCCGCCACGGTTTGGCCGGTGGGGAACCGGCCTTCTGGCCTTCGAATCCGCCGTCGATGCCACGCAAGGAGGCCAACTCCCGCTCCAGCGCATCGCGTTCCGAAAGCGCCCGTTCCAAAGGCGGCGCCAGCGATGCCGAAGCCACCTCGGTGGAGACCGGAGCCAAGGGCTCGGGTTGGATCGCCAAATTGTCCAAGCACAGTCCCGGACGCGAAACCGCGGCACCGATTTCCGTTCCAGGGGCGGTTCCCGCAGCACCGGAATCCAGGCCCACAAAATCGAGGATTCCGTCCCAGTCGCGGGCCAGCTGTTGCGGACCCACCGACCGGACGGACCCCGGCGTCCCCAGACGCACCGACACGGTCCGGGCCTTCCGGTCCAGGTCGAGCTGCACATTCACCCACGAACCGGGAGTGACCGTTCCCAAAGTCACCGGAACACCTGAACCCGTACGCAGGGACAGGCTCTGGGCAGAGATGAGCACTTCCAAAGCAGGTTGCCCCCCATCGCGCCCCACCCAGAAACGGTGGGAACCCGGGCCCACCATCGGATCCGGCACGGTTTTCAAATCGAAATTAATCGAGAGACGATGGGCATCGCGAACCGACCGCCCCAGCCGGTGCAAGGCCTGGCCCAAGTGCCATGTTTGGGTCCCCGCCGGGATGGACGCCCCGACACGGCCTCCCGGGTAACGGTGCTTGAAGGGGCTTTGTGCCTCAGTGGTGACGGCGATGGGCCCGTCATACACCCAGGGTGGCACCAAGACCCCTTTGCTGCCACCCGCCGCCGGAGCTTGCAGTTCAAAGTCCCCATCCAAGTCATCGATGGACCGCAGCAACGCCGAAGGCACCGGCAACCCCGCCCGCTGGACGGTTCGTGTGAGAGAAGCCACCCGGTTTTCATAATCCCGCCAGCGTGGCAGGGACTCCTCGGGCGGAATGAGCGGAACCATGGCCCGCGAACGCTGCTTCTGTTCCGAGCCCGGAAACGCGAATCGAGTGCTCTCGAAGATGCCGTACAGGGCGTAGTAATCCGTCGCAGGGACCGGATCGTATTTGTGGTTGTGGCAGCGGGCACACCCCAAGGTCAGTCCCAGAAACGTCTGACCCATCGTGTCGATGGTGTCTTGGAGGGTCAGGTGGTGATAATTCTCGGAGTCGAAGCCGAAGCGCCGGGAAATGGCCAGAAAACCCGTGGCCGCCACGCGCTCCGCATACCGCTCACGCGGGCCGTTTCGGGCCAACAAATCCCCGGCGATCTGCTCGGAGACGAACTCGAAGTACGGCTTGTCGGCATTGAAGGCGTCGATGACGTAGTTCCGGTAGCGCCAAGCCACCGGCACGGGATAGTCAGCAGTCTCGCCCGCGGTGTCGGCATACCGGACCACATCCAGCCAATGCCGCCCCCATCGCTCGCCATAGCGGGGCGAGGCCAGCAATCGGTCGATCACCGCTTCGGCGGCATTGGGTGAGGAATCCCGCTCGAAGCTCTCGATTTCCTCCTGGGAAGGAGCCAGGCCTATGAGATCCAAGGTAACCCGCCGAATCCACGTCCGACGGTCGGCCTCTGGGGCGGGCTTGCGACCCTGCCGCTCGAGTCCGGCCAAGATGAATCGGTCCAATGCCGATCGGCACCAGGACGCATTTGCGACCGCAGGCGGCGCCGGATCTCGGACCAGCTGAAATGCCCAGTGCGAGGCCGGATCGACAGACGGTTTCGTGGCCGACCCCGGAGCGGCCGCCGAAACGCCCACCACCGCCAGCACGACGCCGACGACACCCACCATGGTCTTGACGATGCTCATCCGGGAAATCGATCGGCATTTCAACCCGACCCGAGGCAGACCGGAAGTGCAAACTGCGGATGAAAACAGCTTCGTGCCTGGGTTCCCTCCCCGATTGTCATCCACTGCAGCCCGTGATTGCCTAGAGCCAATGACGCTGCAATTCGGATTCTTGGGTCTGGGCTTCATGGCCGCGACCCACATTCAGGCACTGGCCCACGTGCCGGGCACCGCGGTGGGAGCCATTTGCAACCCCAGCGGCCGCAATCTTGACGGCGACCTCACCCGGGTCGGCGGCAACGTGGGCGACCCCAATGGCGTGCGGCTCGACATGACGCAAGTCCGCGCCTACCGGGATGTTTCCGAATTCCTGGCCGATCCGGCGATCCACATCGTGGACATCACCACGCCGACGAAGACCCACATTGAACTGGCCATCGCCGCGCTGAAGGCCGGCAAGCACGTGCTGGTGGAAAAACCCATGACCCGCACGGCCGAGGAAGGCCGACGTTTGGCCGAGGCGGCCCGAGAGGCGGCAACCCGCGGAGTGTTCCTCATGCCGGCGATGTGTTTGCGGTTCTGGCCGGAATGGCAGGCGGCCCATGACGTCATCGTGGGCGGGCACTACGGACGGGTCTTGAGCGCTCGGTTCCGCCGGGTGGCCCAAGCTCCGGGCTGGGGCCACGGACACTTCCTCAGCGCGGCCGATTCCGGCGGGGCCCTGCTCGACTTGCACATCCATGACGTGGACTTCATCCGGCACTGCTTTGGACACCCGTCCAGAGTCTTCTCCCGCGGGCACACCCGGGTGAGTGGGGGCATCGACCATGTGCTCTCGCAATACGACACCGCCAGCGGGGCGGTGGTGAGTGCCGAGGGCAGCTGGGCCATGACCCCGGGCTTCGGATTTTGCATGGCCTACACCGTGGTGCTCGAGAAGGCCACCCTCGACTACGACTCGTCTCGCGGGACCGAGGCTTTGCGCCGCTATGTGGAAGGCCAGCCCGCGGAGACCCTCAAGCTCGACGGGCCCAACGGCTACGCGGGCCAGATCCGGCACTTCGTGGAATCCATCCGCGCCGGAAAAGCCCCAACGGTGGTCACCGCCGACGACGGCGCTGCCGCCGTCGCCGTGTGCGAAGCCGAGGCCGAATCGATCCGTACCGGGTTGCCCGTGAGCCTCTGACATGAATTCCCAGCACATCGTCTTCGACTGGGACGGAACCCTGTCGTTCATTCGCGCCGGGTGGGGCGAGGTCATGCTGCGGCAATGGCTGGAGTTCCTTCCGGCGGCCACCGGCGAGTCGACCGAAAACCGCTCGGCCATGGCCCATCGGGAAATCTGGGCGCTCAATGGCCGTCCCAGCATCCACCAAATGGAACGCCTCGGAGCCCTGGTCGCCGAACGGGGCGGCATGCCGTGGCATCCCGATCGTTATCAGGATGATTTTCAGGAACGCCTCGGTCGATTGATCCGCCAGCGCATGGATTCAATCCGTGATGGAGCCCACACCGCCGACCACTACATGGTGCGAGGCGCACGCGCCTTCTTGGAACGCTTCCAGGCCGCCGGAGCCACCTTGCACATCGTCAGCGGAACACCACGGCCAGCCGTGTCCGCCGAGGTGGATTGCCTCGGAGTCCGGGACTTTTTCGGGCAGCGGATCCACGGACCCACCGGCCTGACCGACACCTCCTTCCACAAGCGTCACGCCATCCGGAGCATCATCGACACCCATGGTCTGGACCCGGTGCGGTCACTGGTTTCCTTCGGTGACGGCGCGGTGGAAATCGCCGAGACCAAAGCGGCACAAGGCCGGGCCATCGCCGTGGCCGCCGATGAAGAACACTGGCATTCGGGCCGCTGGGACGAGTCCAAGCGCCAGCGCCTCACCGAAGCCGGAGCCGACTACGCCATCCCCGACTACCACGAACCCTCCGGCGTCTGGGCCTGGCTGGGGCAGGCCGTTTGAGCCTCCTCAGCCTTTGGGCCGGATCAAGTCTTTCCAATCCGGCGGGAGGTCTTCGAGCGTGTCGCTGAGGATCTCCCGCACAGACTGACGATCGCCGGCAGAAAGTTGTTTGAAGGCGTCACTGGTGTCGGCCCCGCTCAAGACCTCGGCCATGCGGCGGTAGACCTTCTGCTTGAGCGGACCGGGCAATTGGCGGAAGGCCTCGGAGTGGATGAGGAAACTGCAGGGGTGCTTGAAAAGCCGCTGCTGCATGTCCAACTGCCGCAAGGAACGCCCGTTGCGATCGCGCGGACCCGATGCCTCGAACATACGAACAAACTCCGGATTACCCCGGATGGGGTGCTCGAGCGCAACCTCCTCGGACAAGAGCAGTTGCTTCACCAGGCCTTCGACCGGCGATTTGAGGTAGTCCACATGCCCGTAGGCCGCCAAATGCTGGGCAGCCATGTAGTGGACCCGCGCGATGAAATTGTGCACATGCACCTGATGCCCGAGCACCATCAGGGCCGCGATGTCGCTGCCCGGAGCCGGATATTTCGAGGGATCGAAGAATTCATCGAGGCGAGTCTTGTTGCCGCCGATCGACGGGTTGGACTTGGCCTGGACGAAGTCATCACCCATCCGGTTGCCCCGGTGCTGGGCGGCACCATGCGTCCCGGTCACATACCAACCGCCCCAACGGTCGGACAATGGCGTCCGGTGATCCACAGGTTCAATGCCGGTCGTCAGGTCCATGATTCCCAGACGATCGGTCTCCACCGAGCGGAAGAGGTGCCCCGGAACCCCCATGGTCCGCGACGAGGCATGGCACTCGAGGCAGTTGTCGACCCGCTGAATGACCGGCTTGTCGGTGGGTTTCTGCTCCACCACGTAGAAGACGCCGCCCAAGCGTGGATCCACCTCGGAGACCTCCATGAGCGGCGATCCCGGGATGTATCCGAGATAAACATCGTCGCTGAAGAAAATGGCCCGCGGATTGCCAGGGTGAATGTGCTCGCGCTGCAGCGAGGTCTTGGAGAATACCAGCGTTTGCGAAGCGGTATCCACGCCCACCGCCTTCTGGAAGGACGGCAACCAACCCCGCTTGGCGTCCCATTCCAGCTTCACCTTCCCTGCTTCGATTTTCCGGATCAAGCCAGCCACCGGACCCGTGGTGGGTTCTTTTGAATACTTCAGCGCCTCGGTTTCCAATTCGACCAAATGGGTTGATCCCTGAAAATCGGCCCACCCCACCGATTGAAGGAGCAGGAAAACTACTGGCCCAGCGAGGAACCAGCAGGCTCCCCGCGAGAAACAGCGAGATTGCAGGCCATGCTTCACGGATCACCGGAGCGTGCGCCCGATTAGCCCGCCTTGACCAGAGCCTCCTTGGGCCGGAAGCAGTCCGATCTTGTCCGGAGGCCCCACCGGATCCCGGGTTTCAGTGAAAGCGGAACACCGCCAGCAGCGAGGCGGCCATGGCCAGGATCAGCACCAGCCCGACGACCGTCCAGAACCGGCGACGGTCCGGTTTCTTGGGCTGCCCCTGACCGAACTCGCGGGCGACAAAGTCGTCGTAGTCGAACTCCTCGTCGTCGGGCAAATCGAGCCCGGAGACGCTGGCTTCTTCGTTCCAACCGGAATCCCGAGAAGCACCACATCCCGGGCACGCTACGGCCTTGCGCGGCACAAACTCCCCGCAAACCGGACAATCCCCCGGGGGACGAAACGCCTCGTCGCTCATTGGACGGGCAGCATGAGGCTAATCATCGTCGTCGTCAGCATCCGGGGTGGTGGCCCATTCCGGATAGGGACGCTCCGTACCGGCCATGGCATTCCAGAGGATGCGGTTCAAGACGTCTTCCGGGGCCTTGTCCACCTCGCGGAAGTTCAGACGGGCCGAGACCTCGGCATCGCGCCGCAAGATGGGGTTCAAGAGCGCCTTGGCGGGGGGATTCATCTGATCGAGCGGCACGTTGTTGGGCACCGCGGTGTACGGGGTGAAATCCGGCGTGTCCTGGAAGCAGTCGGACATCGGCGTGGCACTGGCGTCGAACTGGTTCATGGGCTTCATGCCCAGCACCTGCTCCATGGTCCGGATGAGGCTGGTGGTGTTGTACTGGGTCGAAACCACCGCGCCGCGCCGGGTGTAGGGGCTGACACAAAACGCCGTGGTGCGGTAGCCGCTGACGTGGTCCCAACCGGCCTGAGGGTCGTCCTCGATGGCCAAAATGAGGGTCTCCTTCCAGAACTTGCTGTGACTGACCGCTTCAACGATGCGACCGAAGGCTAGGTCGTTGTCGGCGACACACGACGCCGGCGTGGGTTGGCCCGCGGAAGTGCCACTGGTGTGGTCGTTGGGCAGGCAGATGAGGATCATTTGAGGGAGTTCACCGCTGGCCTCGAAGGCCTTGAGTTCGCGGATGAAGTGATCGGCCCGATATTGGTCGGGCACTGACATTTCCCAACCGACGTAGTTCGTCGGCGTGTGCGGAACCAGGGTCGGCACCATCGCCCGACTGGAGAAAATCACCTCGTCGGACTCGCCCTTCCAAGTCCGGTAGCACGGCAAGTAGGGGATGGAACCTTTCTTCTTGGGATCACGCCAGCGGATGGTGGGGGCGGCAAACTCACCGTAATTGCGCAAGGTCTTGCCGTGCTTGAGGGCATTGTCCCAGATGAAGCCGGCCGGAGAATACGCCAGGGCATCGTCCTCGTCTTCGCCCATGCCATCCGGGTAGCTCCGCGGGAATCCAGCGAAGGACTTCTCCATGTAATCGGTGGAGAAAGCCGTGGTGGACCACTGATGCCCGTCGGCGCTCAGGATTCCGGCGCAATACGTGTTGTCCAACAAGGCAAAGTCGCGGGCGATCTTGTGCAAGTTGGGGGTGATCTTCTCACCGAAGATGCACAAATCGGCGCGACCGTTGCCCCGGGGATCGTCGCCGAAGACCTGGTCGTAGGTCCGGTTTTCCTTGATCACGTAAATCACGTGCTTGAAGACACTGGGCTCGCCGATGCGCTCGGGAATCGGCCTCGGTTTTACCCCGGCCCGCGGCGGCAGCCGGGAGGCCACGATCGCCTCACGACGCAAGTTGCGGGACACCGTCTCCGAGAGCTTGGCCAGATGACGCCGGCTTGGCAGCGGGACCATGGAGAGGGTTCCGTTGTATTGGTGTGAATTGAATCCGTCGGCTGCCGTATCGGCCTTCTTCATCTTCGAGGGCATCCCCTTCACATTGGCCACCAGGAGCTGCTTGCGCGCGGTGTCATGAATCAGGGCGGCGGGGAACCAGCCCACCGGAATCAAACCCGCCAACCGGGACTCCCGATCACCGGGATCGAATCGCACGACCGCGATGGCATTTTGGGATCCATTGGCCACATAGAGGGTCTTGCCATCGGGAGCAAAGGTCAGGGCATTGGGCGAAGCTCCGAAGAGGTCCGCCGGGTTGGTCTTGGCCCAAATGGTTTCCACCACCGTGCGGGTCCGAGTATCGATGACGCTGAGCGTGTCGGAACCGGCGTTGGCGCAAACGACATGGCGGCGATCGGGTGACACCGCCAGAGCCGAGGCATGAAGACCGGTGATCAACTCCAGCGGAGCGGCTTCCGTCGAAGCCTTCAGGTCCACGATGGAAACCGAGCCTTCACTGGCGATGTGCCGCACCGGATCCACGCGAACGGTGGTACCGCGGCCCGCCGGCCCCGTCAGATCGTCCGGACCTGGGCGACGACCACCCCAGTTGCTGACATAGGCCGCGTCACCCACGAGCACCACCTCGTACGGAGCCACACCGACTCGGAACTCGCGCAAGACCTTGCCGGTGTCGGCGTCCAGTTCCAGGAGTCGGTTCGACAAGTTGGCGCAGACATAGAGGCGGCGGCCGTCGGCGCTCATGGCCAAGCCCGACGGAATTTCTTCCTTCCGGCGCGGCGCTCCGGCGGCGGGCAGCGGCAGCGAGTGCGAGGCGCTGAGCATGCCATCGGGGCCCACACGGAACACCTTCAGGCTGCCATTGACGTTGCTGAGGAAGACCCGCTTTCCATCCGGCGAATAAATCAGACCCGTGTAGCTCACCTGACCTTTGGCATCCGGCTTGAGGATGTTGGAGGACGGCACTGCAGGCTGGGGTTCATTGACCTGCTCCGAAGGCAACGCCACGCGCTGAAGGATTTCACCGGTCACCGGGCTGAGCACCAGCAACTCGCTGGTCTTGCCCGAGACGAGCAATCGGGAACCGTCGGGCGAAAGCGCCAGCACTTGTGGGCGCAAACCGGTCAATTCGATCTGCCGGCCCAGCGGGGTCAGGGTCTGGTTGACCGGAGTGACTGAGCGACCGTCGGCTTTGTGGCCGACCGTCTCGCGAATCGCCACCGGCGTGGCCGCACCGGCCTTCGACTGGGTTCCAACCAGCGACACCGCAATGACGCAGGCCCGGACCCATTGAACCCAGGAAGGTCGAACGCAAAAATCCATGCGTTCTTTTTCGGCGGATTGGGGATTTCGGGCAATGCGCGAATGGCTCTGGATCGGAAACGTTTTCGCGCAAACCCATCCCATCTTCTGCGACAACCCCTTGACGGATACCGACCCGACGCCACGCGCCGCGCCTTATCAGGGAGCGGAAACAATCCGCAAATCATCGAAGCGGATCGGCGTGCCGGCGAAGGGCATGCCCCAGACACCGGCCTTGCCCGGCGGGAGCTTCTCGGATTCGTCGTGCTGAAGCAGGGATTCTTTGGGTTCTTCGGCACCTTGCCAAGCCTTCGCGGCGATGCGAACCCCGGCCCCGGACTTTCGGACACTCAAGCGGAACTGGGTCCACTGACCACTGGTCCACTTGAAGGGAACTGAGGCCTTGATGTCGTCGCCCTTCACCAGCTCGATGGCGTTCTTGGCCGGCGCCACGCGCACCTTGTAGCCGCCGACGCCATTGAGACCGACCGCGAAGGTGGGGAACTTGCGTCCACTCTTGGTGCCAAAGATCCGGGCGGTCACCTCAATACCATCTGATTCATTGGGGCCGAAGAGCACCCCGAAGGACTCCAGCGGAGCCCCTGGCAATTCCAGAAACCGGTTCCCCTCCTCTTCGCCAACCGCGAACTGCCCGTCCAACACCATGAAGGCCTCCGACACCTCGCCGACCTTGGCCGATTGAAACCCTTCTTCGAACAAGGGTTTAGCCCCCTGTGCCTGAATCAGGCTGGCGGCCGTGAACAAGCCCGCCGCAACGAACCCGATGTGAAGGAAGCGTTTCATGGATGTTCACCCGATAGGGCCCAAAGCCATCGACCGCAAGCCCCGGCCGCGGTCAGCGGATATCGAGCACAATGCCCAGCTTGTTGAGGATGTCGCCCTCGGCTTGGGACAGACGGTACAACTCCTTGTTGTAGTCGGAGAGTGCATTGATCTCGCTCGCCTCGGCGCTGGTGAGGTCGCGCTGGATTTGCAGCACCTGGAAGGCCGTGCTCTTGCCATTGGCGAGCTTCTTCTCTTCGGCATCCAGCGCCTGGTCGGCAAACTCATGCTGCTTGCGGGCGGCATTGACGCGCTCGAAGGCGGTCTTGGCCGAGCGGATGGATACATCGATATCGCGCATGAGGTTTTGCTCGATGCGCTTGTAACTGAGCAGCAGGCGCTCTTGCTCCAGCTTGTTCTGCTTGTGGGTCTCGCGGGCGTTGCGGTTGCTCAGCGGGAAATTGAGCCTCAACCCAGCGTAGTGATTGGGCAGCTTCCGGTCTTCGATGTCCTGCAGGGACATGCCAAACGAGGGCTCGGCCCCGACGACGCCGTAACCGCCGAGCAAATCGAGCTGCGGGAAGAGCTGGTTTTTGGTGAACTTCAGACGCACTTTTTGGGAATCCAGCTGGAGGCGGGCATCCACGATGTCGGGCGACTGGGTCAGCGCCTTGTGCCAACTGTCCTTCTTGTCAAAGGCGACCGGTTCGGCCGTCAACGTCAGGGTGGGGTTGAGCAGCAAATTGTCCCAACTGCCCAGGTCGTCGTTGATCAGGTTCCGGAGATTGGTGGACGCATCACCCAGGCGAGCCTCGCTTTGGAGCAGGTCAGCCTTGGCCCGGTAGACTTCGGCCTCGGATTGCTTCTCATCGAGCGGAGCCAAGGCGCCAACTTCGACCCGCTTCTTCTGCTCAGCCAAACGACGCTCGGCCGTCTCCACCGCCTTGCGCTGCACCCGCACATTTTCGCGGGCCGCGATGAGGTCATGATAGGCCAGAGCCACCTGGGCGACGACGGTGATCACCTGCCGACGGGCCCCCTGTTCGGAGCGACCAATGCCGATCTTGTTCACCTGCACCATCATGCGGGTGGAATCGATCCAGAAATCACGCAACAACGGCTGGGTCAGGTCGAGGCTGGCAAAAGGACTGTAGAAGAAGCCGGAATTGATTTCCGGACGAGTGGGGGTGGCAAAGAAGACGTTGTTGTTGCGGGTCATGCCGCTCTGCAGCGAGTAGCGCAAACCGGTCTCCGTGGGGGCCAAGCCCTGAAGCCCAACCGAGTAACTCTCAGCCCAGGATTCACCGCCCGGCGGGATGAAGTCGCCGGGGTTGCCCACGCCGGCGGCGGTCCGGAAATTCTGGCGCACCGACATGCCGACGGCGGGATCGTAGCCGGCATAGGCCTGACGGTACTGACTCAGCGACTGGCGCGGGTTGAAATAGGCGATACGGATGTCCAGGTTCTTCTGCAGGGCCAGTTTCAGGCAGTCATCGAGCGACACCGCCTTGAGTTCAGAGGCTGCCTGAGCGACGGACGAACCCAGCGCCAGGGCCGCCAGAAAGCAGCCGGCGGAGCGGATGGCGCGGGACCAGATCTTCTTCGTTTCCATTGTCGAGGACGGTAGTTGGAGGGCTTTGTTGCCCTAGGCATGCGCTGAAAGACGCGTCGGACGGACTTTTCTTCAGCGTCTTAAAAGTTAAGCTACCCCCGCATTGACCCGCAAGGCCAGTCCAAGGTTTCAAGGATTCCGCACCCACGCTGTGCCAAAGCAGTTCCCGGATTCCGACTGACTTCAACAGTTCCCGGCCAGGGTGGGCCGCGTCAGGCTCTTGCCGCTGGAGTCGATCCACCCCCAGACTCGATCCAGACATGAAGCGCGTCGTCCTGCTCGGCTGCACCGGTTCGATCGGCACCAGCACCCTCAAGGTGGTGGAAGACCAACCCGATCGACTCCAGTTGGTGGGCTTGGCCGCCGGCGGAAACGCGGACTTGCTCATCGAGCAGTGCCGCAAGCATCGCCCTCGACTGGCCTCGATCCATGACGTCAGCAAGGCGGAGGGGGTCCGGACGGCTGTGGGCAACACCACTGAGGTGCTGACGGGTGCAGAAGCCCTGATCCGCCTGGCCACGCTGCCTGAGGCGGACATTGTTCTCATTGCCATCGTGGGAACGGCCGGACTGGAACCCGCCTTGGCCGCCATCCGGGCCGGCAAGGACATCGCCGTGGCCTCCAAGGAAATCCTGGTGATGGCCGGTGAGATAGTCATGCGCGAGGCCAAGGCCCACGGGGTTCAGGTCTTGGCGGTCGACAGCGAGCATTCGGCCATCTTCCAGTGCCTGGACGGCAAACCCGCTTCCTCGGTCCGCAACTTGTGGCTGACCGCCTCGGGTGGGCCGTTCCGCGATGCGGCCAAGTGGCCCCAAGAGAACTTAGAGGCCGTCACCGTCGAACAAGCCCTCAAGCATCCCTCCTGGGTCATGGGCCGCAAAATCACCATCGATTCGGCCACGCTCTTCAACAAGGGGCTCGAAATGATCGAAGCCCGTTGGCTCTTCGACATCGAGATGCCGCGAGTCCAGGTGGTCGTACATCCGCAAAGCGTGGTGCATTCCATGGTGGAGTACGTGGACGGTTCCATCATCGCCCAGTTGTCCACGCCGGACATGTGCCTGCCGATCCAATACGCGCTGCTGTACCCGGAGCGCCTCCGCAGCGACCGAGTTCAAACGAACTTCGCCAAGATCGGCCAACTCACCTTCGAAGAGCCCGACACCGACCGATTCCCGGCCCTGGGATTGGCCCGACGCGCCGGTGAAATCGGCGGCACACTGCCAGCAGTCCTCAATGCAGCCAACGAGGTGGCGGTGGAACGCTTCTGCGCCCGCCAACTCGGCTTCACCGGAATCGCCCGACTGGTCACGCGCGTGATGAACGCCCACCGGGTCGTCGAGCAACCGAGTCTGGAACAAATCCTCGAAGCCGACCGCTGGGCCCGCGCCGAGGGGGAATCACTGAAGTAGGCGCGGTGGAGACCCGGTGGAGACCCGTGTCCCCGCGGTCGGCCCGGTGCAGTGCCCGCCGAGCGAAATCAGTTTTCGTCGGCGATGGGCCGTTTTCCCGGAGGCAATGGCAGCCCCCGCAAGAACGCCGACAATGTGGGAATCTTGT
>CAMCYJ010000073.1 GCA_945883815.1 Akkermansia muciniphila | reverse complement strand
GACCGCGTGTCACCACCAACCTTTCCCTGCCCGGTCGCTATCTCGTCTTGGTGCCCAACTCCGACCAGTCGGGCATCAGCCGCAAGATCGAGAACGTCGAGGAACGCCAGCGCCTCAAGAAGATTGTCCGTGAACTGACCATTCCCGACGGCATGGGCGTCATCATCCGCACCGCCGGCGAGGACAAGCGCAAGGCCTACTTCGTGCGTGATCTGGCCCTGCTGCTGGAGGAGTGGAAACTCATCCAAGAGCGCATCAAGAGCCAGCCGATGGCTTCTTGCGTCTATCAGGAGCCCGACTTGATTGAGCGCACCGTCCGCGACTTCCTCACCGAAGACGTCGACAAGATCGTCATCGACGACCTCAAGAAGTTCGAATCCATCCGCGACAGCATCAAGCGCATCAGCCCCCGTTCCGCCCGCAAGGTGCACTTCTACAACGAAGCCGAGCCGCTGTTCGACCGCTACAACATCACCCGCCAGCTCGAGGCCGCCTTCAGCCGCCAGGTGAACCTGAAGAGCGGCGGCTACCTCATCATCGACGAGACCGAGGCGCTCGTGGCCATTGACGTCAACACCGGCAAGCACAAGCAGGCCGGCACCAAGGACCACGACGCCACGATCCTCAAGGTGAACCAAGACGCCGCCGACGAGATCGCCCGCCAGCTGCGCCTGCGCAACATGGGCGGCATCATCGTGCTGGACTTCATCGACATGAAGTCCCGCCGCGACCAGCAGTCCATCTTCCAGCGGATGAAGGAGAACCTGAAGCGCGACAAGGCCAAGACGCACGTCTTACCGCTCTCGCAGCTCGGGCTCATGGAAATGACCCGCCAGCGCCAGACCGAGAGCGTCCGTTCCTCGCTCTACGACGATTGCGAACACTGCAAGGGCCGTGGCGTGATCAAGAGCGCGGAGACCATGAGCGTCGAAATTCAGCGCAAGCTGACCCAGATCCTCAAAGGTCGTCCGCGTGACGACGGCGACTTCCAAGTCAAGATCGTCTGCAACCCCCGCGTCCTCGATCGCTTGCGGACCCGGGACGAGAAGCTGCTCATCGAGCTGGAGAAGAAATTCTTCGCCAAGCTCAGCTTCCGTCCGGACCCCACCTATCACAATGAGGAGTGGAAGATCTTCAACGCCATGAACAACGACGAGTTGGCCAAGTCGAGGAACTGATTGCTGCGTCAAACACCGCCCCTGTCGATGAATCGGCAGGGGCGTTTTCTTTTTTTCGCCCCCCCGTTTCCTCCCAAACCCCTCCCCGACAGACTCATGCCCCTTCCAGTCAGCGGCAGCAGGACTGGAAGCAGGAAGCTGCGGAGCAGCCGACGCTCCCTGCGAGCGCAGGCACACCCCACAAATCGCCCCAACAGGCACCGAAGATTTCACTGGCTCCGCACTCACAGAACGTTAGAAACAAAGAAGATCCCGAAAATCCGCCTCCTCCAGCCATGAACCTTCAACGCCGCAATTGCACCAGCGCCTTCACCCTGATCGAACTGCTGGTCGTCATCGCCATCATCGCCATTTTGGCAGGCATGCTCTTACCAGCCCTCTCCCGGGCCAAGTCCAAGGCAGTGAAGACCCTGTGTGCGAGCAACTGCAAGCAGTGGGGCATCGCCGTCAACCTGTACGCCTCCGACAACCAGAACTCCTTTCCGGACAACAGCGGCGGCTTCGGATTCAGCTGGATGATGCCCACGATGAGCAACTTCTGGAATGGTTACCTCATCAAGAACCGCCGCACCTCGGCCAACAACACCCGTGCGGCCAATGACGTGTTGTTCTGCCCGACCGATGACTGGCACCGCGCCGCAGAACGCGGGATGATCAACACCGACAACGAGCCCCAATTGATCGGTTACTTCTACTTGCCGGGACGGCGAACCGGAGACGCCGATGTCACCGGCGGAGCCCAGGGCACTTCCGAGTGGTTCTTCAAGAAGAAGCTCGGAGGCATGTTCGAAGCGGCGCCCATCATCATCGACCGCATGCAGGCGCTCGGCTCCAAGACCACCAACATCCTCGATGCCCGGTTGAACTGGTTCACCGACTACAACGGCAAGAAGGTGGCCACGGCCGTCCACCGGATCACCCGGGGAGCGCCAGAAGGCGGCAATTTCGGATTCGAAGACGGCCATGTGGAATGGCAGTCCAATAAACGGGTCTCACTCGGCTCCGACTACAACGGCTGGCAATGCTTCTTCAAGATCCCGGTGGCAACTCCAGTTCCGTAATTCATCTCGTGATCCTTCTCGTGAGCCGGCTTTCCAGCTCACGGAGAACTCGCCCGGCGATTTTGCATCGGCCCCGAGGACTCGCTCTTTGTCAGACGACATTTCAACCGAGACTCACTCCCGGCGGAAGGTCAGAACCGGCATATCGCGCAAACTGGTGCGTCGCAAGACCGCAATGTACCGGCGCGACAACGCGCCCAGACGGGCATCCACCCGAACCTCGAAGGTGCTGCTCACCGTCGAGAACACCGCCAGCGGCGTGCCTTGGTTGGGCATCACCGGAACACCCTGCAAGCGGGCGATATCCTGGGGCCCGCGGGCCGGCGCGTCGTCGTAGGTGCCATCCACCCCATCCATGCCCGCGCGCTGCTCTTGGATGTTGCGGGCGATGTTCTCGTCACCACCACAGGCCATGACCAAGACCGGATAGGGAGCCGTGTTGATGTTCACCTGGCCGCTGGACACCGCCGAGAACACATCTGCCAAGCCCACCGACCCCGCGATGCTCTGTCCCAGGAAGGTGGACTGAACGCGCCGCCCCATTGAATCGACCGACTGACCGCCACCGTCACCGCCTCCGTCACCGCCAATGCGGGACCCCCAGTACAACCGCGGAGTGATCCCGCGGATCTTGAGCAGTTCCGACATGTCATCGATCGGACCATTCTTCGCGACATAGGGAGGATTGAGCATCCGGTAGAAATCGCTCTCCGCGCCGCCTCCCATGGCCGAGTCATCGTTCGGGTCGATCCAGTCCCGGATCGCCGTGGAGACATCGGCCGAATCCGAGGCTCCGGCACCGCATATCTGCAAGATCAGCTCCAGCAACTGAGGATTGCGAGTGGCGATGGAATTGATGTTCAGGTACCGCTCTGCATCCACGATCTCGATGGAAATGGTCCCGTCTCCGAGAGGTACATCCTTCAAGGAAACACCCTCGAAGGGGTTGTCCGCGATGTTCGTCGGCCCTACACCGCCAGCCCAGAACTGGTTGAGCCCGTCGTAGGTTTGCTCACCGGGAATCTGTCGCGACAGGGACAAAACCCATTTGGCCATCTCAATGCCTGAGCGCCCCATCCATTCCATCTCACTCTCGCTCTGGGTTCGAGTGGCCAAGCGGCCCTCGACCTTCATCGTGTAGGCAAAGGCCGTGACGATCACCGCCATGGCGAAGATCAGCAGCATGACCATCAGCAGTGCCACGCCACGCTGGGCTTTTTTCAGGCGGCTCCGTGTCTGGACGAAGGCATCCATCATGGAGTCCCTCCGATCACTCCCTGAGCCTCGCGGGGCACCGCGACGGTCGGCAAGCGAACCACCCGGCTGACGATTTGCGCCGGCTCCCGAGAACCCTTCGACTGCCCGAAACCCAATGTCACACGCACGATGACGGGCAATTGGTTGGTCGAAAGCCACTCCTCGACGAAGTCCCGCTGCTGACCATCCCAGAACTCCAACTGGAAGAGCTGGACCTCGCGGGCCAAGACGATGCTCGCCGGCTCGCCTCCGCTCTCGAAATCCGCCAGCAGGGAGTTCTGTTCGAGCACCAGGTCATTGCCCCCGGGAGGAACGTAGAAACTGACACGCCGGATGCGTTCGCCACCGAACATCCCGCTGTTGGGAAAAGAGTCCGACAGGTCGGCGGCAAAGCTCACCGCGGCGAATTGACCCGAGGTATCGGCCTGAAAGAAATAGAGCCGCGGGTTGGATGCAAACATCGTGGCCGAAGCCAGGGCGTCCTCCACGGTGCGCATGGCCATCCGGGAACGCTGGGAATCTGTGGTCGAACGGATGGCCGCCTGCGAACTCTGGAAGATCAGTCTCCAGGTCGAGTAGATCATCATCAGGATCAGGGCGAAGAGGAAGATGGCAACCATGACCTCCATCACCGTGAAGCCTCCTCGTCGCAACGACCGGGCGTTGGATAACCTCAACCCTCTCATCATCGGGCCCCCTGGACATATTGCTTGGGGAAATAGAGCGCGCTCATGCGACGCTCCGAACCCTTGGGACCGCCAATGATGACAAAGTCGGCGCGGAAAAGACCATTGGTCCCGACTTCATAAACCGTCCGGCTCCATTGGTATCCGGGGTAGAGTTTGCCGAAGTCGCCATGGTCGGACATTTCTTCCAGGCGATTGGAAATGGACAATTCGGCCGCCAAACTGCTGGCGTCCACCTCGACCCGATTGAGGGATTTGGCCGATTTGAGCGCCGTGGAGCACACCGAGATGAACCCGAAAAGAGCCAACGCCATGATGGCCGAGGCGACAGCCACCTCGATCAGTGTGAAGGCCGCACTGGCCTGACCACGGCGGACTTCCATGACAGGACGGCACCTCATCGGAGATCCTCGATCGAAAGCCGGGCCGTGATGACTTCCAAGGTGAGCCGCTTCACCTCGAGCCCTCCTTTGAGCCAACTGAGTTCGGCGCTCATCGCATCGCTCGTGCCATTGGGGAAGAACCGGATCGCAGCCAGCGAGGAACTCATCATGTTCTGTCCGTTCACTAAAAGGTTCCGGAAGGCGACATCGTCATTGAGTTGACCATGGTACGGGGGTTTGGCCAAGGGACCAGAACTCATTGATTGGGAATCCCGAAGACGATCAAACGAGGCCATCGAAACCCCGTTGGTGGCCCCCATTACGCCTTCCGGAGCCGGTTCCACCAAAACCCTGCCCTCCGCGCCATAGAGCACCACCTGCATCGGCCGATTGCCCATGATGGCCCGGGCTCGGGCTTCATTGCAGGCGGACTCCATGACCTCGAGAGACTCGGCCATCGCACTCTTTTTGTTGGCCATGAATCGGGGAACGGCCACAAACATCATCACGGCCACGAGCATCACCGCCACCACCAGTTCGATCATGGTGAAGGCGGCGCGGGCGGCGGCGCCTTGGGAGCGGATGTGGAAAGCCGTCCTCATCGCTTCAGTCTCTCAGCGAGTGGAAATGCTCTCGGTGATCTTGAACATCGCCGACATCACGCCCAAAAGCATGAAACCGACCACGAAGGCGATGGCCACGATGATCACCGGTTGGATGAGGTTGGTCATCGCCGTCAGACCGACATTGAGGTCGTTCTCGTAAGTGTCGGCCACGTTGGACAAGGCCGCGGGCACGTCGCCGGTCTCCTCGCCGATCTTGATCAGGTCGATCATCAGCTGCGGGAACAATCGGCTCTTGGCCAGAGGTTGCGCCAGAGTCTTGCCATCGGTGACGGCCTCGCGGGTGCGGGCAATGGCCTCCTGGATCACGACATTGGGCATGACCTGCTCGGTGATGCGCAGAGCCTGCAACACCGGCACACCGTTCTGAAGCAGGGTCGAGAGCGTGCGTGCAAACTGACCGAACAAGTTGAGTCGGACCACCTTGCCGATGACAGGAAGCTTCATCACCAGACGGTCCAGCGACTCGCGGCCGGCCTTGCTGGCTCGGTAGCGCCGGAACGCGACCACTGCGCCACCCCCAGCCAGGATCAGCGCCCACCAGTAGCCACTGAGAAAACTGCTGATGGCGATGAGCATCTTGGTCATGGCCGGCAACTCGATCTTGGTGTTGTCGAAGAGGGTCATGAACTTCGGCAGCATGACCGTCATGAAGAAGATGACCAGGGCTCCACCCACGACGCAGACCACGGCCGGATAGATCATGGCCGACTTGAACTTCGACTGGACCTCGGCAAATCGATCAAAATGGGCCGCCTGCCTCCGCAGCACCTCCTCGAGCGCACCGGACTGCTCACCGGCACGGACCATGTTGATGACCAGATCCGGGAAGATGTGGTTCTGGCGGGCCATGGCGTCGGAGAGGCTGCGCCCCTCGGTCACGTCCTGCTTGAGCTGGCGGCTGGCCTCACCGGGAATGCCCTTGGAGGACAGGCTTTCCATGCTGCGCAAGGCCATGGTGAGAGGCATTCCTGCCCGAAGCAAATTAGCCAACTGGAGCGTGTACATGGCCAACTCCTTGAGGCCGGGCTTCTTGGGGCTGCGCGCGAAGAGTCGACTCAAACCGGCCTTGGAGCCCTCGGCGGCCGCGGCCCGAGCCGCGGGTGAACCCGTGGACGACGAGGACTTCGCCGGCTTGGTTGAACCCTTCGCTTGGACGACAGAGACCGGGATTATCCCCAATCGTTCGACCTGCACGACGGCAGCCGCTCGGTCCCCCGCCTCGAGGACTCCTTCGACGACTTCACCCGAACGCCGCCGTGCCTTGTAGTTGAATTGCGCCATGTCGCGTGCCGTTTGGATAACCGGCGCGCGCCGAAAGTTCCATCTCCCCGATGCGGAGGCTTCAGCTGACTGCCAAGAGCGACACCCGTTGTCCCTGGCCGTTGCGGCTGATCCCCTGACCGCGGGGATCGACCTGCAGGGTGCCATCGACCCAGAACGCATACTGGTGATGGCCATGGCGGATGTTCAATGAGGCCTGCCAAGAACCATCAAAGGCCTGAGCCATCGGATTGGAATCCGGGTTCCAGGCGTTGAATTCTCCCACGACGGCCACTTTCTGGGCCTGAGGAGCCAGGCAGATGAAGTGGACCGGGACCAGCGCCTTGGAACCAAGGGATCGCGGGGAAGCTGGAGGACGGGGAGCCGGGTTCATGAATTCTGGAAAGAGTCTCAGATAGCACTGGGTTTCTCTCTTGGACCCGGAGCGCTGTCTGTGCGCCGGCTAAGAAAACCATTTGTAAACCAGGGGCAAGTGGATTCCGCGACAATCCGTCGATTCCTCCAATGCAACCCCTGCAGGCGGGTTGCGGATTAATCCATTTCCAGAGACCCTAATCGGCAGTGTTGGGCACTTGGATCAACGCGGTTGCTGGAGTCGGGGCCCTCCTGTGGGCTCGACGGCCTCTGGGCACAAAAAATCAGCCACCCGGCTCGGGGCGGTTCCGTTGGGGGGCGGCTGGGTTGGCAGCACTCATCGGTGCAACCGGGATCGCCAATGCCTTTCCCACCGAAATGTCCGGCGCGATCCGTTATCTTGGCATTGCGCTGGTCGGCCTCGTGTTGGGCAACCTGACCGGCCGGATTCTGGGCTTTCAGCGGGGCCTCGACGCGTGGGGACGCAACCTTTCCCGCCACCTGCCTAGCCCCACCGGAAAACCCGCCGGCGTTCCGGGTGCGCTGTCCATCGGGGCTCTTCTGGCACTCAACCCATTGCTCATCCCATCGGCAATTCAGGACGGACTGGAGCATCGATGGTTCGGACTGGCCTTGAAGGCCGCATTGGACGCGGTGGCTCTCCAAGCGTGGATTCGGAGCCTGTCCCCAATCCGATGGAGCCTGTCCCTCCTGATGCTGGCGGTGGTCCTTCTCTGGCAGACTTGCTGGACGGCGGGCGCTGGAGCCTTGGCCGGTTGGCTCCATACCCGGGGTGTTTCTGAGGCGCTGATGACGACTTGCAGCCTGCTGATTCTCTGCAGTGCCCCAGCCATCGCCGGGGTGCGTCGTGCCGCCTTGGCCAATTTGCTGCCGACGCTGGTCTGGATTCCGGTCCTGACGCACTGGCTGCGCGGCGGATGAGCCCTGAAAACGTCGCTCTGAGCCCGCCCTTCCCTCGGTCGCCATCGATCTCTAGGCTCCAGCCCATGACCCCAAGGTTGAACTCCCTTCCTGGTTGGGCGGCGCTGTGGTCGGCGCTCTGGACGCTGCCCCTCTTGGCCCAGGTTCCAATCCCTCCGGCCCAACTGGCCAAGCTACCCCCCGCCCTGAAACGACCGGTGGACTTCAAGACAGAGGTTTATCCGCTGTTCAAGGCGTCTTGTTTCAAGTGCCACGGTCCCGAAAAGCAAAAAGGGAAGTACCGCATGGATACCCGGGAAGGCGCCTTCAAGGTGACCGACGACCACGGCCCCGCCATCCAGGCCGGTGACAGCACCAAAAGCGCGATCATTCTCATGGCTGCGGGGTTGATCGATGAAATGCTCATGCCTCCGCCCGGAGGCAAACCCGGTGAGAGCGACCCCCTCACTGCCGAACAGATCGGCATGCTTCGGGCATGGATCGATCAGGGAGCCATCTGGCCTGATGGACCCATCGCCGAGATCGTCCAAGCGGTTCGCTTCCAGCCGGATATCCAGAAACTCTTGGCCGCTTCGTGTGCCAAATGCCACTCCGGTGCGACCGCCGAGGGTGGATTCTCGGTCGAGTCGCTCGAGCGGGTGCTCAACGGCGGCAAGTCCTACGGCCGAGTGGTCGCGCCAGGCGACCTCCGCAAGTCGTCATTGCTCACCATCCTCGCCGGAAAGGATGAGGACATTCCCAAGCCGGAGGCGCACCGGATTCCTGAGAAGTCCCTCAAACAGGTGGAGGAGTGGATTCGACAAGGCGCGAAATAGGATCGCGGCCCGCGCGAACGTACCGCAGAAAGCGCTCATCACCCACCGTCCTCACCCGGACCAGGCGGAAGCCAACCGCCTCCGCCAGACAGGCCGCCAACGGGCCATCGGCAATGGTGGGAGCAGCCTGTCCCCCAAAAATCCGAGGCACCCAGGTGAGGCGGATCTCATCAACACAGTCCGCGGCCAAAAGGGTGGCATTCACCCGTCCCCCACCTTCCGCAACCAAGCGACGAATCCCGTGGCGCCCGGCCAACCAGGCCAAGGCGGCCGGAAAATCGACCTGACTTCCGGGAGAGCTCCAAACCTCAGCCCCGAGATCGCGTAAGCGTCGCAAATTGGGTTCTGAAGCCTTTCCAGCGCTCAAGATCACGATCGGCGCCCCAGGACGTTTCCACAGCTCTGCCTCAGAAGACAGGGATGCCGACCCACTCACCACCACCCGAACCGGCTCCGGTGCCAACCCTGCTCGCCGCCGGGCATCCCTGTGTTCCAAGGAGCCTGTCCCCAAAGTGGCTCCGGTCTCTTCGACGGTTCGAGCTCCGCACAAAAGGGCCTCGGCGGTGGCCCGCAGGCCATAAAGGGCCTTTTGGTCATGAGCGCTGCCAAAAGTTGTTACCTCGCGGCCGGCGGTGGCCACCTTGCCGTCGGCCGTCATGGCCATGTTGATGACGACGTACGGTCGGCGCCCGGCTTCCGGCGGACCGGCAGGCGGTTCAGTAAAGCAACATGGCGTCGCCATAACTAAAGAAACGATATTGCTCCCGAATAGCTTCCGCGTAGGCCGACTGAATGAGCTCACGCCCCGCAAGACCACCCGGATCGGCAAAGGCGCTGACCAACATGAGCAAGGTGCTCCGGGGTAGATGGAAGTTGGTCAGTAGTCCGCCTACCAGGCGGAACCGATAAGGTGGGTGAATGAAAATACGGGTTCGACCGGTGGACGGTTGGATGGATCCTTCGGTTTGGGCGGCCACGGTTTCCAAAACTCGCATGCTGGTGGTCCCGACGGCGATGACGCGCCGACCCGATGCCCGAGCTTCATTGAGGGCTTGGGCCGTCTCCCTGCCCAGTTCATACCGCTCTTCGTGCATGGTGTGCCCGGACACCGACTCCGCCTTGACCGGAAGGAAAGTTCCGGCCCCCACGTGCAGGGTCACGTAACACAACCGAACCCCCTTGGCCTCCAGGGCACGCAGAATTCGATCTGTGAAATGGAGGCCGGCCGTCGGAGCGGCCACCGATCCCGCGGCACGACCGTAGACAGTCTGATAGCGTGTGGCATCCTGCTCGCTGGCGCCCTGTTCCCCCCGTTCGATATAGGGAGGCAGAGGAATTTGACCGATCTTGGCGAGGCGCTCCCAGAAGAACTCCGGCTGATCCCACCGAACCAAGATGTGTCCCTCGGGATTCTTCTCGATGACCTCGCACACCAACTGGCCCGTTCCGGCTTCCCCGAATTGCAGGCGCATGCCCGGTCGAACCCGTTTTCCGGGGCGGACCATGGACCACCACAAACCCGCCTCGGTCTCCTCGAGCAACAGCAGTTCCACGCGACCCGGCGACTCTGGTTTCCGCCCCAGCAACCGCGCCGGAATGACCCGAGAATCGTTCATCACCAACACATCGCCTTCTCGCAGTAGGTTAACGATATCGGCAAACTTTTGGTGTTCGCGACGCCCAGAATGACGCTCCAACACCATGAGACGAGACCCGTCCCGCTCTGCAGGTGGAAACTGGGCAATGCGATCGGCTGGCAGGTCAAAATCAAAATCTGCTACACGCACACAGGGAGGAAAAGGGAAACATTCTAGAATGTCGATCTGAACATGGCTTAAATGTTAACGGTATTCATTGGTTTTTTAGAGCAGATCCGCATTGTGCATAACTTGTTCATAACCAATAGTAAGAAAAAGCAACGAGTTAGTTGCAAAAAGGGAGGCGTTTGTAGTAAGAAGTAGCCGTCCACGGGAGCCAGCACCTTTTGGCGCTTCTGGACGAGGGGAAATCGTTCACGCGCTCGAATGGCCACCGCAGGAGACATCACAGAAATGGGAACTGGTATGACTGGAGCAACTCCAGCACCCCAGCGGCCCCGTTTCACCTGGCGCTACGACCACAAGCTCGATTCCCAGGGCCGGGTTCCCCTGCCGGCCAAATGGCGGCCTGAAGACCCCTCCAGCCTGTCCCTCATGGCGGTGATGATCCGACACCCGTCGGAGGCTGAGTTCGTGATGGTACTGCCCGTCGAGCAATTCGAGCGCTTCAGCAACCCCATTTGTCAGGGCGACTTCACCGACCCTCTGAGACTGGCTGAGAGGCACGATTACGTGGATCGGATCATCGAGCTGGAACTCGACAGTGCCGGGCGGATTTGTCTGCCCAAAGAAATGCGCTCGGCCGCAGGACTGACCGACGATGTTCTCTTCGTCGGTTGCATCGATCGATTCGAGGTTTGGAATCCGGAATCCTACCAGACGGCCCGCCTCTCCGAACGCCTCCTCAAGAAGGTCCAGAACCCACAAAAGACATGAAGTTGCTGGCACTGCTCAACCCGCGCTCCTGGTTCTCTTCGGGCAAACGCAGCCCTCTCTCTCCTTTCCAACCAAACTCAGGCTTGGGGGGCGTCCCACTGGGCTCCGTCAAAGCACTGCCCGAGACGCTGGTTCGTCGCTTTTTCTCCTTTGAAAACCAGCGGGCGCCCAATCGAAACCTCATTCAAGGAGAACTCCAACTGCCTTCGGTGACACCCATGCGCAACGACCTTGTCGAGGACGACGTGGAACTGGTGCGCCGCCGCCGGGAAACACGACTCCTCCACGAGACCCGACCGCCGGGCGCTGGCGGAACCCACGATCCCGAACTGGCTGTCAACCGACTGCGCAACCGGACACCGGCGAGCAGCCGACTGGTCGCGCGGGATTGAATGCTCGATGCCCCGTGCCCTCGTTCTCCCACCAACCCGTTTTACTGACCGAAGTAGTGAGCGCACTCCAACCCAAGGCACACGGACGCTACCTGGATGGCACGTTGGGTGGTGGCGGTCACTCCGAGGCTATTCTGGAGGCCAGCTCGGCGGATGGTTTTCTCTACGGTTGCGACCGGGACGCCGAGGCTCTTTCCGCCGCCCGTGAACGACTCAAGCCCTACGCCGAGCGACTGGAGACCCATCAGTGCAATTTCACTGAGGCAGACCAATGGGTCGCCCCCCGATCCCTCGACGGAATCCTGCTCGATCTCGGCGTCAGCTCCCACCAACTCGACACACCTGAGCGCGGATTCTCTTTCCAGAAGGATGGCCCTCTGGACATGCGCATGGATCAGAGCGGAGCCGGCCCGACCGCGGCAGACCTTGTCAACACGCTCCCGGCGAGCGAATTGGCCGACATTTTCTGGAGACTGGGCGACGAGCGGCATTCCCGGAAGATAGCACGAGAAATCGAGACTGAGCGCCGCAATCGCCCCTTCACCACCACGGGCCAACTCGCCCAATTCATCGAACGGATCTGTCCCCGACGTGGGGCTCCGACCCACCCGGCCACCCGCTGCTTCCAGGCTCTAAGGATCGCCACCAATGATGAGTTGACCGCGGTCCAGACCGGTCTGGAGCGAGCGTTCCGACTCCTGGCCCCCGGTGGCCGATTGGCGGTGATCAGCTTTCAATCCCTCGAAGATCGCTTGGTCAAAGAGTTCATGCGGCGCGAGGCCCGGGATTACGACTTCGAAGGCCCTCAAGACCATCCCGATTTCCGGCACCCACGCCGTCCCCGTGGCCGGGAACTGGCCCGAAAAGGAATCGTAGCCTCGGAATCGGAACTGAGCACCAACCCCCGGGCCCGCAGTGCGCGACTGCGGGTGCTGGAACGTCTTCCGGAACCATGAGCATCAAAAACCGTTCCGAAATCCGACTCGGCACGATGGTGCGGGCTCTCCTGGGTTCTGCACTCATCGGGACTCTGGGCTTTCTGTGGATCCTCCAAAGCCGTGCGCATCAGCGGCTTCAAGACCAGATCAGCCAGATCCGCACCCAATGCTCGGTGCTGGAGCGCTCCATCGGCCGGGACCAGCAGGAGATCGAAAAACTCCTCACCCGGCCCGCGCTCATCCGCCGCATTCAAGAGCTCCGACTGGGATTGACCAACATCGCCTACCGCCAGGTCATCCACGTGACCAACCAGGCCCCGGGTGGCTCCCCCAATTTGGAACTGACCCGCAACAACACCCATCCCACCGCACCTGCGCCCCCTTTGGCTGTCGCCATCCCACGCTGAGACCACCGCATGAATGCCCCGTCCACCCCCGACAAGACGTTGACCGGACTGACCGTCCTGTTCTGTGTCGTGTTCGCAGGGTTGGCCGGCAGATTGGTTTACATCCAGGGCGTCCGCCCCGATTCCCCCCGCTACACACTGGGAGCCTCTCCGGCCCGCACCACCTACATTCCGGCACCCCGTGGTGAACTGCTGGATCGTCGCGGTGAACGCCTGACTTATTCCCAATTCACCTACAACCTCCGAGCCAACCCGGTGGTCATCAGCAACCAAGCTCCCCACTTGGCCGCCCTGCTCTCACCGCTGCTGTCCATTCCAGCCGCCACCCTCGAAGAACGCCTCAGGATCCGACCCGAACTTCGCTGGAAAGCCGACGCCAGCACCAACTCCACCGGTTTGGTGGCCACCCAATGGGTGCAGGTGCTGCACACCAACCAGAGTGTCTTGGTGGCCTCCAACCTGTCTTTTGTGGAATGGACCCGGGTCCACACCAATTTGAAGGTGTTCCGGTCTCCGGAGGAACGCCAACTGCTAGCAGCCTCGGCCGCGGTGGCCCGCCGACGGACCAACAGTCCTCCCATCGCCTGGTGGGACTTGCCGAACCGATATCGCTTTCGCAAGGAAATCGCCCGGGACAACCGGGAAATCAACCTCGCCATGAAGCGGATCCAACCCCAATTGAGGGAGGTTCGCGAAAACGGGATCACTGCCGAAATCATGGAACGGCGCGTGATGCCGCACGGCGAACTGGCCTTGCCCGTCCTGGGAACCACGACCAACGGGGTGATCCCGATCGTGGAATACCGGACCGCCACCAACCGCATCCGCGTCCGGACCCGCGAATTGCCTCCCGAGATTCATGGTGCCGAAGGCATCGAGCGCCAGTTCAACGATGAGCTTCAGGGGGTTGCAGGTCAGGCGGTCATCCGACGGGGCAAAGGCCGTGAATTGGCCGGCACCCGAGAACTGGACTTGCTTCCGCAACCCGGCGCGAATGTGCGACTGACCATCGACGCCAACCTCCAATACGTCGCGGAGAACGCGTTGCGTCAAGGGATGGCCAAGCTGAAGCCCAATTGGATGTCGGCCATCCTGGTCCGCCCCTCGACCGGCGAAATCCTGGCCCTGGCCAACGCCACAGATCCGGACTATTCGCCAGCCCGACAACCCGGCTCTCCGACACAAGCCGGCGGCCCGCGCAAACCTCAGCATCGGAACCACGCGGTCTCCGAGTTGGTGGAACCCGGCTCCACATTCAAGCTGGTCACCTATTCGGCCGCCCTCGAATCGCTCCCGGGACGCAACCTCTCCCCCGCTTCTCGGATCGACTGCGAGGGGGGATCGTGGCGGCCGCCTGCTGGACGCCGGAAGCCCATCGCCGATGCGCGCGGCCACAAGCTCCATACGGTCACTTTGGAAGAGGCCTTCGCTGCATCCTCCAACGTCGGTGCCGCCAAGCTGGGATACGCCCTCTGGGATCCTGCAGCACCTCCGCGGGCCACCGCTTTGGTCAAATACGCCGAAGCCTACGGATTCACGCGCCGGACCGGCATCCTCTGCGGCGGCGAGCCCAACACCCGAATCCCGGCCTGGGACGGCCTCGGCACCCAGCTCATTCTTTCCTACGGCTACGGCATTTACGCGACCCCCCTCCAGATCACCATGGCCTATGCGGCCGTGGCCAATGACGGCATCTTGATGGAGCCCATGCTGGTCAAGTCCGTGGAGAGCCCGTCAGGCGGCGTCATCCGCAATATCGCTCCGCGTCAAGTCGGCCGGGTGGTGCGCTCCGACACGGCCAAGCAATTGGTGCAACTCCTCACCGCAGTGGTGAGCCCCAAAGGCACAGGCAAGGATGCCGCACTGGATGACTACACGGTCGCTGGCAAGACCGGTACGGCCAACAAAATGACCCAGGCTCACATGGCGGCCGGCGTCACCGCCCATTTCAGCACCTTTGTCGGATTCCTCCCTGCTGAAAATCCTCAGATCTGCTTGTTGGTCTGCGCTGACGAACCCACGGGGTCGGACGGTCGGGCCGCCTACGGAGCCGCCTGTGTGCCGGTCTTCAAGGAAATCTGCCGCGAGGCGGCCAGCTATCTGACAATCCCTCCGTCACCCGTCTTGGCAGCCCATGAGGCGGCCGCCGACCGCCCTGCTCTCCCGCGTCACTGACCATGCTGACCGCTGAACCCATGCTCCAGACTGCGCCCGTGGCTTTGGCCGCGGAGGCGGCCCTTGCAGCGTGTCGGCCGAGGCCTCCAGCCCTCGGCGCCAGCGAGCCGACGCGGTTCCGCCGATCCAGTCCGTCCCGCAAGGTCGCCTCGCCAGAGCTCCTTTCTCAACCGATTCCGCCTTCTCTCCGGGATCACCCCCTGCAACGCCTGGATTTGTGCAGGATCGCCCGTCAGGGACGCGTCTCGGCGGCCACCGCTTCCTTCGTCCACGCCTTGCTCAGCGGTGCGGGGCGTCGTCCGGCCTTGCTGACACCCGAAGGAGGGCTCATGGCAGGCCGACTCTTCCCTCAGCGCCCCATGATCAGCGAGGCCTCCGAGTGGGAACGGCTTCTGGCGACCCACGTCCGATCGGGTGGAGACTGCCTCATCATCGAGGAAGACTCCGAAATCAGAGAACTGCTGGCAGGCGTTTCACCCCGGTCAAACCTCCAACCACCGCCGTCTCCACGCGCCTGGATCCAGACGCAGGCGCTGCACTGGCGCGGCAGCCGCCTTCAGGTGTTCTCTCACGACGGTAGCTCACGGACCGCACACCTGGCGCTGGTCGGCGGATCGAACCTCCTGGCCCTGGATCTGGCGCTCAACCGGGTCATCCACGCGGGCTGCTGCCCGACCCGAACCCTGGCAGCGCTCCCGCTGCTGAACCCTCCGACCGGGCTTCTCGAGCCCGTCCATGCCGGACAACCGTACGGCGTCTTTGTGGACCGGGCTTCGTGTGCTGCCGATCTAGCCGAACTCCTCGCCGAAGCACGCACCTTGTCGGGTCGTCGCATCGTGCTCGTGACCGGCATCAAAGGCTGTTCAACACCTGAAGAACGACGCGCCCTCGGGGCGGCTGCTGCCGCGGCGGACGAAGTGGTCTTCACCAGCGACAATCCGCGCCACGTACCGGTGGCCTCCATCCTGAGAGAACTCCAGAGGGGCCTTGGGGGCGGGGCCATCGAAGAGCCCGACCGTCACACCGCCATCGCAACCGCCGTCCGCAAGGCTAAATCCGACGATTTGGTGATCATCGCTGGCAAGGGAAGCCATGCTCTCCAAGAACTGGGCAGCGCTGTCATCCCCTGGGACGACCGGATGCATGCTCGGGATGCGTTGGCCGGGCGCGGCTGGGTAGGAGATTCACTATGACCTCCCTGCCCAAACCTCACCTTCTCGGCGTCTTGGCCGGCCTATTTCTGGCCTCCGGCCTGATTATCTCCACTACGCTGCTAACACGCACTTGGCTCAAGGTGGCCGACGCCGAATCCATCTCCGTGACTGGGTCGGCGCGTCGCAACGTGAGTTCCGACCTCGTCGTCTGGCGGGGTTCTCTGACCGTCGAAAGCCCGACGCTCATGGCCGCACAAGCCCTGCTGAGCCAACAAGAAGGTGTCGCTCGGAGTTTCCTCACAACTCAGGGCATCACCAATACCCATTTTCATCCGATCGCCATCCAGCGCATCCAAGTCCGCGCCGCCAAGCAATCCGGCGAGGCGGAGGGCGAGGCCGACAACTCCGCCACCCGCTTCCGCCTGAGCCGAATCATTGAGGTGCGATCGGGTGACATCGACACCGTGCTGAGCATGGATTCCAAGACCTCTCAACTGGTCAATCAGGGCATCGAATTCACCGCAACTCCTCCGGAATTTGTCTGGACCAAGGCCGGCGAGGCCAAGATCGAGATGCTCGCCGATGCCGCGCGCGATGCCCGTGCCCGAGCCGAGCAAATCGTCTCCCAGGGCGGACGATCGATCTCCCGCATGCGTTCGGCCAAGATGGGAGTCTTCCAAGTGACCCCTCTGTATTCGACCCAGAACACCTGGGACGGAATGAACGACACCACCTCTCGGGAAAAAACCGTCACCGCCGTGGTGAATGCGAGCTACGCCCTGAAATAATGGAATCGGTGACCCTCCAATTCATCGCTGAAGCCTCCCAAGGGACCCTCCATCCCCACGGTGCGGGTTGCGTGAAGGTTTCTGGGGTTTGCACCGACTCGCGCCGCCTGCGGGATGGCGATCTGTTCCTGGCACTGCGCGGCGAACGGTTTGACGGGCACGATTTTCTCAAAGACTCCGCACTCAAGTCGGCCTCAGCCGTCGTGGTCTCCCAAGATCGTCTGCCTGAGGTTCCTCAGGGAATGCCGGCCGTCAGCGTGCGAGACACCCGAGAAGCCCTGGGACGCATCGCCGCGGCCTACCGAAACCGGTTCTCATTGCCCGTGTTCTGCGTGGCCGGGTCCAACGGCAAGACGACCACCAAGGATTTGCTGGCAACCCTGCTCGAAACGCAGTTCCACACACTCCGATCCCAGGCCAGCTTCAACAACGACATTGGCGTGCCCTTGAGCCTTCTTGATCTGGAGGAGTCTCATCAAGCGGCTGTCCTGGAGGCGGGCACCAATCACCCGGGCGAACTGGCCCCCTTGGTGCGCCTGATCGCCCCACGCTACGGGGTGGTTCCGCAAATCGGGCGGGAGCACTTGGAGCACTTCGGTGACCTCGAGGGGGTCCTCGCCGAAGAGAGCGCCCTGGGCGAAGGCTTGCCACACGACGGCGTTCTGTTTCTGAACGGGGACTGCGAGGCAGCCCGACCGCTGGCGTCTCGCACACTTGCCCGAATGGTGCGCACCGGATTCGATGCCGGAAACGATTGGCGGGCCCGAATCCTGGAAAACGGATGGAACTCGACCCGCTTCGAGGTGACCGCCCCAAAGCCCGATTGGTGCGGCGTGTTCGAGATCGCGGTGCCCGGTCGGCACATGGTCTCCAATGCCGTTCTGGCCCTGGCAGCCGCCGCCGAACTGCGGGTCCAACCTGACGCGGCGCGGAAAGCCCTGTCGCGCTTTTCTGGCAGCAAACAGCGCCTGCAATGGTCCGAGCAGCGCGGAATTCGCTGGTTGGACGACACCTACAACGCCAACGCCGATTCCACGCTAGCCTCTCTCCAGACACTTTCCGAACTGCCCTGCACCGGACGTCGAGTGGCCGTGCTGGGTGACATGGCCGAACTGGGCGAGCACACCGCCGAGGCGCACCGAGAGGTTGGAGCCGCGGCCCATCGTCTGGGGATCGACCTGCTGGTTTGCATCGGCCATTCGGCCAACCACACCGCCGACGGCGCCGCCGGCATGCGTCAGGTCTTGGCCTTTCCCGACGTGGAACGGGCCGTCCCTGCACTTCGCCCCATCATCCAGCCGGGAGACTGTGTCCTGGCCAAGGCTTCACGCAGCAGCCGTCTGGAACGGCTTTTCGCGGCGCTCCAGAACGAAAGCATCGAAAACCACTGACCTGGCATGCTCTACAAGCTCTCAGAATTGTTTCCGGTGGTTCCCTGGACGGTGTTCAAGTACGTCACCTTCCGCAGTGCAGGCGCGGCCATCACCGCGCTGCTCCTGAGTTGGCTCCTGGGCCCACGGGTCATCGAAGGCCTTCGGAACCTCAAGTTCCGTCAAGACTACCAACCAAAAGATGTCCGCAATCCCGGCGATGCCACGGCGGCCGCGGCCGACTTGGCCAAGCGAGGAACTCCCACCATGGGTGGGGTTCTGATCCTGCTCGTGTTGGACATCTCCGTGTTTCTCTGGGCCCGACCGAACACGCTCGTGCTGCTGACCATGCTTTCGTTGATGGTGTTGGCTTTCCTGGGATTCTATGACGATTGGCTGAAGGTCTCGAAGCAGAACGCCGCAGGTGCGCGATCCCGGGTGAAGTGGATCGTGCAAATCGTCCTGGCACTGGTGGTCGGTGCCTACTTGTGGCAACTGCCCTC
>CAMCYJ010000072.1 GCA_945883815.1 Akkermansia muciniphila | reverse complement strand
CATCCTCCAGATCATGGCCGACCATCTGGGGACCATGGTGGTCACCCTCGAGCCGGACACCATTCCTCCCGAGGCCATCGCTGCGGTGTCCAACGAGACCGCCCGGATGTATCAGGTGGTTCCGATGGCTCTTTACGGTGACACCTTGCAAATCGTCTTGGCCGACCCGCTCAATCCCCAGACCTTGGATGAGTTGGGCTTCGCCCTGAAGTATACCCTGCAAGTGGTGGTGGCCAATCCGGCCGATGTATCAGCCTGCATCGAGAAGTTCTATCCGGCACAGGCCGATCTGGGTTACGCCGCGCTGCTCAAGGAATTGGGGGGTGACGGGGAGGTTTCCAAGGAAGACGACGCACCCAAAGGCATGTCCATTTCCCTGGACGATGCGGTCAATGACGTCCCGGTGGTGAAGTTCGTCAATCTCGTCCTCATGCAGGCGGTGCAAGATCGGGCTTCGGACATCCACTTCGAACCCTTCGAAGACGAGTTCAAGATCCGCTACCGCGTCGACGGTGCCCTTTACGAGATGGCGCCGCCGCCCAAGCATTTGGCCACGCCCGTGACTTCGCGTCTGAAGATCATGGCCAACCTGAACATCTCCGAGAAACGCCTCCCGCAGGACGGTCGTATCAGCACGGTGATCGCGGGCAAACAGGTGGATCTGCGTCTCTCCACGCTCCCGACCGCCTTCGGTGAGTCGGTGGTACTCCGCGTTCTGGATCGCGGTGCGGTGCAGTTAGATCTCAAGACCCTGGGCCTGCCCAAAGATGGCTACGACTTCATCATCGAGACCATCAATCAGCCCAACGGCATCTTCACGGTCACCGGGCCCACGGGCTGCGGCAAGACGACGACCCTGTATTCCTGCCTGCGGCACATCAACCAGATCGACACCAAGCTGCTCACGGTCGAAGACCCGGTGGAGTTCGACATCGAGGGCATCATGCAGGTGCAGGTCAATGAGGCGGCCGGCATGACCTTCGGCAAAGCCCTCCGCGCCTTCCTGCGTCAGGATCCCGACATCATCATGCTCGGTGAAATTCGCGATCTTGAAACCGCCCAGATCGCCGTCCAGGCATCCCTGACCGGTCACTTGGTGTTGTCCACCTTGCACACCAACGACGCCTCCGGCGCCGTCACCCGTATGGTGGACATGGGCGTCGAGCCCTTCCTGATCTCATCCACGCTGTTGGCCGTTCTAGCCCAACGACTGGTGCGCCGCGTTTGCACGAGCTGCCGCACGCCGTTCGAGCCCAGCGAGTCGCAGTTGCAGAACATGAACCTGTCGGCCCACGATATTGGTGACAAGGTGTTCTATTACGGCCGCGGTTGCCCCAATTGCAACGACACCGGCTACAAGGGGCGCAAGGGCATCTATGAGCTGTTGGCCGTCTCCGATGCGATCCGCAACCTCATCAACGACCGCGCACCGACCGTGGTGGTCCGCCAGAAAGCCATCGAGCTCGGCATGGTAACCTTGCGCGAAGATGGTCTCCGCGGTATCTACGCCGGAGAGACCACCGTCGAAGAAGTCCTGAAGTACACCTGATTCCGTCTGGATACTCCGACGACACCGATTTCACGAGGATACCGATATGGCCAAATTCAATTACGTTGCCATGGACAGCACTGGCAAGGAGACCAAGGGTGTCCTCGATGTGGGCAGCCAGGCCGAGGCGCTCAATCGCCTCAAGGAAATGGGCTTCCTGCCGACCAAGGTCACCGAGGCGGCGGCGCCCAAGTCCGACGCCAAGGGTGGCAAGGGCGCCAAGGGAGCAGCTGGAGGCAAGGGAGCGAAGAAGGGCGGGGGCCAGATCAACATCAAGATTCCTGGCTTCGGTGGCAAGGTGAAGGCCAAGGTGCTTTGCACCTTTACCCGCCAGTTGGCCACGCTGGTGGAAGCGGGTCTGCCCTTGTTGCGCGGTTTGCGCGTGCTCGAAAAACAGGAGCGCAACCCAGTCCTCAAGAAGATCTTGGGCGATCTTTCTCTTTCCATTGAAGGCGGTTCTACCTTTTCCGAAGGCTTGGCCCAGCACCCCAAGGTCTTCAACCGCCTCTTCATCAACATGGTGAAGGCGGGCGAACTGGGCGGTGTTCTGGAAGTCGTCCTCAAGCGTTTGGCCGAGTTCATGGAGAAGGCCGAGAAAATCAAGGGCAAGGTCGTCGCGGCCATGTTCTACCCCATCGCGGTCATGGTCGTTGCGGTTGGCATTGTGGCGCTGCTGATGATCGTCGTGGTGCCCAAGTTCAAGGCGATCTTCGCCGACTTGCTCGGCGGCGACGCCGGCATGCCGGAATTCACGCTCTTCGTCCTGAAGATTTCCGAGACCCTCAAGGACAACACCGTCATCTTCCCCGACTGGTTCTTCGGAGGCATGCCCTTCCCGGGTCAGGTGGTCTGGGGCGTCACGATCTTCGTGATCGTTTTCAAGTTCACCATCAAGACCAAGAAGGGCATGTGGTACTTCGACAAGTTCAAGCTCAACATGCCTGCGCTCGGTCCGGTCATCAGCAAGGTGGCCATCGCCCGCTTTACCCGAACCCTGGGCACGCTGGTGCAGTCGGGTGTGCCCATCCTTCAGGCTCTCAACATCGTCCGCGAGACGGCGGGCAATGTGGTGGTGGCCAAGGCCGTGCAAGACATCCACGAATCGGTCAAGGAGGGTGAAACCATCACCGCTCCGCTCGAAAAATCCGGGGTATTCCCGCCGATGGTGGTCTCCATGGTGGACGTCGGTGAGCAAACCGGCGCATTGCCGGAAATGCTCCTGAAGATCTCCGACAACTACGACGAAGAGGTGGACAACGCCGTTTCGGCCATGACCTCCCTCCTCGAGCCGATCATGATCGTCTTCCTGGCGGTGGTCGTCGGTTCCATCGTCATCGCGATGTTCCTGCCGCTCATCAAGCTGATGGAAACCCTCGGCGGCGATGCCGGCGGTGGTGGTGACAGCTAAACGCCTTCAATCGGGGCCATCGGTGAAAACCGGTGGCCCTTTTTTGAATCAAAAACGGGTGGACTTGACGGGGTCGCTGCGCGGGTGTAAATACAAAGTAGTTACATTGAATGCGCATTGGCCATACTTGGATGGACTGAATGGAGTTCGACTGGAACAACCTGCCGTTCGAACCCGACGGCTCGATTTCAATGATCGGAATCGAGGAATCGTTCGAGGACCCGTTTGCCATCCGCCTGTTGCCCGACTCGTCGCGCTTCGGTGTTCAGGCCCGCTTCTTCAATTTGGGCCGATCGGCCGCGGGGTTGGGTCTCTTCAGTGTGTATCGGACCAACGGCAAGGTGATCCGGGTGATTATTTCCCGCCCCTTCAGCGAGGCCGAGTCCTACTTCTACCAGCGACGGATGACTCAATCGCTCGCCTCCTGATCCCACCCCCCGGGCTTGCCGGGGCCAGAGTCCATGAACCTTCAAACCATCCAGTCGTGGGACGACGTCCCGCTCTTCGACAGCGAGCAGGCCGAGGCCGATTTCTGGGCGGAGAATCAGGTCGATCTTCGCTTGATGGAACTTTCGGCCACCGCCAGTTCCGAGCAGTCCGAATCGGTCACCATCACCTTGCGGATAGATCCCCGGATGCTCAGTCGGATCAAGCGCTTGGCCCGTTTTCGGTTCCTCAACTACCAGAGCATGATCAAACAATGGTTGAGCGAACGCATGGAAAAGGAATTGAAGGACCGGTGATCCTTCGGGAAAGTCCGCATCCCCGTGTGAACCCATGAGATCCCGCAGTCCATCCTCCTCGCGCCCTCCGGCCCTCTCTCGGAGGGTGGCTGCGTTCACCCTGCTCGAACTGCTGGTGGTGATGTCCATCATCGGCATATTGGCGGGCATGGTCGTGGGTTTGGCGCCGGCGGCGGCCACCAAGATGAAGGAAGCTCGCGTGCGCACCGAACTCCAACAGTTGGCGACCCTGATCGAGGCCTACAAATCCCGCTTCGGAGTTTACCCGCCCGATGGCGTCCGGAGTGTTGCGATCGCGGGCCAGGGTTTTCAGACCTTGTCCAATCCGGCCTTGAGTCCCCTCTTTTACGAATTGTCCGGCGTGTATCTGACCAACGCTGCCAGCGTCGACGGTTACTTCATCCCGCGCGCCGATGCCGATGACGGCGACGGCATCCGTTCGGCTGAGTTGCAAACGTGGTTTGGTCGCGAGGGCATTCTCAACGCCAAGCCGTACGAATTGCGCAATCGGTTGTTCATCTCCGATTTCAAGGAAGGCCAATACGCCGAGGTCTTCCGCAACCGCTCCGATGCCGGGTACGCCGACATCGAGGTGCTCGCCGTAGGTTTCTCCTCCGATGCCTCCGGAAAGCGGCAAAACGGTCTGGCTTGGCCCAACAACCGAACCGACCATCCCGTGCCCTCCAACAAGGGGCTGAATCCGTGGCGGTACGTCTCGACCAACCCGACCAATAATTCGGGCGGCTTCGACTTGTGGGCCGAGATTCCTGTCGGCCGAGACCGGGTGAAAATCATCGGCAACTGGAAAGAATCCAACTAGAGGCCTCTCGATTCCCAATTCCCAATTCCCGAAAACAGCTTTTCCGTACACTCCTTTTTAGCCGCGCAAGAGAACCCATGAAGACTCGAACGACCGTCCAACGCCGGAGCGCCTTCACGCTCATAGAACTCCTCGTCGTCATCGCCATCATTGGCATCCTTGCGGCCATGTTGCTGCCGGCCATCGCCACGGCGACCACCAAGGCCAAGTCGGCCAAGGCCAAGGTCGAGGTCACGGGCATCGTGGGTGCCATCAATTCCTATCAAGCCGACTACTCCCGGTTGCCCGCCACCAAGCGGACCCGCGATGCCCACGGCGTGAGCACCCGTCCGGCGACCGCGCCCGACTGGATCTTCGGCAATGCGAACACGCCCGATGCCAAGGGCGTTCTGCCCACCCCGACGGTGGCTGCCAAGATCGGCTACCAGCAAGTCCGTGACCTGGGCGGCAGTGGCCGTGACGCCGACAATTCCGAAGTGATGGCCATCCTCACCGCGCAGAGCGTGGCTGACGTCCAAGGTGGCACCGCCGATGCGGTGAACCTCAACAACAACCAGAATCCCAAGCGCACGGTGTACCTGGCCACCAAGTCCGTCGGACGCAACCAACCCAACGGCGTGGACGACCTCGGCGTGTACCGCGATCCGTGGGGACACCCCTACATCATCATCCTCGATCTCGACTACGACAGCCGCGTGCTGAGCCCGTTCCCGCTGGTGGCCCCGGGTCGTCCGGCCCAGGCCCGTTTCATTCCGGGCAATGCGCTGGTGATGTCCTTGGGTCCCGACGGCAAGGCCGATTTCAACGCCGACCAAGATCACCCGAACAACCGCGACAATATTTACAGCTGGAAGTGATCGGCTCCACCGATTCACGCCCACGGCCTCCCACCGTTTCATGAAGCTCCAAGGACCCAACGGAAGCACGATGCCACTGGCCCCAAGCCAGCGGTTCGCGGCGTCGGCTTTCACCCTCCTGGAGTTGCTGGTGGTGGTGGCGGTGATCGGCCTCTTGGCGGGCATCACCGCACCGGCGATCCGTGGCATGGTGCAGGGCAAGACCTTGTCCAGTGGTCACCGGCAACTGACCGACGACCTGAACCGCGCCCGGCAAGAGGCGCTGCGGTTGCGAACGACCGTCTATGTGGTCTTCGCTCCGACCAATGTCTGGCAAACGCGCCTGTCACTCGATGCTCAGATCGAGTCGATGATTTCGTCGCAGTTGGCCCCGCAGCGCTTTCGCGAGCAGGCCTTGCGCAGCTTCACCAACATCGCCCTGGGCGTGTTCCACTCCTATGCGCTGCTGGTGGAACGCGAAATCGGTGCCCAACCCGGCCGCAGCCACACCCGTTACCTCGGACCTGGCTGGCAGACCCTTCCGGATGGCGTGATCCTCTCGCCCAAGCTGTTCTTCCCGGCCCCCGTGGCTCCCGCCGACCGGCGAGACCTGGTGGTCCATGAATTGCCGCAGCGGCCGTTCAGCTTCCCGCTGGCGGAGTTCCCTGGCGACACCCTGCCGGCCATCAACATGCGCTTCGTCGCCTTCGGTCCGGATGGCCGTATGGCCTTGGCTGAGATGAACCGTCATTGGGCTCTCAATGGTCGCCCCGAGCTGCAACTGCCACCCCTTTCGGAGCTGGCCCTGGGTGTGGGGCAGGGCAGCGTCTTCATTTCGCGGAACGCCTCCGGGCAGATCGACCCGTCGGTCGTGCCGGACGCCATCGAGACACCACGCGACAATGCCACCAACAACCGGGTGATCGTTTCCAGCCTCACTGGCCGCTCCCGCATCCTCAAACCCGTTCTCCGCTGATGAGAATCCCCGGCCAACCTGTCTTCTCGTCTGTCTCGTGGAATCCGTTGCGGCGGAGGTTCCGCTCTGCCCCTTGCAGGCCCTTTGGCTCCAAGGCGGCTTTCACCATGATCGAGATCGCCCTGTGCATCGCCGTGGTGGCGATCGCCATGGTGGCCATCATCGGTGTGCTTCCGGCGGGGCTCAATGTCCAGAAGCAGAACCGCGAAGAGTCGCTGCTCACCCAGGATGCCGAACTCCTGCTCAACGCCTTGCGCGGTGGGCAAACCCGGTTGCAGGACCTTCTCAACTATGCGGACCGCGTGACCTTGGTGCGCCAGTACCGGGACCGGGCACCGTCCCGGACCAATTATTTTCATGGTCCGTTGGTGCAGGGCACGCCGGCCGGTTCCGATCCGTTGGTGGATGCCTTTCAAGTGTTGGGCCTCATCAGCCGGCCCAAATTCACCCAAGAGGCCTCCACGGTCAGCCGTGGCAATCCGGTGGCCGTCACCAACATCGTCCGTCTGGAGATGCGCTCCATGAGCGGCTCGATGGCCGATCATCCCATCATCCGCAAGAGTGAGCGACGGACGATGCCCAATGACACCCGCATCGACTTTGCCTTCCGCTACTTGGTCACCCTCGAGACGGTGACGCGCCAGTCTGTGCTGGTGCCGGGAGCCACCCAGCTACCCTCCGACACCATGGCCGGCGCCGTGTCCGAGGTCCGCATGATCCTCGAGTGGCCCCTGCAACGTACCGGTACCGATCCCAATCAGTACCGCTTGGGACTCAATCGCCGGGAGTTCCACACCGAGGTGTTGGGACAGCCGACGCGCTTGCGGGGCAATGTGCCGCAGGATCTCAACTACTTCGGAGACATCGTCTATCCCTTCAATCCGGTTCCGGACAATCCGGGGCCCAACGTGATTCACTTCTACCGGTTCCCGCCGGGTGCCCTGTGATCCTATGAACCTTTCCTTTGTTCAGGCGGGCACAGTGATGCGCTCCGATCCCCGGAAACCTCGGCGTCGCAGCGGAGCGTTCTCCCTGCTGGAGCTGATGATCGCCGTGGGCTTGCTCACGGTCATCATCCTCGCGCTGTATGCGATGTTCGATCAGACCCAGAAGGCCTTCCGACAGAGCCTGAACCAAGCCGACTTGTCCGAGGGTGGTCGTTCGGCCCTCGACCTCATGGTGCGCAATGTCGAGCGGGCCGCGTCACCTCAGGTGGATGACGCGCTGCACCTGGTGGTGCGACCGGCCAACGCCACTGGCTACGAACTGGTGTTCTCCGGCGATGCCACACTGGCCAACCGCACGCAACCGCTGCGCTTTGACGAACTGTTTTTCACGTATCCAGCCAGTGGCGGACGCTGGCATGTGGGCGGTCTCTTTATTGGCACTCTCGATGCAGGTCCCGTCGTCTCCACACCGGTGCCTGGTCTGGGTTCGCTCTACCTCTACGACGAGGCGCTGCCCAACTCCAACCTCGTCCAAGTGCTCGATGGCCAGGGTCTCTTGGGTGCCCGCCTACAGGATCTGGCTTCCCCGGCCGCGGTGCCGCCGTATCGACTGACCGGTACTCCGGCCATGCGCACCAACCTCATCACCGGTCGCCTGTGGGTTCCCACCTATCCGGTTGGAGAGACTCGCGAAGCCCGTCGCGATGCGGTCAAATTGCTGGAGGGTGTTCTCCAATGCCGCATCACCGCCTTCGACGCAGATGGGCGTCCGTTTGATGCCAATCATCCGGTGCTCTACGACGTGAATTTCCCCCGGGTCGGTGTGAACACCAACGTGCCTCGCCACTACCCGGTTACTCCGGTCGCTTGGCAACTCCAAGGCACCAACACGGCGGACAGAGTCTCCCGGCCGCTGCCCATCGAGGTCATCGACGTGAATCCGGACACCGCCCAGGTCAGCACCTTCTTCCGTGGACCCAATCTTCCGGCCTCCATTGAGATCGAAATCACCCTGTTGGATGGCAAGCAGCTCGATCAATTCCGCTCCTTGCCGGACAACCTTCAGACCCGTAACCGGTGGCTGGCCAACAATGCTGGTGCACTCCAGACCCTCCGCCAGCGGGTCGTCCTCCGCACCGCGCCCCAATGAAACGCCTTTCTCCCCAATCCAGCCGGCGCGGCGTGGCGCTGGTCATCACCCTGATCATGCTGTCGGTGGTGACCATCACCGCCGTCGCCTTCCTGACGGTCGCCCGGCGCGAGCGCGCTGCCGTGGCCGCGGCCGGTGAGCAGGCCGATGTCCGTATCGCCGCCGATGCCGCGCTGAACCGTGCCCGCGCTCGGATCTTGGCCCAGATCGCCTCGTCCGGACTGCGGGAGTCGCCCACGCTGTTCGTCTCCACCAATTTCATTGCGCCATTTTATACTCGGGGCCTCACCGCCGCCGGCCAGGGGTTGCCGTTGGGCGCTGCTCAGTCCAACCAGTGGTACTCGGCCCTTGCCAATGTCTCCTACCTGTATCAGGGCCGTCCGTTCGATCTGAACAACACGGCCGAGATCCTCGAATACCGGCGGATGCTGGCCAATTTGTACTACGATCCCCGGGTCCCGGTGGTTGCTCGCATTGGCCGCATGGACACTCAGGCCGCTTCGTTCGAAGACCGCTTCTACCTCGATCTCAACCGCAACGGGCGCTTCGAAACCAATGGTTACATCCTCCAGCGTAATGTTCAGGGCGGGGCCATCGGCACCAACCGGGTGTGGCACGTGGGTGATCCGGAGTGGATCGGTGTGTTGGCCGATCCGGACCGCCCGCACTCGGGCAACAACCGTTTCCTGTACCGCATCGCCTATTTGGTGGTTCCGGCCGACCAGACGGTCGACCTCAACCATGCCCACAATCAGGCCCGCAACCCAGATGCCACCACCAGTCAGTTCCTCCGCAACCAAGGCGTGGCGACCTGGGAACTCAACCTGGCCGGTCTGTTCCGCGACCTGAACACCAACCTTTGGCAGACTTACGCGTATTCCACCAACGCAGCCAACACCGGCCTGACCTTCGACCACGCCCTCAACCTCTGGGCCAATCGCCGGGTGGCGACAGTGGCCGGTCGCGCCACTGCACAAGACATCCTCGCCGAAGACTCCCGCCCTCAGATGGGGGTCGCCGGAGATACCGCTGCGGCTTCCCGTGTACTGCCGCTCAACGGCGTGGATGACCTCTCCGATGGTCCGCTCATCCAGAGTTTGGCCCAGGTGCGCAACCCGCGCCTGCTGAACGACGGCGACAACGTCACTCGGCGCTGGTCGGGCGGAGACGTATCCAATCCCTACCTGACGCCCTTCCCGCTGCTGAGTGATCCGAACTTGCTCCCGCTGGGGCCCAACCGGGTTATCTGGACCAATCTCGATACCCGTCGCAGAGGCTTCGCCGGACAATTAATGTCGACGGTGCAAGCCTCCAACTCCACCTACAACGCCTACACCTTCTACCGCCTGCTCGGGTCGGTGGGCACGGACAGTTCCGATGGCCGTATCGAGGTCGGTGTTGATCTGGCCAACCGCTATTACCGTCGGTCCAAGCTGAACCTCAATTACCAGGTGCTGGATCCGGAAGGAGCCCAGTCTTTCAGCGCCAATGTGGTCGCCACCAATGGGGCCTCGGGCTCCGCGGCCCGTGCGACGGCACTGGTTCCCTGGGCTGCCCGTACGTGGGTCCAACTGGCCGGCGACCGACTGCTGCGCAAGGAGTTCTCCAACGGCTTGCCCGAGTTGGGCAATTTCAACTTCTACGATCCGGCCAACCCCAACTCCAAGCTGGCCGTGCCCAAGGCGAAAGAGGAGGCCGCTCACGGCGTTGCCATCGCTGGAAGCTACTGGGTGACCAATGCCGTGGCTCCCCGCTCTCGAAGATTTGCTGTCTCCCAGACCAACCATGTCTGGTCGGCCAAGTTGCATCGGCTTCTCCAGTTGGCCGCCAACATCCACGAGGTGCGGACTAACATCGTGGGCGGGCTCAACACCGAACCCTTCCCGCCGCATGTCTTCCGTCCGACCTTCTACCGCGAAGATCAGGATGACCCGCGCAACCCGGGCAAGAAGCTGTCGGTCGTCCGCTTGGCCGGGCTGGAAGAGGTGACCAATGCCGTCACCCAGGTGCTGAACACCGCCTGGACCAACTGGATGGATTTCGAGAATCCCATCGACGTGGCCAACTTGAGCGTCGATCCGTCGGTTCCCACGCGGACCAATGTCTTCGGTATCCCGTATCTTGTCGGTACCAAGCAGAACCAAACCGGTCCCAATGCTCTGGGCCTGCCGAAGTTCAACGAGGCCTTTTGGCAAACCCGCGTCCGCACCGGCCGCCGCTTGATGCTGGAGCGCCAGCCCAACGGGGCCGTGCGGCCCACCAACGAAACCACCTTGAGTGCCCTCGGCGTGGTGAAGTACGGCCAGTACACCTTCCAGGTGGTCAACACCGCGGCAGCCGAGGGTTGGAACTCCTACTTGCAAGCCTTCCCGGCCAACCGCCCGTTGCGGCTCATTGCCACCAACTGGACCGAGGTCAGCCTCTACGACGCCAACCTGGCCACTGCCGCCCAGCCCTTGGGTCAGCCACTGTTCATCCCCCAACCGCTCAATCCGAACCTGCCGCTAAGCGTGCAGAACCCAATGGTCTTCACCCGGACCAACTACTCGTTGCAAGTGGGCAACGTGGTTCGCATTGGCAATGGCAACACTGGGTACAAGTCTCGATGGGACGCCCAAGAATACATCCCGGCGCTCAACACCAACACCGTCTTTGGCTTGGTGTACAATCCCGTGCTCGGCCGCATTTTCCCGCTCACCGAGACCAACAATCCCCTGGCCATGTTCCCCATGCCAGGAACCCGTCCGGATCGGCTGCTGCCGAAGCTGACCTTGGCGGTGACCAACCGGTTGGTCTTCGCCATCGTGGACGACAGTTTCGTTCCAGCGCGGTTGCTCGACTTCGTCAACATCAAGAGCGGGACTCTGGAAAGCAACCTGCTGGAAAACTTGATGTACACGGCCAACGGCACTCTCCCGGGCATCAGCGGGGACGCCGGTATAGACCAAGGCTTCGACAACACCGGTGGCAATCTGGGCGGTGGAGCTGGCTCGGTGCGACCGTTGCGAATGGCGGAATTGTGGCAGACCAATTTCCTGGCCGGGCGGACCATTCCGTTGGGTTTTGAGAATCAATTCTCCGCCTCATTGAATCCGCTCCGGGTGCTGCAGTTGTGGGAAGCACCGGTGGTTCCGGGAATCGTGACCACGGGCGACCCGAGATTGGATGCCAGTCTGGGCCTGCGGGCCTTTCTCTACGGCATCAACTCCGTGCCGCGCAGCGCTCAGGTGGTGGCCCGTCGCGAGCTCGACCGATTGCTGGCTTCTGGCGGCAACATCAATGGCAACCGGATTCAGGTCGGTTTCAACCCGGTGGGCGAGATTCACCTCACCGATCGGCGCATGGCCAACGATCCGATGGTTCATTACACCAAGGAAGACCTCCAACCTGGTGGACTGGTCTATACTTACCCCGAGGGTTACTGGAAGTTCTATGCAGACGTCTACCACGACCGCCGACCTGAAATGTTCCAAGGCCTGCTATTGGATCCAGCCATCTCGGAAGGGCGAATTGCCGAGCCCAGCGGCGACTTCTTGGTCACCTATGTCAACCGCACCAATCGTGTTGCGGCTCCTTACAAGTTCGTCAATGCCTACGCGCCCTGGGGTATCAGTGCCAACCTGGGAACGGGGATTCCGTCTCCCGCCTTGGAGGTGGACATGGCCTACAAGGATCCGTTGGTGACCAACAGCGCCGCGTGGTCCTTCCCGACTCCAACCAATGCCTTCGCCTCCATTGGGCAACTGGGCCGCATCCATCGCGGCACGCCCTGGCAAACGGTCTACCTGAAGAGCTCCATCGCCAACATCAGGGCGTATAGCGAAGGCAATATCGCGGACCGCCACCACTGGAAATGGTGGTCGGGCAGCTACGGTACGCACCCCACCAATGACTGGGCTCTGCTCGATACCTTCTCCACGGCACTCACCGAGAACGCGGCGCGCGGCCAGATCGGCGTTAACCAGACCAACTTGCCGGCCTGGTCGGCGATCTTGTCAGGAGTTCCGGTTTTGCGCCGGCTCAACAGCGACGGCACCAACTTGGTGGCCACCGTTTTGGATCCGGCCGAAGGCAATGGTGCGGCGTTCGTCCAAAAGATCGTCGCGGGATACATGATCAACGGTGTTTTCCGCCACGGCATCGCATCGGGCTTCATCCACACCAATGGTTGGCCGGGAGATCCGCTGGTCACTGTCACCGGACCTGACGGCAAGCCGCTCACAATTCCCAAGGCGCGCCGCTCGCTGCCACGATTCCAGTCTGTGGGTGAGATTTGCTCGGTCGAAACGCTGTCGGTCGGTTCGCCCTTGTTGGAAAACGTGGAGTACGACGAGTCCAATCCAGGTCGCACCTTCCGCCCTGTCTCCGATGAGGTCGTTGAGCGCATTCCTCAGCAAATCCTCTCCCTCCTGAAGGCCGAGGAGCCGCGGTATGTCATTTACGCGTGGGCTCAAACCTTGAAGCCGGCTCCGGGAGCGGTGGTCACGGCACCGGGCCCCTTCTTCGGACTTTCCACCAATTACGTTGTCACCGGCGAGTTCGCCACCAAGACCGTCCTGCGATTCGAGGGAGCCCTGTCCACGAACGCCCCGGTCACCCAAACCCTGCGCTCGGTGGTGGAAGACCACCGCGTGCTGACCACGGACTGAACGCCGTTATCCCGTTTTCGTCATGCGCCCGTCTCGAAGCCTGATTGTCGCCATCGCCCTAGCGGTGGGTTCCCTGGGGCTGTACCGCTGGGTACAGCCGCCAGCCGCGAACCTTGGTTCGTCGGCCTCCGGGCTGACTGCGCCACCCGCCGGCCCTGCCGTGGCCTCGGCCTTCGGTCGCTCCATGGCCGTCTCGGCCCATGTGGCTGCCAAGCGCCTCCGAGTCCGCCCGCTCGATGCCGGCCAGCGCCCCGCGCCGCAGGATTCTGAATTCCCCTGGCGCGCCCGCAACACCACCAAGACGGTGGATCAGTTGAGGAGCGATCCTCGCGCCTTGGTGCTGCGCAATGCCTTAATCGATACTCGCACGGGCGAACCGCTGCCGCTGCCTGAGTCGCTGGTGGCGGGCCCAGAGCCGGGTTTCCACATCATCCAATTCGCCCAAGAGCCGAACGCGGAGTCCCGGCGTCGATTGGAAGAGCAGCAGTTGCAGGTGGTTTCGTACCTGCCGGTCAATGCCTTTCTGGTGAAGGGTTCCGACGAGTCCGTTGAGCGCTTGGCCCTGGATGCCGACATCGCCTCGGTATCGCCCTGGCATCCGGCCTTCAAACTCGAGCCGGAACTGCTCACCCGTGCCATCGACGGTCTTCCGCTGGAAGCGGGCGATCGCCTCATGCTCTCCCTGACCGATCCCGATGCCCTCCCGCGTTTGGAATCGCTCGGGGTTCGCGAGGTCACTCGTCAGCGCAGCCCGTTCGGCACGCTGGTCACGGTCGATGTGCCGCCGGATGCGCTGGTTTCCCTGGCCCAATCGCCCGAGGTGCACCTCATCGAGAAGGCCCATCGTCGCGAACTGCTCAATGATCGCTCGGCCTACTTGCTCGGGAGCGCCACGGATGCCACCAACACGGTGTCTTACCGGGGGCTCACCGGCAGCAACGTGGTGGTCAATGTCAACGACTCCGGCATCGACTGGACCCACCCCGACCTCACCACCAACCGGGTTTTCACCGTGGGTTCCCAGACCAACTTGCTCACCGACCGCGACGGCCACGGAACCCACGTGGCTGGTACCATCGCCGGCAGCGGTGTCAGTTCCTTGGAGATCCAAGGGCCGGCCCAAGGTTCGGTGACCAATGCCCAGTTCCGCGGCTTGGCCCCCAACGCCAAACTCTTCGTCCTGCCCATCGACCTCCAGACCGGTCCGACCATCTCGGATGCCTTCCTGCAAGAACAGGCCGCCATGACCAACGCCCTCATCTCCAACAACAGTTGGGGCTACCGAGGCGCTTACGAGTACAACTCCATTTCGGCCAGTTACGACGCGGCCTCGCGGGATGCGCTCCCCGAGACCACGGGTGAACAACCGGTGCTCTTCGTCTTCGCCGCAGGCAACTCCGGTCAAGGTGGCAATAATGGTGTTGGCGGTTTGCGCGGTTCGGTGACTGTGCCGGGCAACGCCAAGAACGTCATCACCGTGGGTGCACTGGAGACCAAGCGCAACCTCACCAACGCCGTGGTGACCGACGATGAAGGCCGGGTGATCTGGGCCGGCGGCAAGCAATTCCGCGAGCCGAGCACCAACGCCGAGTTGACCACCAACCTGGTGCTCCGTGCCTCCACCGACACCGACACTGAAGTGGCCAACTTCTCCAGCCGCGGCAATGTGGGCATTGGTATCGAAGGTAGCTACGGCCGCTTCAAGCCCGACGTGGTTGCGCCGGGTTCCCAAATTCTCTCAGCGCGATCGGCCCAGTGGAAACTCGAGGACGAATACGACACCAACTCGGTGCAGTACGCCGTGTTCGACGACCTCAACCGCCCGGTGGCCCCATGGTATCGGTTTCTGTCCGGCACCAGTATGGCGGCCCCGGCTGTTTCCGGCATGCTCGCCCAGATCCAGGAATTCTGGCAACGGCCCGGCCTCAACCTGCCGAAGCACATCGCAGCGGCGGCCTACAAGGCGCTGCTCATCAACAGTGCCCGCCCCTCGGCCGATCTTTACAATCCGGATTTCCGCTCGGTGATGAACTATGCGGGATGGGGCCAACCCAGTCTGCCGCGCGCCCTCGACAGCGGCGTGCGCCTGACCCGCGCCGACGGGGCCATTGTGGAGTTGGCGGGTTTCGCGGGCGAACTCAGCACGGGGGCCAGCCAATTGCTGCGCTTGAAGCTCACCACCAACGAGGTGTCCGCCACAGGTGCCTTTCACTTCACACTGGTTTGGACCGATCCTCCGGGCAACCCGGCCGCCGGCCTCAAGTTGGTCAATGACCTGGACCTCATCGTGTCCAACACGGTCACCGGTGAGGTGTTCGTCGGCAACGACCTGGCCCGGACCGGATACACCGCGGGTCGTGCGGGCACCAATGCCTTCGAAGTGGTGGAGGTTGGTGTGACCAACTCCATTTTCGATTCGGTCAACAATGTGGAGCGCGTCGTGCTCGAACCGCCGCTGGCCAGCGAGTACATCATTCAGGTGGTGGCTCGCCGGGTGAACGTCAACGCCCTGGCCTCTCGCGAGGTTCAGAATTTGCAGAACCGCACCAACATCGTTCAGGACTTCGTAGTGGCCCTGTCGTCCGATGCCGCCACGGCGGACACGATCGTGGCCACCGCCGAGTATGTCATCGGGTCGTCCGGTGGTTTTGGGCCCGTCCAACCGCCTGCGGTTTCTGTGGTGGCCACCAATGGCATCCCGGTTTCGGCTGCTCGAGTCGGGGCACAGTCGCCCTTGGTCGGCGGCGCGGTTGGGCAAGCCGCGCAGTGGCATTTCTTTGTCTTCACCAACCTCTTCAACCCTGAGGCGGCGGCGGTCACCGGATTGACCAACGGTCAGTACGTCGAGTTCGTGATCGCCTCGGCGGCCAACCTGGCCCGACCGCGTGGACCCGGGGGCTCGGGAACGCGTCTGCGTGACCGCGTCCTGGGGCCGGACTTGGATTTGTACATGTCCACGGATCGCGGCCTGACCAACCTCCAGGCTTCAGCGCTGGCATCGGCGTATCGTTCCACCCAACAGGGGTTCGAGGAGCGTATCGAAATCACCAACGCCCCGGCCAATGGCGAGGTGTATTACATCGGCGTGAAGGCCGAGGATCAGCAGGCGGGCGAATTCGAGTTGGTGGTCCGCAGCAGCGACCAACCGTTCCACGTCCTGGGAGCCAACGGCTACAGCCTGCTCATGACCCCCATTGGCAGCGGGCGCTCCATACCCGATGGCAGCCCGGATGTGCCGGGTGTTGTCCGCTACTTCGGCACGGGACCCTCTGGAATCACTCGCAACGTGACCTTCATCCAGTCCCTCTTTCACGACAACTTTTTCGACCTGCAAGGCACCCTCATTCACGCCGGATACGGAGTGACCATCAACAACCGCCGGTCCATCCGCGATTACGGCACCGGTTTGACCCAGGTCTCCGGCCCGGTCATGGGGCTCTACGACGACATTCCCGGCTTGCGCTTCAGCGGCGGCCAGCCGACCGACGGCCCGAGCACCACCCTCCTCGACTTCTCCGGTCTGGGCAGCATGGGTGCGTGGAACTACCTCCTGCAGGATGACGTGTTGGGCGGTTCCGGCACTTTGAACTCGGTGCAGCTTCAGGTTCAGCCGCAGGTGCTGCCGGCCTTTGAAGAGCGTGTCTTCGAGAACATTTGTCTCCCGCCGCAGGGCTACGACTTCCGGTTGCGCATCGTGCCTCCGGATGCCAGTCGACTCATCATCGAGGTGACCAACATGGTCCCCGCCAACTTGCCGCTGGAAGTGTACATTCGCCGCGAAGCCTTCCCCGACCCTGACAATCTGGATGTCAACGACCGTGTGGCGACGTTGCTCGGGCCTGGCATCATCAGCATTTCCGTTCGGGACGTCCCGGCGCTGCAGGCCGGCACCTACTTCGTGCTCTTCCACAACCCGTCCGGGGTGGAGCTGTGCTTCGATGTCGCCATCTACGGCGAACGCAACCTGTCTTCCAAGTTCACCCGAACCATTGAAGGCCGATCGGCTTCCTTGGCCGATGTCGCCCGGACGGTCGCTTCGGTTCAGGTTGATGATGCGCGTCCGGTCTCGGATGTGCAGGTGGGTGTCCGGGCCGAACACGCCCGGGTTTCCGATTTGGCTCTGCGATTGGTGACTCCGGGCGGTGCCAGCGCATTGATCTTCGAGAACCGTGGACTCACCACCACCAATGGTCTGGGGGGTGTTCTTGTCACCAGCAACTACCAGCACGTGGCCTTGTCCCTCGACCGCGCCGGGGGCGTGGCCCGCATTTACTTCAATGGCGAAGTGGTGGCCGAACAAGCGGTCCGGCTCTCGGCCAGCAACTCGCCGACCTCGTTCCACCTCGGCGCTCTGGGTTCCGCCAACCTCCCGGGCAGCCCCATCCAATTGGACGACTTCGGTCTCTGGCGTCGTTCCATCCGAGAGGGCGAGATCCGGCGAATTTACGAGGAGGGCACCTTTGGTCGCGCCAAGGCGACCAATTTGGCCAGTGCCGGATTGGCTGCACTCTGGCCCATGGACCGCTTTGGTCTGGACACCATCGCCGGTCAAACCATCAGCAGCGTGGGCACCAGCGTGGCGGGTCAGATGAACTTCGGCATGCGCCAACCGGGCACTGGCTCCGGAGCGATCTCCACCGACTCCCGCATTCGGGACATCGGGAACTTGCCGGGGTTGACTCTGGAAGGGTGGATCAAGCCGGTCTCGGGCAACGAACGCCTGGTGGTCGGAGGATGGTACGATGCGGCCAGCAGGCGCACAGGACCGGCCTTGCTCATCGGTCAAGCGGATCCTCTGGGCAATGGCCCGGGTTCGCTGAGTGCTATCTTCCAGGATGAAGCGGGCAACCGGGTGGTGCTGAGAACTCGCGCTGGTGTGTTCCCGGCCGGGGGTATCGTTACCAATCGGGCTTATGCGGTCTTCGGCGACAGCACCAATGGGGTGTACACGCCGATCAAGTTTGCCCAACCCCCTTACCTCAGCCGCGTGCAGCCTCAGGTGCTGTATTCCAACGATTGGGAGACCGTCAATTTGGGTGAGTACTTGTCCGGAACGAACAGTCTGGAAGGCTGGACGGTACTGACCAATCGGGTGTCGATCTTGGCCGGTGGTGTCGAGGGCAATGTGCTCGACCTCCGCAATGCCGCTGTGGAACGACAGTTCGACCTCAACATCGGTCAGGCTTATCGATTGGCCTTCACCAGTCGGAAGTCCCCCGCTGCGAAGACGGCGGTCAACGCTCAGGTTTGGGTCGATGGCGGGTTCAATTTGCGCGTGGATAGCACTCCAGGATGGGTCACCAACACCACTTCCTTCGTGGCCAATTCGTCCCGCACGGCCGTCGGCTTTGTGGCGACCTCGCCTCCGGCGTCCGCCACCAACTTCCCCTCTGGGCTGGAAATTGGGCAAGTCTGGCTCGATCAGGATGGCGCTCCTCTGGTGTATCAACCCGAAGAACCCCTGCGCCCGCTCATGGGGCAGCCGGGCACCGGATTGTGGCAATTGCAGACCACCGACGCTCGGGGAGGCGAGGCGGGCCTTCTGCTGGACTGGCAGTTGCGTTTCACCTTCATGCCCACCAATCCGCCGACCTTCCGGCTGACCAACGGCATTGCCTTCACCACCAACATCGTGGGTGAGGATATCCGTTATTTCGTGGTGGATGTGCCGCTGGAGGCCGAGCGGGCCACCAACACGTTGTTCAATTTGTCGGGGCCTCCTCTGTCTCTATTGTACAGCGCCTCGGGCCTGCCAGATCCCACGGAGTCCGACACGGTGACCCTGGTGTCCGGTCTGCCGGCCTCACGCTTCTTCGCGGGTGCTATCGACAACAACCTCCCGCCGTTGCTTCCGCGCGGGCAG
>CAMCYJ010000071.1 GCA_945883815.1 Akkermansia muciniphila | reverse complement strand
TCCATCGATGCGGGCGGCTTGGCAGACCTGGCTTGAAGCCTGAGCAACAGCCAACAGGGATCGAGTTGTCGCCTAGGCCCGACAACTCTCCATGTTTTTCGCAATGGTTCACCGGTTAAATCCCGCGTTTGCGAGCGCGACCTGCAGGGATAGCTTGTCGTGGTGATTCGCAATGTGATCTTCGATTGGTCCGGGACGCTGGTGGACGATCTTCCAGCAGTTTGGCGGGCTTCGAACCATGCCCTGCAACAGGCAGGAGTGCCTGCGATGCCTCTGGAGGATTTTCGGCGTGAGTTCCGTCTCCCGGCTCGGGACTTCTACATGGAGCGGGTGCCGACCGAATCGCTTCCCGAATTGGAGAGATGGTTTCTGGAGGGTTTCAAACTGGTACAAGATACGGTCACGCCACTACCGCACGCTCGGGAGTTTCTGGAGTTTTGTCGTCAGCAAGGGCTGCGCACCTTTCTCCTGAGTGCAGTGCATCCGGCCTTGTTTGCTCAACAAGAGAAGACTTCGGGCTTTGGCCCGTTCCTCGACAAGACCTACCTCGGTGCCCAAAACAAAAAGGACCTCATCGGACAAATTCTACGGGAGAATGAACTGGATCCTGAGCAGACCGTGTTCATTGGCGACATGCAGCACGATATCGAGACTGCCCACCACGGCGGCGTGAAGTCCGTGGGAGTCCTGACCGGCTACGACAGCCTCGACAAACTCCGGGAGTCCAAGCCCCACCTCATTGTTGAACATCTGTCTGAACTGCGGCGCCACTTGGAGACCAATCAATTGCGTTTGGAGGCCGGTCCTGCACCGCGTTCGGCCTTTCCGATTCCGACGGTCGGCGCCCTAATCCGAGACGACTCGGGCCGCATGCTCCTTTTCAAGACGGCAAAGTGGTCCGGCATGTGGGGAATTCCTGGGGGAAAGATCGAATGGGGTGAACCCTCCGAGGTTGCGCTCCGACGAGAGGTTCGCGAAGAGACAGGCTTGGAGATCGATCGCATCCAATTCGTGATGGTCCAAGACTCCATTGCCTCTACCGAGTTCTATAAGGAGGCCCACTTCATCTTGCTCAACTATACCTGCCTGGCCCTACCCGACCAGTTGGTGACGTTGAATGACGAAGCTCAAGACTTTGCCTGGGTGGATTGGGAGCAGGCCTTCGGACTCCCGCTCAACACCCCGACCCGTCGACTGCTGGAAGTGGTTCAAGCCGGTTGAGAGCCCCAATTTTTATGGACATCATCACACTTCGAGACTTTGAGGTCTTTTACCACATCGGCGTCCCGGACGAGGAACGGGTCCATGCCCAACGCCTCCTAATCAGCGTGGAAATGGAAACCGACATCACCATGGCTGCTGCCGGCGATGACCTGAATCACACGATCAATTATTACGCCGTCGGCCAACGGTTGCTCAGTCTCGGCCAGGGGAGATCGTGGAAGTTGCTGGAAACCTTGGCAGTCCACATTGCTGAGTTGGTTCTCCAAGAGTTTGGAGCTCGTCGAGTCCACGTCGAAATCAAGAAATTCATCATCCCAGAAGCCCGCCATGTCTCGGTGCGGATCAGTCGGCCTCGGTGAACCAAACGGGCAATCTGCGAAAAGCGGCTTGTCAGAACGGATTGAAACGTCAATTTCCCGGCCTCAGCCGGCCTCTAAAGCGCGCCTTTTGAGGGCCAGCCTATGAAAACGGTATCTCATGGAAGAACACATCGAGGTTGAGGGGAAAGTGATCGCAGTTCTGGCCGGAACCATGTTCCGGGTAGAGCTCGACAATAAGCACATCGTCTTGGCGACGATCTCCGGCAAGATGCGCAAGCGTTTTGTCCGCCTGACGCCTGGCGATCGGGTGAAGATGAAAATGTCGCCCTACGACCTCAACAAGGCCCGGATCATCTGGCGCATCGGCTAAAGCGGCTGATCGACTGAATCGGCTGCGCCCACCCGGGGGAGCGGCCCGGTGACCCATGCGAGTCACCGAGCGATCATCCAAGGCCGTTACTGCACCTCGACACCGACAACAGCGTCTTCTTCCTGGGATTCGCTGATCACCGGAGCGATGGCCTGCAACTTGTCCTTTTCGGCCAGATTGATGAGCTTGACGCCCATGGTGTTCCGGCCAGCTTCGCGAATGCCCTTCACCGGGATTCGGACCATTTGGCCACCAGAAGTGATGAGCATCAACTCGTCAGAATCCCGGACGGTCAGCGCACCCACCACGTTGCCGGTCTTGTCACCGGTCTTCATGGTGATGATGCCCTTGCCGCCACGGCTTTGCTGACGGTACTCCTCGAAGTCAGTTCGTTTGCCGATGCCGTTTCCGCCGGCCACCAACAACGTGGCATCCGGATCGACGAGGGCCAAGGCCACCACGGCATCCCCCTTCTCCAGTTCGATACCCTTCACACCGCCGGCATTGCGACCCATGGACCGGACCTGGTCTTCCTGGAAGCGGATGCTCATTCCCTGTTTGGTGATGAGAACGATCTCGTTGCTCCCGTTGGTAAGGCGAACCTCCACGAGGTCGTCACCCTTATCGAGATTGATGGCGATGATTCCGCCCTTGCGGACATTCTGGAAATCGGATAGTTCGGTACGTTTGACGGTTCCCAGGCGGGTGACAAAGAACAGTTCGTGAGCCTGCTTCCAGGTCAAATCTTCCTTGTTGGCACCATACTTGGAACTCACCCGAACCAGGGTTTGGATCTTCTCCTCACCGCGGAGCTCCAGAAGATTGGCGATGCTGCGCCCCTTGGCCGCTCGGCCCATGTCAGGAATCTCGTGCACGCGCTCCACGTACACCCGGCCCAGATTCGTGAAGAACATGAGGTAATCGTGGGTGCTGCACGTGAAGAGATGCTCAATGAAATCGCTGTCTTCGGACTTGTCCGTCTCCCGAGTGGTCATGCCGATGACCCCCTTGCCACCGCGCTTCTGAGCCCGGTAGCTGGAGACGTTGGTCCGTTTGATGAGCCCGTTGTGGGTCAAGGTGACAATGACTCCCTCGTTGGCGATGAGGTCTTCGATGGCCATCTCTCCCTCGTCAGGGATGATCTCGGACATGCGCGGAGAAGCATGCTTGTCCTTCAGATCCCGAAGCTCCTTCTTGATGATGGACAGCACTCGGGACTCCTTGGCGAGGATGTCCAGCAGGTCTTTGATCCGCTCGATCAGCTCAGAGTACTCACCCCGGACCTTGTCGATTTCGAGACCGGTGAGCTGGTACAGGCGAAGTTCCAAGATGGCGTCCACCTGACGCTCGGTCAGAGCGTAGCGACCCGACGCATTCAAACGTTCTTCGCTGCGAATGAGGATGCTCCAACGCTCCACCTGAGCGCGGGTCCATTCGAAGGCCAGCAACTTGATACGAGCCTCATCGCGGGTCTTGGAGCTGCGGATGATGCGAATGAACTCATCCAAGTTGTTGAGGGCACAAATGTAACCCTCCAGCAGTTCGGCACGCTCTTCGGCCTTTCGCAATTCGAAGCGGGTGCGTCGCAGCACCACCTCGCGCCGGTGCTCGATGTAGCACTGGATGATCTCCTTCAGGTTGAGCGTCTTGGGCTTGCCATGGTCGATGGCCAGTGCGTTGACGCTGAAGCTCGTCTCGAGCTGGGTGTGCTTGAAGAGGTTGTTGATGACCACCCTCGGACTGGCATCGCGCTTGAGTTCGATCACCAGGCGGCAGTTCTCATCCGACTCGTTCCGCATCGCCGAGATCTCGGTGATGATCTTCTCTTGCACCAGGCTGGCGATTTGCTCCTCGAGCCCGGCCCGATTGACGTTGTACGGAATCTCGGTGATGACCAACTGCTCACGGTTGCCCTTGAGCTCCTCTACCCCGATGCGACCCCGGAGCTTGATGCTGCCCCGGCCGGTCCTGAAGTAATTGTGAATGCCCTCGATGCCGCAGATGAAGCCTCCGGTCGGGAAGTCCGGCCCTTTGATGAACTTCGTCAGTTCCGGAATGGTGATCGACGGGTTGTCGATCTGGGCACAAATGCCGTCGATGACCTCACCAAGGTTGTGGGGCGCCATGTTGGTGGCCATACCCACAGCGATGCCGGTACCGCCATTGACCAATAGGTTCGGGAAAGCCGCCGGCAAGACCGACGGCTCCATGAGACGCTCGTCGTAGTTGGGAACGAAATCGACCGTATCCCGGTCCATGTCGGTCATCAGGGCCGCGCCAAGATGGGTGAGGCGCGCCTCGGTATAACGCATGGCCGCCGGAGGGTCGTTTTCGACCGATCCGAAGTTTCCCTTACCGTCCACGAGCTTCTCCCGCATCGCCCACGGCTGGGCCATATGGACCAAGGTCGGGTAGATGACGGCCTCGCCGTGGGGATGATAGTCGCCCGAGGTCTGACCGCAGATCTTGGCGCACTTCATGTGCTTGCGCCCCGGGAACAGCGACAAGCCCTCCATGGCAAAGAGGATGCGTCGCTGGGAAGGCTTCAATCCGTCGCGCACATCGGGCAGAGCGCGAGAGATGATGACGGACATCGAGTAGTCCAGAAACGAGGCCTTGATCTCGTCGGCGACGTTGATCGAGTGGATCTTCTCGTTGCCCGTGTAGGCACCACCACTGGCTTGCGGTTCTTTGGGTTGGTTCTCTTCAGGCATGGGACGGAAAGTGAAAAATGGATCAGGGTCGGAATCGGTTTCGTCGCTTCAGCTCAAACGTCCAGATTGCGGACATTGAGCGCGTTGTCCTCGATGAATTGGCGTCGCGGTTCGACCACATCGCCCATGAGGCGGGTGAACATCTCCTCGGCTTCGACCGCATCGGACAGTTCGATCCGCAGTAGCTTGCGCTTGGGCGGATTCATGGTGGTTTCGAAGAGCTCCTTGGCGTCCATTTCGCCCAATCCCTTGAATCGGTAAATCTGGATACCTTTTTTGCCCACCGCCTTCACCCCATTGAGGATTTCGGGAATGGAGAAGATCGGAGTGACCGTGGCTTTCTCGCCCTCACCCTCGATCAACTCGAAGAGCGGCTTGTCTTGAGCAGCATAGTGGTCAATGGCCAGCCCCTTCTTGGCGAGGCGCGCCAACAGGTCACCGATGGCGCGGGATTCCAGATGGAGATGCACATGGGAAGCACGGCGGCTCTGCCCCTTGGCCTTCTCCAGGCGTTCCTTGGCTTCGGTATCTCCAAAGAGGTCGGGATTGGCCGCCTTGAAGGCTTCCTGTTCCTCGTTGGACATGAAGTAGTGCACGGTCTCGACATTGCCCTCGCGAACCTTCACCAGGTGTTGAGGCAATGCTCCGTCGGGTGCTCGTCGAGCCACATAGTCACCAAAATCACCGCCCTGACGTCGGATGAAAGTGGCATGCTTATCGAGGGTCTCGAGCAAACTGAGAATCTCTTCCAACTGCTTGGCCGGGATTTCTTTGCCATCCGCCAGATTCTTCAGTCGGACCTCCTCAGTGCCATTTTGGAGAAGGATTCGGTTGAGCTGGTTGTCGTCGTCGACGTAATCGGTGCGCTTCTTGCGAGTGATGGAGTACAAGGGCGGTTGAGCGATGTACACGTAGCCATCCCGGATGAGCTGGGTCATCTGGCGATAGAAGAACGTCAGCAGCAGCGTGCGGATGTGAGATCCGTCAACATCTGCGTCGGTCATGATGATGACCTTGTGGTAGCGAAGATTTTCGATCTTGAAGGCCCCCTCGCCCTCCCCAGCTCCGATTCCGGTGCCGATGGCGGTGATCATGGTCCGGATTTCGTTGTTCTGCAGGACCTTGTCGAGACGGGCCTTCTCGACGTTGATCAGCTTGCCGCGGATCGGGAGGATGGCCTGGAACTTACGGTCACGCCCCTGCTTAGCGGAGCCACCTGCCGAGTCGCCCTCGACGATGTACAACTCGGTATTGGCCGGATCGCGATCGGAACAATCGGCCAGTTTACCGGGCAATCCACCGCCGGTCAGAGCCGTCTTGCGGACCGCCTCACGCGCCTTGCGAGCGGCTTCCCGGGCACGGGCCGCATTCAGGGCTTTCTCGACAATCTTCTTGGCCACCACCGGATTGTCGTCGAAGTAGTTCATCAACCCCTCGTAGGACGATGAGCCCACGATGCTCTCGACCTCTGGGGAGATCAGTTTGACCTTAGTCTGCGATTCGAATTTCGGATCGCTGTGCTTGATGGAGATCGCAGCCGTCAACCCTTCCCGCACGTCATCCCCGGTGATCTGCGGATCCTTTTCCTTCAGAATGCTGTTGGACTTGGCGTACTGGTTGATCGACCGGGTCAGGGCCGTCCGGAAACCTGAGAGGTGGGTGCCACCATCTGGATTATGGATGGTGTTCGTGTAGCAAAGAACCTGCTCGTTGTAGCTGTCGTTGTACTGCAGGACCAAATGGATGTGAATCTCGACCTCCTTCTCGGTCGTGGTGGTCTTGCTCTCCTTGAGGATGGTGATGGGCTTCGGATGCAGGGCCACCCGACTCTTGTTCAGTTGGCGGACAAACTCCTCCAAACCCTCTTTATACAGGAAGGTCTCGAGCTTGGGATCGGGCTGGCGCTCGTCCAAGAAGGTGATCTCCAGGCCCGAATTGATGCACGCCAACTCGCGAAGACGCTGAGTAATCCGGTCGGCCTTGAACTCGATGGTATCGCGGAAGATCTCCGAATCCGGCATGAAGGTGATGAGGGTGCCGCGACCCTTGGCCTTGCCGATGACCTCCAGTTTCTTGGTCACCTTACCGCGTTCAAACTCCATGTGGTGGATCTTGCCTTCGCGGCTGACTTCCACCTCGAACCATTCGGAGACCGCATTGACGCACTTGGCGCCCACGCCGTGCGTACCACCCGAAAACTTGTATCCACCCTGCCCGTATTTGCCACCCGAGTGCAGCGTGGTCAGCACCAGTTCGACGGCGGGCATCTTCTTCTGAGGATGCATGTCCACCGGGATTCCGCGCCCGTCGTCTCGGATCGAAATGGAACCGTCCACATGGATGACCACCTCGATCTTCATGCAGTGTCCGGCCAAGTGCTCGTCGACTGAATTGTCGAGCACCTCGGAGACACAGTGGTGAAGGGCTCGCTCGTCGGTACCACCGATGTACATGCCGGGTTTTTTCCGGACAGCTTCCAACCCCTCCAATGTGCTGATTTGGGAGCTATCGTAGGTTTCCTTCGGAGGAACGTTATCGGCCATAATGAGGTATCCGGACGACCGCCCGCGATGAAGCCGCGGGTCAGATCGGTGTGAGTTTAGCTGTTCGAAGCGGTTAAGGACAACAGCTTTCGAAAAAGCGCAATCGGTTGTTGATCGACTTGGGGGTAGACCCCACCGGTTGTGGGTGCATGCCGTAGTCGGGTCACGGAAACACCAACGGGAAGCTGTGCGAAGGTGGGGGAAATGTTGCCAAAAAACCTCGATAAAGACACCTCAACCTCGAGGCCTCAATTCGGGATCACGGCTCGCCCCGGATGATCACAAACCACGCATCATTCCACTTCTCCTTGTCATCGCCTGCGATGATCAAGAATTCGCCCCGCTTGAGGGCTTCCAGGGAGTGCTGGAGGGTCTTCACGAGCTTGAGCTCCTTCGCGTCGTTGACGCTATTGAGGCGGACCTCCAAATGACCGTCACCGGTGGTCTTCAAATCCACCTGACACCGGTCCAACGGCACTTTTTGGGATGCCTTGGAATCCAGGTCGATCTGGGTGGACTTCACCACCCAATAGTTCTTCCAACGGAAATGCCGTAGCTTCTCGCGGCCCTTGGCATCCAACTCCTTGAGGTTCTTTCCCTCGGGTGCGGTGCCGTCGGTACCCCAAGCCAATTCGAGCCGAAGCTTGAGATCGGAAGCGCACGATGCCAGAGGCGTCAGGGCTCCCAGAACCAGGAGGCATCCCAAGCGGAGGTACCCCAATCGATTAATCCAAAGGCGTTTCATCAGAACTGCTACTGTCAGCATCAAGGCATTCAGGAGCCCGGACGCCAATATTTTAATGCGTTATTGGATCCAGTGGACGGTCACTCCATCGCTCTCGGAACGGAAGACCGTCGAGGAGACGTCGACGTCGGTCACGTCGCCTCCACCGGCCAAAGTGATCTCGCGAGGCACCGGCCGGGTGGAAACCACGACGGCCACCGCCGCGACGCCCATGGCTGGAATCAACCAACGCAACCAGCCCAAGGCCGCGGAGGCGGCGGGTGCCTTGGGTTGCTCTGCCTCGATTTGGCGGCGAATTTGGCTCCAGTAGAACTCGCGGCTCGCGGGAACAGTGGCTACCGGCTCGTGCGCTCGGATCAGGCCTCCCAGTTGCCGCAGACCGGTCACCAATTCCTGGGCATCCAGATCGGCTGGCAGAGCGGCCTCGACTTGGCGGCGACGTTCCTCGGTGAGTTCACCATCGACGTAGGCCTGGAGGTCCAGCAGTTGTTCGGTGTTTTTCATTCGGATCGTTCTCGCTTCAAAGATTGTAAAAGGAATGCCAACCGGCGGCGCGCGTAAAAGAGACGCGACATGACCGTCCCGATGGAGATGCCCACGCGCTGGGCGATCTCTTTGTATTCCAACCCCTCAAATTCATGAAGGACCACCACGGTCCGGTGGGCGTCGGTAAGTTTCCCCATAGCTTCATCGATGCGCCTCCGGAGTTCGTCTTGCTCGAGACCTGCTGTTGGATTGGTTTCGGTTGCAGGCAACTGACGTTCGACACCGCCGGATTCTTCGTCCATCGCCTCGATGGACTCGGTCCGCACACGCTTCTGGCGCCGCAACTGGTCGAGGCACAAGTTGATGACGATGCGCGTCACCCATGTGGCGAAACTCGATTCGCCCTGAAATTGAACCAACCGTTGCCACGCTTTTACCCATGCTTCCTGAGAGTATTCCATCGCCTGGTCTTCGTTCCTCATCATCATGAGGCCCCGCGCATAGATTTTGTCACGGTGCCTGAAGACCAACTGCTCAAACGCCTCGGTGTCTCCTTGTTGAGCCCACTTGACCAAGGTCTCGTCGGCTTCTGACGGATAATCATGTTTCACCGACACAGGCATCGACGGCAGGGTTCGGCGATTATTCAGGAATAGTTGTAGCTTCCCCATGGAAGCCATAAACGGTGGCCACGAGGCGCTTCCGGCTGAAGGCAGGCCTCAAAGCTTCCCCTTGCTGCTGGGGATCTCGCCAGCGATTCGGGGATCACGTTGGCAGGCAAAATCGACGGACTTGGCAAAGGCCTTGAACAAGGCTTCGACCACGTGATGTGGCTCCCCCCCGTAAAGCAGCTCCAGGTGGAGATTGCACCGTGCTTCATTGGTGAACCCTTGAAAAAACTCGCGTGCCAAGCCAAAGCGAAAACGCGAGGACATGTCTTGATCCCGATCGGCCTCCGGAATCCTGCGCTGGGCCAGTGAGTCCATCCCACGCCAAACGAGATATGGGCGACCACTGAAATCGATCACGCAGCGGGCCAAAACTTCGTCCATGGGCACATGGGCTTCGCCGGTGAACGGATTGCGGGGATCGAACCCGGTGCCGTAGCGACGGATCCCCCGCTTGTCTCCCAAGGCCTGAAGGTAGGCTTGCCCCAAGGCAATCCCGCAGTCCTCCACCGTATGGTGCGCGTCGATGTGGAGATCGCCCTCGCAACGCAGCTTCAGATCGCAAACCGAATGCTTGGCAAAGGCGCAGAGCATGTGATCGAGAAAACCCACCCCGGTCTTCACCTGGGCCTTTCCCTTGCCATCAATGTTGAGATCCACGCGGATGGATGTCTCGCTGGTCTTCCGCTGGATTTTGGCGCGCCGCTCGGTCATGTCGTTGAAGCGGTAACGATGCTCACGTTCGGCAACAAGGTTTTTGTTTGACGCCCTTGTCTGTAGACGGAGGCTTCGAACCGATGATCCACCGTCGAGACTTCCTCAAGACCGCCTCCGTGGCGGGCGCAGCACTGGCCACCGGTTGCCACACACTGGGCACCAGCCACACCGCCTCGGTGTACGAGCTGCGCATTTACACCATCCATCCCGGCAAGGCCGAAGCCCTGCACAACCGCTTCCGCAACCACACGCTGCGGTTGTTCAAGAAGCACGGTATCGAGAGCATTGGCTACTGGATGCCTGCCGATACGGCCGACCAGCGCCTGCACTTCCTGCTGCGCTATCCGAGCCGCGAGGCCCGCGAAACCATGTGGAAGGCGTTCACCTCGGATCCCGACTGGAAGACCGCCCAGAAGGCCAGTGAAGCCGCCGGTCCCATCGTGGCCAAGGCTGAGAATCCGTTTCTGGTGGAGACCGACTATTCTCCCAAAGTCCGCAACGGGAACGTCTCCAAGGGCGGCGTATGGGAAATGCGCACTTACACCAGCACTCCGGAACGCCTGTCGCATCTGGATGCCCGCTTCCGTGACCACACCATTGGTCTTTTTGCCAAGTACGGTATGGGCAATCAGGGCTACTTCCACAAAATGGCCGACCAACCCGAGGGTGACCGCACTCTGCTCTATTTCCTCACACACAAGTCCCAGGAAGCTGCCAAGGCCAGCTTCGCTGCCTTCGGCAAGGACCCGGCTTGGAAAGCGGCTCGTGAGGCCAGCGAAAAGGCAGCAGGCGGTTCGCTCACGGTGAACGGCGGTGTGAAGTCGGTGTTCCTCGTGCCGACCGATTATTCGCCGACCCGCTGAACGGCAACACCGGATTCAACACGTCCGGCTGAAACAACAAGGCCCCGCGGAATCCAACGATTCCCGGGGCCTTTTTGCTGGCAATCCGGACCCAAATCTCGGGCCGTCTCGATCGCATCCGCCAGGCTACACCCGCAGTTTGCGCTCCAGGATCTCGCCCGCCAAAGCCGGATTGGCCTTGCCCTTGGAGAGCTTCATGACCTGTCCCTTGAGGGCGTTGAGCGCGGCCGCCTTGCCCGCCCGGAAATCGGCGGCAGACCCTGGATTTGCGGCAATGGCTTGGTCGCAGAGGGCTTCGAGTGCCCCAACATCGCTCACCTGCGACCACCCATTGCGCTCCACAATGACCTTGGGGGCATCACCGGTGTTGAACATCTCGGCAAAGACGTCTTGGGCGATCTTGCTGTTGATAGCCCCCGCTTCGACCAACCCGACCAAATCCCGAACTTGTGCCGGCTGGATGCGCACCTCTCCCACCGCGATGCCCGATTCACTCACTCGTGCTTGGAGGTTGTTGATGACCCAATTGGCGATGGCCTTGGGCTGCGCGGCTCCCTGGACCGCCTGCTCGAAGAACGTGGCCAGCGGCACGTTGTCCCGGAAAATCTCGGCATCGCCGTCGGGCAGGCCGTACTCCCGGATGAAACGTTTCTTGCGAGCCAGCGGCAACTCCACCACTTGAGCTTTGACCGTGGCCAACCATTCGTCGGTCGGCACTAGAGGCATCAGGTCCGGCTCCGGAAAGTAGCGGTAGTCGTGCGCGTCTTCCTTGGAGCGCATGGCTTCGGTGATCCCCGCCAGATCATCCCAGCGTCGCGTCTCCTGACGCAGTGTCTCTCCACGCTTCAAGGCCGCAATTTGGCGCGGGATTTCGTATTCCAGGGCGCGCCGCGCTCCGGAAAACGAATTCATGTTCTTGATCTCAATCTTGGCACCGAGCTGGGTGCTGCCCTTGGGACGGACCGAGACATTCACATCGCACCGGACCATTCCCTTCTCCAAGTCGCAGTCGCTGATCCCGCCGCGAAAGAGAACGTCGGTCAGGGCCCGGAGGTAGGCGTAAGTCATCTCGGGTCCATTGAGTTCCGGTTCCGAGACAATCTCGAGCAGAGGGACCCCTGCCCGATTGAAATCCACACCGCTGAAGCGCTCGAAGTGGCTATTCTTGCCGACATCTTCTTCGAGATGGGCGCGGGTGATCCGCACCCGGGCCATTCCATCAACTGAACCCGGACCATCGAACTCAAACTCCAGCCACCCGTTGGCCGTGGACGGCTTGTCGTACTGGGTGACCTGGTAGTTCTTGGCCGAGTCCGGATAAAAATAATTCTTCCGGTCAAACTTGGCGAACCGGGGAATCTCGCAGTTGAGCAAATAGCCGGTCAGCACGGTGAGTCGGATGGCCTCGGCATTGGGTACCGGCAAGACTCCGGGCATGCCCAAGCAAATCGGGCACACGTTGGTGTTCGGATCAGAACCGAAGGCGTTGGCGCACCCGCACCACATCTTCGATTGCGTCTTGAGTTGGACGTGGGTCTCCAGACCGATGACCGCTTCGTATTCCATGCGGCCGTTGGTATGCCACGAGACGCCTCGAAGGCCAAACGGAAGTTCACCAGAGATTCCCCCGGCCGGTTTGCCCGGTCCGGGGGAAAGGCTCAAGGTCCTCCGTCTCGCTATCAGGACTTCACCTGCTTGACCTTGGCCCACTTGCGGGTCTTGGCCGAGGCGAGCACGGCGTCCACGACGTAATCGGTGGCCAGGCCATCCTTGAAGTCAGGCTTCGCACCCTTGCCGCTCTCGAGGCCCGAGATGAACTCCACGACCTGGTGGATGAAGCTGTGCTCGTAGCCCAATTGGAGACCCGGAACCCACCACTTGCCGGTGTACGGATGGTCGCCGTCGGACACGTGGATGCTCTTCCAACCCCGCTCGGGGCCCGCATCGCTGTAATCGAAAATCTGGAGGCGGTGGAGATCATGCAGATCCCACTTGAGGCTCATGTTCTCGCCATTGACCTCGAAGGTGTAGAGAGCCTTGTGGCCGCGCGCATAACGGGTGGATTCGAAGAGCCCCAGCGAACCATTGTTGAAGTGGCACATGAAGGCGCAGGCGTCATCGATGCCCACCTTCTCGACCTTGCCGGTCAAGGTGTGCTTGCGCTCCTTGATGAAGGTCTCGGTCATGGCGCTGACATCCTTGATGCCGCCGTTGAGCCACATGGCCGTATCGATGCAGTGCGCCAACAAATCGCCGGTGACGCCAGAACCCGCGGCCTTCACGTCCAAGCGCCAGAGAGCCGCCCCGCCCTGCGGCAACTCAGGATTGATGGTCCAGTCTTGCAAGAAGTTGGCGCGGTAGTGGAACACCTTGCCGAGCTTGCCGGCATCGATGAGTTGCTTGGCCAGCACCACGGCCGGGCAACGGCGGTAGTTGTACCAAACCATGTTCGGTACCTTGGCCTTCTCGATGGCCTTCACCATGGTCTCAGCCTGCTTGGCATTCAGCGCCAAGGGCTTCTCGCACAAAATCATCTTGCCCGCTTTGGCGGCAGCGATGGCGATCTCGGCATGCAGGTTGTTCGGAACGGCGATGTCCACCACGTCGATGTCGTCCCGGGCGATGAGCTTCTTCCAATCAGTTTCAATGGACTGATAGCCCCAGCGATCCGCGAACTCCTGAGCCTTCGCGACGTCGCGCGCGCAGACCGCCTTCAGGACGATCTCATAGCTCGACGGGAAGAAATGTCCGACTTGAGCAAATGCATTGGAGTGGGCGCGTCCCATGAAGCCGTAGCCGATGAGACCGATGCGAAGTTGTTTTTTAGCCATAGATACCCGTGGTTGAGAGATGTGTTGAGATTAGAGGTTCGGCATTGCTGGCGGCAATCTCGAGTTGCAGCACGGATGGGTTCTCCAACAACTTCCCTCATCCGCTTCGATTGCCGGCCATGAGCCTCATCGCACACCGATCCCAATGGGTCCGCTGCTCCAACCGACACTGTCGGGCGACGGTCCGTTCCGGGGATGCTCGTTGTGCCCGTTGTGGATCAGGGCAAAGCGCTCAGGCTCCCATTCCTGCCAGAGCCCGGCTGCGTCACTGCGCCAACACGGCATGTCGGGCCTTCATTTTGGATTCAGATACCCGCTGTAGTCATTGCGGTTGCGAAGCGCCTGCCTTCAAGGCCTTCCGGTTCGGCGTCGCCGTGATGGTCCGAATGGCAAAGGTGGGACTCGCCGTCGGTGTTCTGCTCCTGCTGGTGCTTTGGGCTCTCCGCGTCAACCAAGCACCCGAAGGCCCCGAGCCGGGTTTCGGCAACCCCAGTGAATCGACGGCCCCGAGCTCGACCAGCAGCCCAGCTGCGGAATGAGCCCTATCAGGGCGACGGCAACAAGACCGGGCGGAATCCCAGATAGTCACCCCGCATTTCCGGCGTCATCGCACCTCGGATAGCCGACCGCGCGCGCCGCGCTCCGTAAATCCTGCTTCCGCCACGATAACACCGAAAGGTTCCCGCCGATGGCCCCGTCGGGTCTTGGACTCGATGGGTCGCATAGTCTCCATACCAATCACGACACCATTCCCAAACATTGCCATGCAGATCATGGAGCCCCCAGGCATTGGGTTGACGGGTCTTGACCGCGTGGGGCTTGCCCTCGGAATTGGACTCGATCCAAGCCAGCGTCGGCAAATCACCGGCGAAGGCTTCGGTCGTTCCGGCGCGGCAGGCGTATTCCCATTGGGCCTCGGTCGGTAAATCCCACTCCCAACCGGCCGGAATGAGCCCCTGAGCCCGATGCCGCTCGGTCAGCGCCCGGCAATAGTCTTGCGCCTCTCTCCAATTGACTTGATTGACCGGCTGGTCCGGAGCTTTCCCATGACTGGGATTCTTCGGCAGGATCGCTTCCCACTGGGCTTGGGTGCACTCGGTTTCTGCCATGAAGAATCCCCGACTGAACTCAACCTCATGCTGCACCTCGTCTTTGTCCCGATTGGCCTCATCCGCCGGACTGCCCATGACAAATCGACCCGGCGGCACCCAACGAACGGTCCAACCGTTGGTTCCCAGTGTCACGGTGACGCTGGATCCCGCCGACAGAGTCCGGGCGTCTTTCCATACTGCTGGCGTGCTTGCCACGGCTGCCGGAACGCCCACCGACGCACCGGGCGGGACTGGGGGAATCACCCCCCCACCATCGGCCGCATATGTCCTGAGGACAAAGAACCCGACTGACGTCAGGAGGAAAATCCAATCCAAACGGGGCATAGTGATGTGAATTGACACCAAGCCGGCCAACCCTTCAACTACCATCCTAATCCTGTCATCCGCGTTGTCCGAAAAAACCTTCCAGAATTCGAGGCAATTGGACATTTGTTTTAATCTGAAGAAGCAGCCGTCACGATCAGCGACTCAAATAGCAACAAAATTAATATGAAGGTTTAGAGGGTCTAGCCAGTGAATCAACAAAATTATATTAGGAGATGATATTTAACTCCAACATTTTCCTCCTGTTTTTTTCAGTTGTTATATTACTCTATTGGTTGGTTCGAAATCATCAAGGGCACAGAGATTGGTTGATCTTGATTGCGAGCTTTATCTTCTATGGAACTTGGGACTGGCGCTTTTTGTGTTTGTTGATTATAACTGGATGGGTTGATTTTTTCTGTGCTTACAAGATTAGTACCAGCCAAGAATCGACGTCAAAGAAGCGCTGGTTTTTGTTGAGTATTCTTTCCAACTTGGGAACACTGGGGTTTTTCAAGTATGCAGGTTTTTTTCTGGAGTCCGCTTTCCATCTTCTCGAAACTCTAGGAATCCATTTAACCCGTCCGGTTCTGGCCATTCTATTACCGGCAGGCATATCCTTCTACACATTTCAGGCCTTATCTTACACCCTTGATGTCTACCGAGGTCACATCAAAGTTGAGACCAACCCGGTCAAGTATTTCGCATTCCTGACATTCTTCCCTCAACTTGTAGCCGGTCCTATTGAAAGAGCGTCGTTTCTTTTACCGCAATTTCATGAAACGCGGTGCATCAACGAGTCCATGGTTTTGCGGGGTGTCTGGTTTATTTTATGGGGTTTCTTCCTAAAGGTTGTCATTGCTGATTACTTCGCTCCGTTGGTAGACATGGTTTTTAATGTAAACCACTTGGGAGGCTCTGTTAATATCCTGGCAACATTAGCATTTGGCGGCCAGATCTATGGCGACTTTGCTGGCTACTCGCTGATTGCAATCGGCCTGGCTAACACGATGGGATTTGAGTTGTCACGAAACTTTTCGCATCCTTATTTAGCTTCAAACATACAAGATTTCTGGAGATGCTGGCATCAAACCTTGTCAGCCTGGTTTAGAGACTATTTATACATTCCGTTAGGAGGTGATCGTCTTGGTTCATTCAGAACATTTTTAAACATCTGCCTCACATTTCTATTGGCAGGATTGTGGCATGGAGCAAATTGGACCTTTCTTTTGTGGGGACTCTGTCACGGGTTGGCACTCGGATGCTATAGGATCTGGCGAACATCCAGAATTAGCAGCAGTATTCGAATCCCACACCTAGTCGGCTGGGGCATGACGATGCTGATTGTAAGTTTCGGATGGTTGTTTTTTAGAGCGCCCTCGGTTTCTCATGCTTGGGCCATGATTCAGGCGGTCAAGCACCTTCCAGCTCCGAGTTGGAGCACTGACTACGCCATTGCTGTGTCATTTGGATTGCTGGCCGTGTGGGTTTACGACGTCTTCAATCGACGTTTCCCGTGGGAGAAGGTTATCGTGTGGCCGTGGTCGATGCGTGTGTTTGTCAAATCTATTTTGCTGGTTTTGATTATCGCCCGCTGGGGAAAAGAACCCCCAAGCTTCATCTATTTTCAATTCTGAACCCATGTTGCATCAAAAACACCAATCCGCGGTTCCTCAAAAGGCGGGTCATGTTTACTTGGTAAACCCCGTTGCACTGGTAAAACAGTTCGCGTCTATATTATTGACCGTTCTTGTATTGTTTCTTGCAATGTGGATGGTTAACGGGAGTGGCCTGTTGCCGAGAAAGTCTCAATTAGACAATGCTGATTCCGCCATAATTTCGACCAAAGCGCGACTGGCGACAACATCAAATCAAAAGCGCATTGCATTCGTGGGAGATTCGTCATGCCTAGTGAATATTCACATCCCCACCATGAAGGATAATGGGATAGAGGCCATTAACCTAGGCACTTTGAGTTTTCTGGGAATTGATTCATTCGGACTCCTGGCACAGCGTTTCTGCCAGAACAAACCGGATGCGCAAATTTTTCTCGTTCTCCATCCGGAGTGTATCCGAATGGTTGCATCCTCCAGTGAACATCGAAAGATTCTAGTGGAGGCTCTAGACCAATCAACGGATGGCTCAACGCAGTTCGCATTGAGCAACCTTCGCAGAATCACAGTCGATGACTTTAGTTCTCGGCTTTTTAATGGTTGGCTTCCCACTCCTATAAAAGGTCAGTTAGGGTATCGATATGGTTTTACTGACAACCTCAGAAATGAGATTCTTGCCGCCGGTGGATTTATGGAAGAGACCGGGAGATTTGATGCATCAGTTTCCCTCAATTCTTCTGAGTATCGAATTGCTCGTCGGATTCAAAGTGAGTGTACCCAGTTTCGATCCTATTTGCCGAAGGGAGTCAAAGTGCGCCTTTTAGTTTCTCCGATCCCTCAATCCTATGCGACGCGAGGGCATGAGAAACGAGTCCTGGAGATGCAGAGCGAGATCGAGAAGTGGATCCAGGCCGACAACCCGTCGGTAAAAATGCCCAGTGTTTTGTCCGATTCAAACTTCGGAACGGTGACGCATCTTTTGCCGAACTCAGCCCGTGAATACACCCGGCAACTGTGTTTTATGTTGTCTCAATAGTTTATCTCCAGCCGCCCCACTCATGTCCCGAATGTTTCGATCCACTGAGGCCGTCGTCCGGTTGCTCATCTTGCTGACCCTCGGAGTCCCCAGGCTGTGTGCTGCTGTGCTCATCGTTTCGGTGGATCCTCCGGCAGGAACCGTCGAGTCGCTCGAACGCATCACGGTCACCTTCAGCGCACCGGTCAGTGGGGTCAGCTCGGCTGATTTCTTGATCAATGGGATTCCCGCCTCATCCGCGACCGGCTCGGGAAGCACCTACAACCTCCTCTTCAAGACCCCACCGTTTGGTCCGGTGACCATCACTTGGGGGCCGTTGCACACCATCCAGGATTTCAGTCAGCCACCCGTGCGCTTCGATGCCTCGGTGGCGGGTGCCAGTTGGAACTACGCGCTCACGGACCCAAGGCCACCGGGATTGGTTTCGGTACTTCCGCCTCCCGGCGTAACGCTCCGGCAACTGGGCCAAATTGAGGTCCAATTCAACCGCCCTGTCACCGGAATCGATGCGGCAGACCTGCTGATGAATGGTATGCCGGCCCTGCAGGTGGAAGGTCTCGGAGCCGGACCCTACCTGTTTCGGTTCGCTCCAGCAGGGCCGGGGCTCGCCACTTTGACATGGGCCGCCAGTTCCGACATTCAGACCGAAGGTGATGGCCCGCGGAAGTTTGAAGGAGCCAGTTGGACTTATCCGGTGGCACCGCTCATGCCGGACCGAAAAATCATCATTCGGGAGATGCTCTCGGAAAACCTTTCTGGCCTGAAAGACGAAGACCTGGATCCGGAAGATTGGATAGAACTCTACAACGCCGGAGACACCGAAGTGGATCTGGCCGGATGGAGCCTGAGCAACGATTCGGACACCCCAGGACTCTGGGTATTTCCCAGCCTCGTCTTACCGCCGTCGGGTTCCACGCTGGTCTGGGCCTCAGGCAAGGATCGCACCAACTCGCCACCCAGCCGGTACCTGCACACCAACTTCAAGCTGAACCCCAATGGCGGATTCCTTCAACTGTCTGGACCCGAACTCCCCCGTCTGGCGGTCGATCAATTCGACTATCCCGCGCAGGCCCCCAATTTCTCCTACGGACTCAATGGAAACGCGACCGTCCGCGAGTTCCGTTTCTTTGCCAAGCCGACACCCTCCCAACCCAATGGAATCAGCACCCTGACCAACGCGGTAGCAGACTTGCACTTCAGCGTACCCCGCGGATTCTTCGCCTACCCCTTTTCGCTGTCCATCGCCTCAGCCCAACCGGGAACGCTGATTCGCTACACGACCAATGGCAGTATCCCTACCCTGACCAATGGGATGACCTACACCCAGCCCATCGCCATCAATGCCAGTCGGGTCATCCGAGCCGCCGGATTCGCCTCCAACCAACTGCCGTCCCGGGTCCACACCCATTCCTACCTGTACAATCTTCTCAACTATCGACGGTTGATGCCGGTCCTGTCACTCGTCACTGCGACCAATAACCTCTACGGACGCACGGGGAT
>CAMCYJ010000070.1 GCA_945883815.1 Akkermansia muciniphila | reverse complement strand
CATCATTCCGGGAGCCATCGAGAATCACCGGGTCTACTCCCATATTTTCCAAGGGTACTGGGAGGACATTGGAACCATCCGCAGCTTCTTCGAAGCCAGCCTCGACCAGACCAGTGATCGGCCTCAGTTTGATTTCTTCAATCCCACGGTTTTCACCCGGCCCCGTTACCTGCCGGCCACCCGCATCGAGAGTGCAGCGATCGATCACGCGGTGATCGCCGACGGGTGCACCATCGATCATGCCCAGTTGCGACACGCGGTGGTGGGAATCCGTTCCATCCTCGAAGAGGGGAGTTCCCTGAATCGTGTGGTGATGATGGGGGCTGACTTCTATGACAATACCGAGAAGCGCAATCGCCCTGAAAACCAAGGAATTCCTATCGGGGTGGGCCGTGGGACGCGGATCGACAACGCGATCATCGACAAGAATGCCCGCATTGGCCGCAACTGTATTCTGTCTCCGGAGGGCAAGGCGGCCGATGTGGATCATCCCCTCTATTACATCCGGGACGGTGTCCTGGTGATTCCCAAGGGGGCGGTCATTCCAGACAAGACCATTATCTGATGGGAGTCCTGCTGGATGATGCGGGCGGTCGTGTGGATCAGGTTTACTAAATGATCGCTTGCCTCCCTAGAGGGAAAGCCACTACGTTCTTCTCTCCTTTGAGACAATTTGCCCGTGAAATCGGGCAGGAATACACATTTCTATGGTTCGCATTCGTTTGAAGCGCGGCGGTAATAAAAACAACCCGGTGTACCGGATCGTGGTGGCCGATGGACGCAGTCCCCGGGACGGCAAGTTCATTGAAGAGATCGGCACCTATAATCCCAAGACGAAGGGCAACAACTACACCTTGGACTTGGGTCGCGCCCAGTATTGGGTGGGTGTCGGAGCACAACCCAGCGAGACGGTGGCTTCTTTCATCAAGAAGTCGACCAAGGTGGCTGCCGTTGCTGCCTGAGGCTCTCCATCGCAGAGGCGTTGTCGCTATGCAGGCCTTCCTTGAGTTTGTTGTGAAGGAGTTGGTGGATGAACCGGAAGCGGTGTCCGTGACTCCGACCGAACGGGGCGGCCTGACGGTGTACGAGGTGCGCGTGGCCCGCCAAGACGCTGGAAAGATCATTGGTCGTCGCGGCGGTACGATCCAAGCCATTCGGTCTGTACTCCAAGTGGGCGCGGCAAAGGCAGGGCGCCGTTGCACAGTCGATTTGGTCGAGGACGAATAGGGCACAAGTCGGATGTTCCTTACCGGGACATCCGCGGCTCCAAAGCCTGGGGTGCAACGCTTCTTGGTTGATCCTGAGCGGCGTCTTCCTTGCGTGGGCCTTGCATTGGTTGACTTCCAGGCCATCTACCTCGGGGAAAAGCTGCCTAGCGTTGGTTGATTGGGTCTTGGTTGACTGGCTCTTGGTCGATTTCCCCAACTTTCCGAGTCACTGCCGTGCTGGGCGATTTCAGTCGCTGAAATACCTCGTGACGGCTTGAATCGTCGCTCGGTGCCAGGGCGTTGGGTTGATCTGAAAAGATCCCTCCAATTGGCATTTCTGCGAATTGATTCGACGGGGGCCTGATTGGCGCGGATTGGTTGCGCTGGCTGAGGGCTTCACCGGCGATTGGTCACTGGGGAGAGTGTCCCTTTTTGAAGATTTTCGGACGAGGCGCGAAGACAGGTGAGGCTGCAGACTCTGGCGGGGTGTCCCATGAAGGTTGATATTCTAACCCTGTTTCCGGAGATGTTCTCAGGTCCTTTGGATGAGAGCATCGTGGGAAGGGCTCGGAAGACGGGGATTTTGGATCTCAAAATCCACTGTCTTCGCGACTGGGCCCATGACCGGCATAAAACGGTCGATGACCGGCCGTTCGGCGGTGGGCCAGGAATGGTTCTCAAGCCAGAACCGATCTTTGAAGCAGTGGAGTCCCTTCGGGGTCCGGCTACGCGAGTAATCCTCACCGCTCCTGGTGGGCGTCCATTCAACCAAGCGGTGGCGGGTGAACTGGCGGCTATCGAGCATGTGATCCTGATTTGCGGGAGCTACGAGGGGTTTGACGAGCGTATCTGGGAGCATTTGGCCGACGAAGCGTTGAGCATCGGCGACTATGTCCTCACCAATGGGGCTTTGCCCGCGATGGTTATTGTGGACACCGTGACTCGCCTGTTGCCAGGAGCCCTGGGAGACGCGATGAGTGCTTCCGAAGAATCTCATGGTGACGGATTGCTCGAATACCCTCACTATACCAGACCACCTGATTTCCGGGGATGGACGGTGCCTGAGGTGCTCATGTCTGGGAACCACGCCGAGATCGCCCGATGGAGACAGAAGGAGTCCATGAGACGGACGGCAGAGCGCCGGCCGGATATGTGGGAAAAGTACCGCTGGCGGAAACCGGGCAAATAGCCCAAGCTGGCGGACTTCAAATCCAGATCGAATCGCGATCGGGGTTGAATAGACATTGGGCCAGCGTTTGGCTGGGTTAAATTTCGGATGTCGAAATTTCCGATGTCGAATTGACGATTGGGGAGATTTTTTGGAAACTTTGGTTTTGCAGGATTGAGGATTTGGGAAATTTAGTTTTGGAAATTTGAAGAGAACACAGCCATGAACAAGGCCGTATTGTTTGACAAAATCGAGGGCGAGCAGTTCCGCAAGGAAGCCGCGAAATTCAACGTGGGCGACAGCGTCCGGGTGCATACCAAGGTCGTCGAGGGCGACAAGGAGCGCATTCAGATCTTCGCGGGTGTGGTGATTGGTGTCCGCGGCCGCGGTTTGAACCAGACCTTCACCGTCCGCCGTATCAGCTACGGCGAGGGTGTGGAGCGTATCTTCCCGACCCACTCTCCGCGCGTGGACAAGATCGAAGTGGAGCGCGAAGGTTCTGTGCGTCGCGCCAAGTTGACCTACCTCCGCGGCCGTATCGGCAAGGGAGCTATGGCAGTCAAGGAGAAGGACACGCTTCGGGACAAGTTGCTGGCCGCCTGATCGGTACTCAGCATCCTTCATCTCAACAATCTCATGGGGTCCGGTGCCTAAAGTACCGGGCCCCATTTTCATTGGCTGGGCAGGGGCGATATCCACTGGCCCTTCTTGCTGGGTTGGCACCGGATTCTTCGCCCACTCGTCTCTGGACAAAATCTGGGTGGAGATGGGCGATTGCGAATTCTCCCGGGCCCCGTGGGCGCCCGCCGGAAAAATCGTCTGGAACCCATCAGGAAATCGGGGGCTTCGGGGTTGACACATCCCTGTTTCTGAAGTGCTGTGAGACCCAACAATCCCCGTCCAGTCCAGTGCTTACCATCCTGGGTCCTAAATCATCGTCCTGCGGCTTTTGCGACGGCGTTTCGCGGCGGGGTTTTTTGCGCATTGGTGCACTGGGCATGGGGGGCGTCGGCCTCTCTTCATTGCTTCGGGCGGAATCCTCGGTGGGGCTTCGTCCGGCGGGTCGGTCGCACAAGGCGGTGATCCTCGTTTTTCTGCCGGGTGGCCCCAGCCATCAGGACATGTTCGATCTCAAGCGGGATGCCCCGGCCGAAATTCGAGGCGAGTTTAATCCGATCGCTACGTCGGTGCCTGGATTGCAAATCTGCGAGCATCTGCCTCGGATGGCAAAGGTGATGGATCGGTGCACGGTGATTCGATCCATGGTGGGCATGGAAGACCGTCATGAGGCTTTTCAAACCTACACGGGTCGCTTGAACCGGAATCAACCCCCGGGAGGCTGGCCGGCGATGGGGGCGCTGTTGGCCAAGCTTCAAGGCTCCGCCGACCCGGCCATTCCCGCTTCCATTGGATTGGCCCCCAAGATGGGGCATGTCCCCTGGTCTGATAATGGAGTGGCCGGTTATCTGGGAGCGGCCTATGCGCCCTTCGAAATCAACAAGGGGGGTGGCAAGGACGACATGGTGCTCAACGGCATCACTTTGGATCGTTTGGCCGATCGCCGCACGCTTCTGTCAGCCATGGATGGTTTCCGTCGCGAGGTTGATACGAGTGGTCAGGTGGCCGGGGCGGATGCCTATACCCAGCAGGCCTTTGGCATCCTGACCTCCAGCCGTCTCATGCGTGCCTTGGATTACAAGAACGAGGACCCCGCAATCGTGGCTCGTTATGGCCAGGGAGACCCCCGCAATCGAGACGATGGTGCCCCCAAATTGATGGAACAGTTCCTGGTAGCCCGACGTTTGGTGGAAGCGGGAGCCCGCTGCGTGACCCTGGCGTTCAGCCGCTGGGATCATCACGGCGACAACTTTGGAGCGCTTCGTCAGGATCTTCCGCTGTTTGACCAGGGCCTCAGCGCGCTCATCACCGATCTCCACGAGCGGGGGTTGGACCGGGATGTGTCCGTGTTGGTTGCCGGAGAGTTCGGCCGGACTCCCACCATCAACAAGGACGGCGGTCGCGATCATTGGCCTCGGGTTGGCTTTTCGCTGTTGGCCGGAGGCGGGCTTCGGCACGGGCAGGTGATCGGATCCACCGACCGATTGGGCGGCGAGGCCGATTCACGGCCGACCACCTTTGGGGAGGTTCATGCGACGTTGTACCACGCCATGGGCTTGGATGTGAACAAGGTCACCGTACCGGATTTGAGCGGTCGGCCCCAGTTTCTTGTCGACCCGGGAGTGCAACCCATGAAGGAACTGGTGGGATGACTTCGGATCTCCAGTTTCAGGCCGGCGTGTTTTTGCGTGAACACGTCAGGAGCACCTCTACGTCTGCATAGCCATGTTGACCCTTGCTGGACCTTCCAACCGTTTTTGTGACGGGATCTCCCGACGGAGTTTTCTCCGCATCGGCGGATTGGGGTTGGGCGGGTTGAGCTTGCCTCAGTTGCTGCGGGCCGAGGCGGCTTCTGGGCTTCGTTCCAACCACAAGGCGGTCATCATGGTGTACCTGCCGGGCGGGCCGCCCCATCAGGACACTTTCGACCTTAAAATGGATGCCCCGGCCGAGATCCGGGGCGAATTCCGTCCCATACCGACCACGGTTCCCGGATTCCAGGTTTGCGAGCATCTGCCCCTTCTGGCCAAGCAGGCCCAACGGTATGCGGTCATCCGCTCAATCAGCGACGCGATCGATGATCACTCCGATTTCATGTGCCAAACGGGTCGGCGCAAGGCCAGTCAGCCTCCCGGAGGTTGGCCGACCTTCGGTGCCACCGTCTCCCGGGTGTTGGGCACGGCCAACGACTCGGTCCCGGCCTTTGTGGGGCTGGAGCCACGGATGCAGCATCGGCCCTACAACGCCGCCAACGCGGGCTATGCAGGGATTTCGCACGATGCGTTCCGCCCTGCGGCCGATGCCAAGTCCGACATGGTACTCAATGGCATCACCACCGATCGGTTGGCCGATCGTCGTGCCCTGCTGACGTCCTTCGACCGCTTCCGCCGCGAGGTGGATGCCAGTGGACTCATGGCCGGTGTGGATGGGTTCAATCAGCAGGCCTTCGGAATGCTGACCTCCAGCCGTCTGCTCGAGGCGCTGAATGTTGAAAAAGAACCCGCCGCCTTGCGGGAGCGCTATGGCAAGGGCGACACCAAGGTGCATGGTGATGCGGCGCCCATGCTCAATGAGCAGTTCCTGGTGGCTCGCCGTTTAGTCGAGGCTGGGGCCCGGTTCGTCACCGTGGCTTACGGCTTCTGGGATTATCACGGCAACAATTTCGGCAACGCCCGCAATGATCTGCCGCTGTTGGATCAAGCACTGAGCGCTCTGATTGCCGACCTGCATGATCGTGGGCTCCAGAATGATGTCAGCGTCGTCGCCTGGGGCGAATTCGGTCGGTCGCCCACCATCAACAAGGATGGCGGTCGCGACCATTGGCCCCGAGCCAATTGCGCCCTCCTGGCGGGTGGCGGCATGAAGGTGGGACAGGTGATCGGGGCAACCGATCGCCTGGGAGGCGAACCCAGCGAGCGGCCCGTTCAGTTCGGCGAAGTGTTCGCAACGCTGTACCAGAACCTGGGCATCGATGTGAACAAAGTCACCCTTCCGGACCTCACCGGTCGGCCTCAATTCCTGGTCCCCGAGGGGTGTCAGCCCATGCGTGAGTTGGTTTCTTGATAGGGTTTTCTTCCATGCACCTTCCACCCGATTTCATGTATTCCCCTTGGATTGCCCTTCCAAAAGCCTCCCAAGCGGCCCATCGAGCCCTTCTGGGGGTGATGACCTCGCTGGTGGTTTTCCTGATCGGCAGCCCCGGCAAGCTCACGGGTGAAACCATCGAATTGCACTATCGGGCCGGAGCTGGCGAGTTGGTTCTCGATTCCCAGGATGCCCGACAGCAATTGCTGGCCACCTCGAATGGCACCCGCGACGTGAGCCGCGAGGTGAGTTGGAGTGCGGAACCTTCGGGAATTGTCCGGCTCGATAACGCCGGCCGCGTCATCCCGGTAGCCGATGGGGCGGCGGTGATCTCGGCCAAGAGCCGCGACGGCGTGACGGCGCGACTTCCGGTCCGCGTTGTTCATGCGGGTCAACCGGCTCCGCTGCACTTCGCCAACCAGATTGTCCCGATTTTCACCAAGAATGGCTGCAACGGAGGCGGGTGCCATGGCAAGGCAGCCGGCCAGAACGGGTTTCGCCTCTCATTGCTCGGCTTCGAGCCGGACGAAGACTACGAACACCTGGTTCGCGAGGCCCGTGGGCGGCGCCTGTTTCCGGCCGATCCGCCCCGCAGCCTGCTGGTGACCAAGGGGACCGCGGAGATGCCCCACGGAGGTGGAAAGCGTCTGGAGATCGGATCAGACGATTACCGCCGTCTGGTGCGATGGATTGCGCAGGGCATGCCGGCGGGCAAGACCAACGCGCCCATCGTCGAGCGGTTGGAGGTGTTCCCTTCGGCTCGGACGTTGGCCCTGAATGGCGAGCAGCAGTTGGTCGTGACGGCCCATTATTCGGATGGTTCCACCGAGGATGTCACCCGCAGCTCTTTGTTTGAGCCCAACGACAAGGACATGGCCTCGGCCGATGCCAATGGTCTGCTCAAAATCTTCAATCAGCCGGGTGAGTTTGCCGTGATGGTTCGCTATCAGGGCCAAGTGGCGACCTTCCGGGCCACCATTCCGCTCGGGGCCCCCGTGGACCGATTGCCGCTGGCCAAGAACTTCGTCGATGAGCTGGTCTTCAAGCAACTCAAGCAGGTGGGGATGCCCCCCAGTGAAATTGCCGATAAGTCCACCTTCCTGCGCCGGGTCACGCTCGATGTCGCCGGTCGATTGCCCACATCGGACGAGGTTCGGGCGTTCGAGGCCGATACGGCCACTGGCGATCGGGATCGGGTGATCGACCGACTGGTCGCTTCGACCGATTACGCCGATTACTTTGCCGGAAAATGGGCGGCCCTGCTCCGCAACAAGCGCAGCGAGCCAAAGCAAGCCCGCGGAACCATCGCCTTCCACGCCTGGGTTCGTGACAGTTTGGCGATCAATAAACCTTACGATCGCTTTGTTAGGGATTTACTGACGGCTTCGGGAGAGGTTTCGGAGAATCCGCCCGTGGCTTGGTACCGTCAGGTCCGCACCCTGCAGACCCAGCTGGAGGACGTTTCCCAATTGTTCCTCGGCCAGCGGATGCAGTGTGCTCAGTGCCACCATCATCCGTACGAAAAGTGGAGTCAGGCCGACTATTGGAGCTTTGGGGCGGCGTTCTCCCAGGTCGCCTACAAACCCGGAGCGCAGCCGGGTGAAGAGGTGGTCGTTCATCGGCGAGGCGAGGCCAAGGCGACCAACAAAAAGAACGGCCAGGCCATGAAGCCGGCCGCCCTCGGACAGTCGGCCTTCAACCTGAGTGTCGACGACGATCCGCGGGTGTTCTTGGCCGAATGGATGACCTCGCCCAAGAACCCCTGGTTCGCCAAGGCGCTGGTCAATCGCTACTGGAAGCATTTTTTCGGGCGAGGTTTGGTCGATCCGGAGGATGACATGCGCGACACCAATCCCCCGAGCAACCCGGAATTACTCGATGCCTTGGCCGCCCACTTTGTGGCCAGTGGGTTCGACCTGAAGGAGCTCGTGCGCACCTTGGCCCGCAGCACCACCTACCAGTTGAGTGCCGAGCCCAATGCTTACAATGCCAAGGATCGTCACCATTTCTCGCGGTTTTATCCGCGGCGCTTGCCAGCTGAGGTCTTGCTGGATTCGGTGAACACGCTGACCGGTGGACGCAGCCAGTTCGAAGGCCTTCCGACTGGCACCCGAGCCATTTGCCTTCCGGACAACAGTTATAATGCACAAAGCTACTTCTTGACCGTGTTCGGGCGGCCGGAGGGAAGCAGTGCCTGCGAGTGTGAGCGCAGCATGGAAGCTTCTCTCAGCCAGAGCCTGCATTTGCTCAACTCCAAGGACATCCAAGCCCGGTTGAGTTCCGATGATTCCCGCCCGGCGCGGCTCCAAGCCGACACCCGACCGGACCCGGTCAAGGTGGGTGAATTGTATCAGCTGGCCTATTCGCGATCGCCTTCGACTGAAGAGGTGCAGCGGGCCACCGAATACCTCGCGCGCAAGGTTGGGGCCGCCAAACCGGGCAAGGATGCTGCCGATACCGAAGCCATCCGGGTCAAAGCGCGCCGCGAAGCGTGGGAGGACCTCAGTTGGGCTCTCCTGAACACCAAGGAATTCCTCTTCAACCATTGACGCATGTTGCGGGCTTCCTGGGGTCTTCGGACCACCGCTGGGTGGTTGTTAGCGGGGGCGTTGTCCATGGCAACTGCCTGGGCACAATTGCCATTGGCAAAACTCAACACGGTGTTTCCGTTGGGTGGTGCAGCCGGGTCCAGCGTGGAGGTGACAGTCAGCGGTTCGGATCTTGATGCGGCGGAAGGTCTGATGTTTTCGGACCCGCGAGTGACCGCCACTCCCGTGCCCGCAAGCGCCGACCGTTTCCGGGTCCAGCTGCCGGCAGAACTCTCTGAAGACCCCATCGACCTCCGCGTCCGCGGGCGCTATGGAGTATCCAATCCGAGGGCTTTTGCGGTGGGGGCTCCGGGGACAGAGTTGCTTTGGACCCAGGCTCCTGTGTCACCATCTCAGGCCTTTGAGTTGCCGTTGGAAATAGTGGTCAACGGGCGTGTGGGCGCTCAGGAGGTCCTGTGGTTTCGCTTCCAGGGAGAAGCCGGCCAGGCATTGGGGGTTCGGGTCGAAGCCCGTGAACTGGATTCCAAGCTGGTGGCCGACCTGGCGTTGACCGATGCCTCAGGTGCTGAATTGGCTCGGGTGCGTCGCCGGGATAGCTTCAATTTCCGGCTGCCCGCGAAGGGTGTCTACTTCCTGCGATTGCATGACTCTCTCTACCGGGGTGGTGACACCCACGGCTTCCGGCTGAAGCTGACCGCGCGCCCGAGTGTGGCCTTCGCCGTGCCGCAGGTGCTGCAGGCGGGCCTTACCCAACGGGTGACGGTGTATGGGCATCGTTTACCCGGTGGCAAGTCTTCCCAAGTCTTGGGTGCCGATGGGGAACCCTTGGAGCAGCGGGAACTGGAAATCACCGCGCCGGCCGAGCCCACCGCGTCCTCCGCCTTGGTAGGAACTCTGGGGCAACCGCCATCCACTCCGTTGGCCGGGGAATCTTGGCTTTGGCGTGGCTCCGACGGCGTGGTCCCGGTGCAGTCGGTGCTGTTTGCCCTCACGACGCTCCCCGTGGTGGCTGGCGTTTCAACAGGGCTGGTCTCCGTGACGACGCCGTGTGAATTCTCCGCTCTGTTCCCGGCCCGAGGGCATTCGAGCGGGGTTGCCTTCGAGGCGAAGAAAGGCGAAGTGCTCTGGGTGGAGTTGACCTCCGAGCGCTGGGGGCATCCGGTCGATCCGATGGCGTTGGTCCAACGGGCCAAACCCCCAGCGGCTTCGGCCAAGGCTCCGGAGTGGGTGGACGTGATGGAGTTGGCCGATACCGAGCGAAATTTGGGCGATCGGGAGTTTCCCACCGCTCATCGGGACGCTGCAGCCCGCTGGGAGGTGCCAGAGACCGGTCAGTATCGAATTCTCGTTCGCGATGGGTTTCGACGGAGTGATGGTACAGCACAATATCCCTACCGCCTCAGCCTTCGCCGGGAAGCTCCCGATTTCCAATTGGTGGTCTTTCCTATGCCACCGGCCCGTGCGGGTGAGGATCGCAGTATTCCGGTGCTCCCGTCGGTCCTCCGGCGCGACCAGACGCTGGCCTACCGCGTGGTTGCGTTCCGCCGGGATGGTTTTCAGGGAGACATTGAATTGAGCGCCAGCAACTTGCCTCCGGGCGTGTGTGCCTCCAACACGCGGATCTTGTCCGATCAGAACACCGGGGTGCTGCTGCTGAGCGCCTCCGCGGAAGCCTCGGGCGCGGCCCCATGGCAGTTGTTGGGCCAGGCGTCTGTGGGTTCGGCGATACGGGTCAGGACCGCGTCGGTTGCCTCGGTGGTCTGGCCGGTCGCCGATTACAACATCGAGAATCCGGTGGTCCGTCGTTCCCGCGGTTCGGCCCTCGGCGTGGTGACCGATGAGTCAGCCCCGGTGACCGTCCGAGTCGGAGTCGCCACGGGATCAGTCGACGGCGCCACATGGAAACTCCCGCTGCAAATCGAACGGCGCGGGGAGTTTCATGGGGCCTTCAAACTGAAGGCTGTGGGGCACGCCGCCTTGGACAAAGTTCAAGAGATCAGTATCCCGGAAAAGGCTACCAATATGGTGGCCGAGTTGTCTCTGGGCGAGGCGCGGCTCTCAACGGGAACCCATACACTCTGGCTACAGGGCAGCCTCGCCGGCAAATACCGTCAGGCCCCCGAGGCCTTGGTCTCGGCCGAGGCGGAGTTGAAGGCGGCCGAGCAGGCGTTGTCCGCCGCCAAGCCGGAAGGGAAGGCGGCAGCCGAAACCCGCAAGACGGAAGCCGAAGCGCGTCGCAAGGCCGCCGAAGAAAAGGCCAAGCCCCGCGACCTGACCTTGGCCATTTGGTCGGAGCCTTTCCGTGTGACGGTCGGTGGAGTCGCCAAAACGGAGGTCAAGCCGTGAGGTTTCTTGCCAGACGCCGGTTGGGATTTTGGACCGCCTGGGTCATCACCCTCGGGTGGGTCGGGATGGATTTGGTCTCAGCCGCCGTCAGTCCGATTCCCATACGCAACGCAGTTGGTGGCACGAATGCCCCGGTCGGCTTCCAGAAGGACATCTTACCGATGTTCCAGGCGAACTGTCTCCCGTGTCACAATCAGACCCGTTCCAAGGCAGGCCTGAATCTGGAGACTCCCGCCTCGCTCTTGCGCGGAGGCGACACCGGGCCCGGTGCCGTGGTTGGAAAACCGGCTGATAGTCTGGTCCTCAAATCCGCCGCCCATCAGGTCGAAGACTTGGTGATGCCGCCAGCGGGCAACAAATCCAACGCCCGGGATTTGACCCCCGAAGAGTTGGGTGTCCTGTGGCGCTGGATCGAGCAGGGAGCCAAGGCCGACCGGGCTGTCGTGGTGGAGCCCGCGTGGAAGCCGATTTTCGCGGAATGGAAATCCAGTTTTGCGGTGGCCCTCGATTCCGAGGGTGGCACGGTGGCGGTGGCTCGGGCCAATCGAGTCAGCGTGTTGGAGGTGGCCACGGGCAAAACGGTCGGGCGCTTGCAAGATCCGTCGCTGGATGGGGCCAGCCAGCGCGATGTGGTTGGAGCTCTGGCCTTCAGCCCGGACGATCAATGGTTGGCGACGGCCGGATTCCGCGAGGTGCGTTTGTGGCAACGGCGTCCGGTGACAGTCGAGCCGCTGGTCTCGATTCCTGCCAAGGCGTCTTGGGTAGCTGCTGCGTTTTCGCCGGATGGCACCGCGGTGGCCTCCGTGACGGCTTCAGGAATTCTGGAAGTCCGTTCCAATCCGCTGTCGCGCGTGCTGGGGGCAGGGCCGCTGAAGGGGACCTTCCCGGTCACCTCGTTCTCGACCGTCCGGCTCGGGTGGTCTTCTGATGGGCGCGTGTTGGCGGTCGTCTCCGATCGTGAATGGTGGAACGTCTCGATGACGAAGACGGGACTGTCGTTCTCAAAGCCGGTGGTGCTTCCGGCCGAATCGACGGGAATGGCTTGGATTCCGGGAGAAGCTCAATGGTGTGTGACCTATGGCTCCGCCCATGCAGTTCAGCGATTGCGACGAACCAGTGATGGCGCAGGCAGCGGGAATTGGGTGCTCGAAGACGCTCCAGAAATCCCTTCAGCCGCGAGGGTACTGGCGGCGGACTTCGCCACGGGAGGTGAGCTCTGGTTGTCGGGTTCCGATGGGGTCCTCCAAAAATGGACTCCGGCTTCGGTCACTCAGCGGCGGTTGTCGGCTCCGGTGCGGTCCTTGCTTTGGGATCGTTCTGGATCCAATGGGGTCGCAGTTTTGGCGGACGGCTCCGCGGAAACAGTCTTCCGCAATCTTTCCCGAACCAATGGGGCTCGCATGGCTGGAGATCCTCGACTCTCGGCCGATGTGGCGCGGGAGGAGGCGGAGTTGGGGCGGAGTCGGTTGGAATCGACTGCGGCGGGCCTGTGGATTCAGGAGGCCCAAACGGCGGTGACCAACGCGCAGACCGCTTTGGGCAAAGCGCGCGAGAAGCGCGATGCTGCTGCAAAAACTCTGTCCGAGCGGGAGAAGGAGTGGTCCGACCAAAACGCCCTCGCTGCCACCGCCACCCGGGAACGGGATGCGGCCGCCGCAGAATTGGCCAAGATCCAGGCCGAATCTCAGGAGGCCAGCAAGGCGGTGCAGCAGGCCACAGCTCTGGCCAAGAGTTCGCCGGAAGCGGCGCTGAAGGCCTTGGACGATGTCGTTGCAAAGGCGGAAATCTTGGGGCGGCGCAAGGCCGCGTTGGAGCGGGCTGAAATCGAAGTGCCGCCACGGCGCAAGAAGGCCGAAGAACAATTGGCTGCCGCCCAGAAAAAGGCGGGTGAGCTCAAGGGTCCGTTGGACAAGGCCCGCATCGCAGCCGAAGGCGCCGTGCAAGATGTTGTCCTCGCGGAGAAGAATGTCGCCGCGGCGGCCGCTTCCGTGGTCGCGACCCAGGCTGAGAAGTTGGTCGCCCTGGAGCGGGTGACTCGATCGGAGGCCCGAATCCAGGCGCTTCAGGCCCATTGGAATCGATCCAAGAGCCAACCCTTCCAGACTGCAGCGGTTTCCCCCTCGGGAGGTTCGCTGTTGACGGTGGGTGCCGATGGATTGTGGACCCGGTGGCATTCCGACATCGGCAGAGCGGCCAGCACCTTTGCTGTCGGTCAAGGACCTCCGCTGGCCTTGGTGGCTCTGAATGATGACGAATTTTTGGCTGCTTTCCCGGATGGCGTCAGCCGTATCCAGACCGTGCGCCCTTGGTTCCTTCGGCAGACTTTGGCGGGGACAGCGCTAGTCCCGGCCTTTGCCGATCGTGTCAATGCGCTGGCCTTCAGTCCCGATGGCACACTGTTGGCAACCGGTGGCGGCGAGCCCTCGAGGTCTGGGGAACTCAAGCTGTGGAAATTGCCCGAAGGCTCGTTGGCCCATGATCTAGGAAGCTTGCACAGCGATGCGGTGACGGCCGTGGCCTTCTCACCGCGTGGTGACCGCCTGGCGAGCGCCGGGGCCGATCGATTCGCAAGGATCACCGCGCTGAACACCAACCAGTCCCGCTTTAACCTGGAGGGGCACACCCATCATGTCATTGGTGTGGCTTGGACTCCCGACAGCAGTTTTCTCGCGACAGCCGGGGCCGAGGGCACGGTTAAGTTGTGGAATCCTCGCACGGGTGAGCGCCGCAAGAATGTCGACGGCTTCGGCAAGGAGGTCACCGGACTTCAGTCGGCTGGTCAGGCCTTGCGGTTTGTGGCCGTGAGCGGGTCGGGCAAGGGGCGCGTGTTCAAGGCCGATGGTGAGACGATTCGGGACCTTTCTGCCGTGCCCGAGTACCTCCAGACACTCTCGGTGAGTCGCGATGGACGATGGGTCGTCGGTGCCGATGACCGCGGGATCGTCCGCGTTTGGGATGCCGAGACCGGTCAACTCCGACAGAGTTGGGAGCCGTGAATTGCGGACCCAGGAGGGATTGTTTGCGAGGCCTTGACTCTGTTTGTCGCCTTCCTGTTCGCCACTTCCTGTTCGTCGCCTTCCTTTGACCTGGCCTATCGAATCTGCATCCTTGACCACGATTCTCCATGTACCTTGCCGAACTCACTTCGCCGCAGTTGGCGGCCTTGCCGCGCGAGACTCCGATTGTCTTTCCCATCGCTGCGCTGGAGCAGCACGGGGGGCATTTGCCGGTGCTTACCGACACCCAACTCGTGGGCGAAGTGGTGCGTCGGGCCGAGTTGGCGCTGTCTCAAGAGGTCGTGTTCGCCCCGGTGCTCTGGCTCGGCAATTCCGATCATCACCTCGATTTTCCAGGAACGCTGTCGGCGTCGCCCCGTCCTTACCTCGATGTGCTGGTGGGGTTGGCCGAGAATGTCCTGCGGCACGGGTTCAAGCGGGTGGTTTTTTTCAACGGTCACGGCGGCAATGATGTCCCCGGTCGGCAGGTGGTTTTCGAATTGCGTCAGCGGCACCGCGACACCGACGGCTTGCTGCTGCTCTTTGCGACGTATTGGAGCCTCGGAGGCAAACCCTTCGAGCGGCCGGTGTCGGGTGGGTGGGTGCAACAGGAGATGGGGCATGCCTGCGAGTGGGAGACTTCGATGATGCTGCGATTGGATTCCGCCAAAGTGGGGCCCTACGCCTCATTGGACCCCGTGGATGCGACGCCCCCGTTCCATCCGGCCCATCGGGGTTGGGTCACTCGGGAACGTACCCCAACGGGTCACATCGGTCACCCGTCCGCCGCGTCGGCTGAAAAGGGGGAAGCGCTCTTTGATGTCTTTTCTGCGGATGCGGTCCAGTTGCTGGAACGCGTCCGGCGCTGGGACGGTATCTCTTGGTCTGAACGATAAGTGGCCATGACCCCTCTTCCTCCATCCGGTTCGCGCGGTGCCGTCTGGAAGTGGTCGGTGTGCGGGATGTTGTTGCTGGCCTCGGCCATCAACTACATGGACCGTCAGACGTTGTCTGGAATGTCGGTGCGGATCACTGAGGAGTTCGCCATGACCAAGACCCAGTATGGTCAGGTCGAGGCCGCTTTCGGCTACGCCTTTGCCGCGGGATCGGTGGTCTTCGGTTGGATGGCGGACCGGTTTGCCGTGCATCGGGTTTATGCCGCGGTGCTGGCGTTGTGGTCGCTGGCGGGAATGGCGACGGGGTGGGCTCAAGATTATTCCGGTTTGCTGCTCTTCCGCAGCTTGTTGGGTTTTTTTGAGGCCGGGCATTGGCCGTGCGCCGTGCGCATCACCCGCTCGTTGCTCGATGAACGGCAGCGATCGATGGGCAATGGCCTGCTTCAGAGTGGTGCCACGTTCGGGGCGATCATCACGCCGTTGGTTCTGCCGCTGCTCTTGGGAGCAGGATCCGTGGGAGTAGCAGGGGCTTGGCGCCCGCCGTTCTTCTGGCTCGGTGGAGTGGGATTGTTGTGGCTCATTCCTTGGTTCCTGATGGTGCGTTCGGGTGATTTGCGTTCGGGAGCGGAATCGGTGGCCGCTGCAGGCCCATCGGCCACCCCTTTCCTGAAAGTGCTCTTCAGTGGCCGCATGTTGGCGGTCATCCTGGTGGTGGCCTGCATCAATACGACGTGGCAAGTCCTGCGGGCTTGGTTGCCGATGTTCTTGCAGAAGGGGCGGGGATACTCGGAGACCGAGGCACTCCATTTCAACTCGGCCTTCTTTGTAGCGGCTGATGTGGGCTGTCTGGCCGCTGGGGCCTTGGCGGTGGCCCTGGCTCGTCGAGGCAGCACTCCGTCGGGGGCCCGGTTTCTGGTGTTTTTTGGCTGCGCCCTGCTGTGCTGCGGCACGGTCGCCGTGCCTTGGTTGGTGCGAGGGCCTTGGCTCATGGCCGTGTTGTTGGCCATCGCCGCAGGAGCACTTGGAGTATTTCCGCTCTACCACACCTTCACCCAAGACCTTTCCGAGCACCATCAGGGCAAGATCACCGGGGCAGCGGGCGTTGCAGCGTGGATCTTGCCTGCCAAGGCTCAGTTGCTCTTCGGCATCTCCGCCGATCGTTTGGGGACCATGGATCCCGGCCTGGTGGCGGCCGGACTCCTGCCCCTCCTGGCGCTACCACCCCTTTGGTACCTGCATCGAATCAAGACCCGGAATCCAATCACCCCATGAATGCCTCTGTTTCCCGCAGACAGTTCCTCTCCACCGCAGGCACCACGGCCGGATTTGCTGTGGCCGCCACTGCCTTCGCGCCCACCCTCTGGGCTTCCAAGAAACCCAAACTGGCTCGCAAGAAAATCGCGCTGATTGCCACGGAGGTCCGCCAGCACTCCCATGCCCAGCACTTCATTGATCGGTTTCTCTTGGGCTACGCCTGGGAGGGCGGTTGGCGGAAGCCGGAGGTGGATTTGGTTTCTTTGTACGTCGATCAGTTTCCGGAAAAGGACTTGGCTCGTGGGACGGCGGCCCGCCATGGCGTTCCGATTTATTCGAGCATCGCCGAGGCGCTGACGCTCGGGACGGGTCGGTTGGCGGTGGATGGCGTCGTGATCATTGGTGAGCATGGTCAGTACCCGAAGAACGAGAAGGGTCAGACCCGATATCCCCGGTACCCGTTCTTCAAGGAGGTGGTGCGGGTGTTTGAGGCCTCCGGCCGTAGCGTGCCTGTGTTCAATGACAAGCACCTGTCCACCGACTGGCGTGAATGCGTGGAAATGGTGGAGGATGCCCGTCGCCTCGGGTTTCCGTTCCAGGCGGGATCGTCGTTGCCAGTCACCAAACGCATGCCGCCCACGGAAATGCCGTTGGGGACACAATTGTCGGAAAGCCTGTGTGCCGCCTATGGTGGCCTCGACAGCTATGACATCCACGGTTTGGAGACCGCTCAATGCATGTCGGAGCGGCGGAAGGGCGGCGAGGTGGGAATTCGTCGAGTCCACGGGCTTCGCGGAACGGCCTTTTGGGACGAATTGAGCCGGCGGGACACGACCCGGCGTTTGTTGGAGGCGGCATTGTGCCGCAGTCACAACTTGCCCGTGCGGGATGGTTACCCAACGGCACCGGTCAGCCTCAACTGGGCGCGGGAAGCCTTTCCGGAGGCTTGGGGCTACTTCATCGACCACCGCGACGGCTTCCGCACCACCCTGGCCATGCTGGCGATTCGGGATTTCAACTATGCGGGCCTGGATTCCAAGACGGGCCGGATCATTTCGTGTCAGATGTACTTGCCGATGCCTACCCACGGTTCTTCCACGGCTGACTTCTTCAATCCACAAATCCGCCACATCGAGCGGATGGTCGTGGAACGTCGCCAACCGTATCCGCTGGAGCGCACCTTGCTGACTTCGGGCATGACCTTGGCTGGGGTGGAATCCCTTCATCAGGGCCGCCCCATTGACACCCCTGAGATGGCCGTCCGCTACCGGGTCGGGGAGGAGTCGTTTTTCTGGAGAGACTGAGCGATTCAATGGGGCCGCTCGCACTTACGGCGCCCTCTTTCGCGAGAGCGTCGTTCTGGCCAAGGCCGCGATACGACTCTAAATCTTGCCCGAGAACCTCCCCGGTAGGGACCGATCTCCGAGCGGTCCGGCGCCGCAGACATTGGCGCTTTCGGAGAAATCGCCCTATCCCCCGGAGCTCACCGGGGAATGCTCAGCCAACGATTCAGCCAACGATTCAATGGGATCGCTCGTTCCGGCTGAGCCGGAAAGACGGGGGAGTCATTCGGTGGGAATGATACTCTCGACACTGCATGTTCCGTGAGTGACTCCAAATTTGCGGAATGTTACAGTTTAGTTACCGCATGGGTGAATTTGCATGGAAGCTGCTTAGCGCTTCCCAAGCCCTGTTCAACTGCCGTTTGCCACATGACTCAAAACGGGTGCATGGCTGCAGTGAGGGTATCAAATCATGAACTGGAAGATTCAAACGGGTGCGACCTTGGGTCGCTGGGTATTGATGGCGATCTTGGGCTTATTGCCGGTTCACGGCGGCACCCTCCTCCGGGAGGTGTTCAGCGACATTCCAGGTGTCACCCTGGACGCGCTAACCAACAGTGCCGCTTATCCCAACAAGCCGACTTCCACCAACATCATCACGGATTTCTTCGAGGCCCCCACCGATGTGGCCGAGAATTACGGGCAGCGGTTGCGGGGTATCTTCACGGCTCCCCTGAGCGGCAAGTACACCTTCTGGATCGCGGCCGACGACTATGCTGGACTGTTCCTCAGCACCGACGCCAGTCCAGATAAAGTCCGTTGGATCGCCGGAGTCCCGGGTTGGACTCCTCCGCGCAATTGGAACAACTTTCCCGAGCAGCAAAGCCTCCCGATCACCTTGGTTGCCGGTTCCCGCTACTATATCGAAGCACTTCAGAAAGAGGGCGGAGGCGGTGACAATTTGGCGGTTCGATGGGTGCGCCCGGACGGTGTGGATGAGGGGCCCATTCCCCTCGACAACTTTGTCGCCTGGGGACTCAAGCCCGAGGCACCGCGGATTTCGCTGCAACCCGTGGCGGTCACCGTCGATGAACGCGGTTCGGCCACCTTCACCGTGGGTTACGACAACCCGGGTGGGGCTGAAGTATTCTGGAAGCGGGGCGGCACCTTCATTCCCAATGCCACTGGGATGAGTTACACCTTGAATCCGGTGCTTTGGGTGGACAATGGAGCCTCCTTTCAAGCCTTCCTGACCAACGCCCTGGGTTCCACGCAGTCGGTTTCCGTGACCTTGACGGTGAATCCAGACACGGTCGCTCCGGAGGTTCGCCGGGTGTATAACGTGGGCCTGACCAATGTGGTCATCGAGTTTAGCGAGGCGGTGGCCATTCCGGGGGGGGCGGTGAGCGATATCTTCCGGATGGATGGCGGAGTGACCGTTCGATCGGCCGCATTGGGAACCAATCCCAGCCTCGTCGTAGTGGAGGTTCAAGGCCTGGTGGAATCCACCCGGTATCGACTCACGATCAATGGCATCCGCGACCAATCCGCTCTGGCTAACCTGATGGCCGCCAACACGGAGCGGGAGTTCTTCACCACCGAACTGGTGCCGGTGAATCTGGGTGGCAACGATGCTCGTGCCACGGTGGTTCAATGGGTTGCCC
>CAMCYJ010000069.1 GCA_945883815.1 Akkermansia muciniphila | reverse complement strand
CCGAAGCCGCCCAGCATGAACCAGGTCTTTCGATCCTTACCTGGAAACAACTGAGCGCCTCCCCGCGGCCAAGGCAACTGGGGAGAGGTCTCGGAGACTTGTTCCCACCGCCCCGTCTTGGGGTCGTATTCTTGGCGATGGTTGTGCACCCGGAAATTGCCGTATCCGGCAAACATACCCATGCGTTGGTGGATCGGGTCGACGTAGCCGTTACCCGTGAAATCCAATTGGTTCAATGTCTGGGTAGGAATGGGCTCCGGCGGAGATCCATCTAGGGGCATTCGGAACACCTGGCCCGAAACCGATTCACAGAAGATGAGTTCTTCGGACCATGGCGAAATGGTGCAGAAGGGGATGCGATGGGGTCCTTTCGGGTGGGCGGTGTATTTCCATTTAAAGTGCCCCAAGTCGTAGCGCTGATAGAAAGACCCTCGGGCATCGGCCGTGACGCAGTAAAGCATCCGGCTCTTCCAGTCACAGGTCAGTTCGTTGGCGTTCCATTGCTCGTAACCGAACCGGGCCTTGGACCGGTGGTGCCACACCGCATAGTGGGACGGTAGTTGGCGGACGATGAAGAATCCGCCGGCCGCAGCACCCAGGGTCAGCAGCGCTGCGGCCGCCTTGCGTCGGGAAAGGCGGGTTCGCCCCTCTTGAGCCTCGGAAAGCGTCTTTTCGAACTGGGCTGCCTCGGAGAAGCGTCGGGTGACTCGCACGTCCGTCGCCCGGATCAAGGACTCGTTCAATAGCCAGCCATGCGATTCCCAGTCCGGGGCATTGAGTACGCGGGCGGGCAGGGTCGGAAAATGGTAACGCTCAAAGCCACTCCAGACCTCATAGAGGGTACGTCCCAGCGCGAAGACATCGAGCGCGTGTGAACACTGTTTGTCGGGAGGGTAGTACCCGTCGGAGCCCAGGTGTCGATGGGGCTCGACCGAGCGGTTCAGCGATCCGTAGTCGCCCAGGACCGGAAGCCCATCGAGGAAGAGAATGTTCGAGGGCTTTATATCCAGGTGGAGGAACCCCTCTGCGTGAAGCGCTGTGAGCGCCGAGGCCAAGCGGATGCCCCATGAAATCACGGTCAGTGTCGCGATTTCGGGGTTCAGCCGACACTGCTCGGCCAAGGTCATGGGTCGGTAGTCGGCAGAATCTTCGGGTAGGGTCCCGGTCACATCATCGGCCAATGGGAATTTTTCCCAAAGGATTCCGGTGTTGGTATTCACGCCCCAATCGAGCATCGGCAGTAGGCCGGTGTTGCCTTGGGACACGCGCATCAGCGCATTGCGGAGGGAGATCTGCTTTTGCAGTTGGGTCGGGTCGGTCGAGTAATTCAGCTTGAGGCAGCAGCGGCGGTATTGAGCATCCCGAACCAGCAACACCCAGGAGTTCTGCCGCTGGGAAATGGATCGGATCAGCTCGTAATCAGGGGGCAACGTTGGGACGGACCCGATCATGGTGTGGGAGCGATCAACTCCTCACTGAGTAGCTGATTGTAGGACTGGCGAGCCACCTTTTTGATGCGGTGGGCGATCAGGCGGACGTTGAAGTGGCTGGTGTTGAAGAACTGAGCGACTTCGCGGGAGGGCAGTCCTTGGATCACGTAGGCGTCAAAAATCTGCCAGTGATGGGGTGACACCTGACTGCGGGCCCGGTTGAGGGAAAGGGTCCAAAGGTGGGATTCGGCTTCCATGCGTTGTTCCGGCAAGATCCCGTCCTCAGTGGGAGGTTCCATCCATTGCTTTACCAGAGCCAGCACCTTGGGCGAGAGGTGTCGTTGGGGAGCGTTTTTGACGTGGTCGATGATGTGCCGGTTGATGACGTCGGTGAGCCAGGGACGCAGGGTTTTGGGTTCCCACTGGCCCCCAGCCTTTTCAATTTGCAGGGCCAGTTGGTAAAGGGATTCCTGAGCGATCTCCTCAGCGTCCTGAGGCGTCAGACCACTTCTGGCGCAGTGATTGAGAATTGGAGCTCTGTAGGTGGCCGAGAGCTGCTCCCAAGTTTTGTTGTTTGTAAGATCCTTGGCCGCATTGAGCCAATGGGCGTTGGTGGTTGGAGCTTCGATCACAAAATACAAAAATGGAGAGTCTTGTTTCTTGTTTTACATCGGTTGGGGATGGAGTTGCTTGTAGAAAAATGCATTTGATGCATTTAATTTTGTAACACGTAGAAATTCTCAATGGCGACGAACTGGGGCTGCAATTGGCCGGGCATCTCGCTGGCGCATCGGCGTTTTTGAGGTCAGCCTGCGCTGCATGGATCGGCGAGCGTTCTTGGCATCGATGGGGTGGGGCGGTGCTTGGCTTGCGGCTTCGGATTTGGACGCTGCAGAGCGCCGGACTGTCTCACAGTCCGCATCCGTGTTGATCGTTGGAGGTGGGGTCGGGGGTGTCGCAGCAGCCTTGGCAGCGTGTCGTGCGGGACAGCGGGTGGTGCTCACCGAGGAGACCCTGTGGATCGGGGGTCAACTCACCTCCCAGGCGGTGGCCCCCGATGAGCATCCTTGGATCGAGGAGTCAGGTTGCACCCGGAGTTATCGCCAGTTTCGGGACGAGGTCCGGCTGCGCTTTCTGCGGGATGCTCCTCTGAACGCGGCTTCGAGGTCTGTGGCGCGGATCAACCCTGGCGGTGGATGGGTTTCGCGGTTGTGCCATGAGCCGCGACTGGCCCTGGCTGTTTTGGAATCGATGCTGGCTCCCCACATCGCCAATGGACGGCTGACCCTCCTGATGGGTCATCGTCCCGTCGCCGCCTCAGTGCGCGGGGATCGAGTCGAATCGGTGACCTTCGAGGCAGTGGCCGGAGGTCGTCGGCGGGTGGTGTCGGCGCCGTGGGTGCTGGAAGCCACGGAACTCGGTGACCTGCTGCCGTTGGCTGGAGTGGAGCACGTGACGGGGGCCGAATCCCGGTCAGAAACCGGTGAGCCCTCTGCGCCGGAGAAAGCCGATCCGCTCGACCAGCAGGCCATCACCTGGTGCTTTGGTCTGGAACACCATGCGGGCCAGAACCATGTGATCCAACGCCCGGACGACTACGCCCGGTGGCGGGACTATGTTCCCCAGATGCAGCCACCCTGGCCGGGTCGACTGTTTGCCTGGGAACATTCCCATCCGATCACCCTCCAGCCGCGGACCTTGCCGTTCGATCCGGCGGGGGAAGGAGCCTTTCCAAACCTGTGGACCTATCGCCGCATCCGCGACGCGTCCCGCTTCCAGGATCCGAAGGCTTTCCCCTCGGTGTCTTTGGTCAACTGGCCTCAGAACGATCACTGGCTGGCCCCGCTGGTGGGTCCGGGTGTCACCCTGGAGCAGCGTCGACAGCGTGAGGCCGAGGCCAAGGCGTTGAGCCGCAGTCTCATCTACTGGTTGCAGACTGACGCGCCGCGTCCGGATGGCGGGACGGGTTGGCCGGGCCTCAAGCCCAGTGCCGGTGTGCTGGGGACTCCCGACGGGTTCGCTTTGGCTCCGTACATCCGCGAAAGTCGACGCATCCGTGCGAAGTTCACGGTGTCTGAGCGCCACCTCTCCACCGAGGTCCGCAAGGCCGAGACCGGGGCCACCGCCGAGACAGTCCGGGCCACGCCATTTCCGGATTCTGTGGGGGTTGGTGCCTACCGCATCGACCTGCATCCCTCGACCACCGGGCGCAACTACGTCGATGTCTCCAGCCTGCCATTCCAAATTCCGTTGGGAGCGCTGCTGCCGCGGCGGGTGGAAAACCTCATTGCGGCGGGCAAGTGTCTGGGGGCCACCCACATTGCCAATGGGTGCTACCGATTGCACCCGGTGGAGTGGAACATCGGAGAGGCCGCCGGGGCTTTGGCCGCCTTCTGCGTGGATCGCAAGCTCTCGCCGGCCGCGGTCCATGCCAAGGCGGATCTAAGGGCCGAGTTCCAGAAGCGGCTCCGTGAGGACGGCTTCGAACTGGAGTGGCAGGCGGGCATTCGGCCTTTGTGAATTCCTGCCAGCGCGCGGTTATCGAACGAAACCCTTGGAGCCGGGGCAGATCCTGGTGTTCGATGGCCCAACACTGAATCCATGAAGCGCATGCCCTCCAAGAAGTCGGCCCGCACCGCCAAGCCGGTTCCCCGCCCTCCGGCTCAACCCTCTCCAGTGGCCGTCCAGGCGACTGCCAAGAGCGTCCAGTCAACCAAGACGGCCAAGGTTGTCCCCGCTGCGACATCCCGGCCGGTGTCCCGAAAGAAGTCTTCGCCCGTCGCCCCGGTCGCCCGCGGTGGGTCGGCAGACCGCTTCGTCATCATCATGGCCGGTGGGCGAGGCGAGCGCTTCTGGCCTGTGAGCCGTGAGAAGACCCCCAAGCAACTCATCCGCCTCCTGGGGGGGCGTTCCTTTCTGCAACAGGCCGTGGATCGGGTACGACCGTTGGTGCCGCTGGCCAACATCCTCATCATCACCAATGCCGTTCAGGCGGCTGAGGTGCGGCGGCAGTTGCCGGAGTTGCCCAAGGAAAACGTCATCGGCGAGCCGGTGGGCCGTGACACCTGCGCCGCAGTCGCATTGGGTGCGGCGGTGGTCGGGGCGCGTTCCACCACTGCCGTCATGGCGGTGCTGCCGGCCGACCATGTCATCCACGACGAGAAAGGGTTCCGCCAAGTACTCTCCGACGCCTTGGATGTGGCTTCACGCGGGCAGGTGATCGTCACCATTGGGATCCAGCCCACCGGACCGGAGACTGGCTACGGATACATCCATTCCGGGAATGCCTTGCCGGCACCCGCAGTGGGCAAGGCGCTCAAGACTCCTTTCTTCAAGGTCGAACGGTTTGTCGAAAAACCTTCTCTGGAAAAGGCCCAGGAATACCTCGCCTCGGGGCATTACCGCTGGAACGCCGGCATGTTCGTGTGGTCGTTTGTCACCCTCACCAATGCGTTGTCCGTGCACCAGCCGGAGATGCACCAAGCCTGCCAGCGTTGGTTTGCTGCGGCCGCAAAGGGTCCCAAACGCCTCGAAACGATCCTGGCCCAAGAATACCCTGAGATCCGCAAGATCAGCGTCGATTTCGCCTTGATGGAAAAGGTCCAGAACGTGGTCGTGGCCGATGGACGTTTCGACTGGGATGACCTGGGGGCATGGCCAGCGCTGGCCCGCCACCTCAAGCAGGATGCCGAAGGCAATGCCGCCGTCGGCGATCTGGTGCACGTGGACTCCGCCCGCAACATCGTTTTCGATGGCCGCACCCGCGGGCGTACCCCCGTCACCCTGGTCGGCGTGAAGGACAGCATTTTGGTGCTTACCGATGATGCCACCTTGGTGGCCTCCAAGTCCGAGTCCCAGAAGATCAAGGACTTGGTCCGCAAACTGGCGGCCGACCCGCGTTTGGCCGACCTGGTTTGAGTTACTTCAGCGGCACGAACCGCAGGCAAACCGGGGAGCCGACCTTCCAGCGTTGCTCTGTCGGAGTGAGCTTGCCTGTGGTCGGATCGATCCGGAACGAGCGGATGTCGTGCGAGTTTTGTCCTGCAGCCAGCAGGAACTGGCCTGAGGGATCGATGGAGAAGTTTCGGGGAGTCTGCCCACCGATCTTGCGCACTTCCACTGGGGTCAGTGCCCCAGTGGTCGTATCCCGCGTGAAGACGGCGATGGAATCGTGGCCGCGGTTTGAGCCGAAGACGAATTTGCCGGACGGGTGAACCCTCACCTCAGCTGTCGACACTCCCTTCATATCTGTCCCGACCGGGACCGTGGAAACCGATCCCACTTCGGAGAGTTTGCCGGTGGCGGGTTCGTGCCGGAAAGCCGTCACTGTGCAGAGTATTTCGTTGATGACGTAGGCGTGATGGCCGTCGGGGCTGAAGGCGAAATGACGGGGACCACTTCCCGGTTTCAAAAGGGTGTCGAGACGGGGCTTGGCGGCGGTGAGCCCCCGGGCCGGGTCGAACACATAGGCATGGATGCGGTCCGTGCCCAGGTCGGCGACATAGGCGAAACGGTTGTCCGGCGACAAATTCACCGAGTGGGCGTGCGGTTCCTTTTGTCGGGCCGGGTTCACACTCCCGCCCGTGTGCTGTGAGAAGAAGGTGTGCCGGTTCAGGCTGCCATCGGCTTGGATGGGCAGGGACAGCACGCTGCCACCGCCGTAATTGGCCACCAAGACGTGATGCCCGGTGGCATCCACCGACAGATGGCACGGGCTGCCTCCCATCGTGGACTGCTGGTTCAGTTCGCGCAGTTTTCCGGTGGCGGTATCGATGGCGAAGGCGCTGACAGACCCGCCGGGCTTGCCTTGCCATTGGTCGGTCTCATTGACCGCATACAGAAAGCGTCCGTTGGGATGGATCGCGAGAAAACTGGGGTTGGTGGACTTGGCTGCTAGACCCAGGGGTTCGGCGGTTCCGGTGCTATCGTCATAGCGGAAGGCGTAGATGCCCTCGCTCTTGGGGCCGGTGTAGGTGCCGACGTAGAGCAGGTGTTGGGCGGCGGAAAGAGGCAGTGCAACCAAGGCGGCGGCAGTCATGAGCGCATGAGTCAGGGAAGCCATCCCGGGAGTGAACATCAACGGCGCCGGCAGTCCAGCCCTAGTGTGGGGGTGGGCTTCCGCATTCGGGTCGGGCGATTCAATCGCCCAGTTGGCTGGGGGACAGGCCGAGCCCGACAATGCTGCAGGCGCGGATGACCGGCAGTCCCAGGCGTTGAGCCTCCGCGACCACCTCCAGGCTGTCGGTGCCAGGATTGAGCCAGAGTTCGTCACAGCCCCTTTGGGCGATGACAGGCAAAAGCCCAAGAAGAATTTGGGGAGGCAAGTAGGCGCTGATCACCTCAGGGCGGCCCGGTAGTGAGGCGATGTCGCGATAAGCGGGATGGCCGGCGATGTGCGGTTCCTTGGGGTTGACCGGCCATACCGCGTAGCCCTGACGGGCGTAGGCAAGGACGGCCTTGTGTCCAAATTTGGCAGGGTCGGCGGAGGCTCCCAGGATGGCGGCGGTCTTCATGGTAGAAATTCCCAATCGGTGAACGAAGCGGCTTGGCCGGCGAAAGAACCCTGCGGGTCGCGCAAGTTCCACACCATTGCCTGCCGGATGCGGAAACGTTTTCCAGTCCGGGAAATGCGGATTGCGGCGTAATCGTCGATGAACCCGGCCCGTGTGACCCGTTCGAGCAGTTCGGCCCGTTCCTCCCGGAGGGGCGCTTCGGCCGTGTAGCGGGAAGGAGTTCGCGTGAAGGATTCCCAATCGAGCTCCCAGAGCCTCAGGGCTGCTTGGTTCCCGTACCAGAAGACCGGGTCGTCTTCGATGCCGTGGGAGACCAACACCCTGGGCATCGACCACACGGTTTCGTATCGATCGGGGGAGCCCATCGCGGGCAGTTCTGGGACCAGATCGCGACCGGTCCAGTGACGATGGCTCTCCAATGCGAGGTCGAGTCGAGTTCGAATCTCAAGGGATTGCCACGGATTCATGCGGGCCAGAGGAAACGGTAGGCGAGGCGTCGGGGTCGATCACCGATTCCCTTCAAGGTTTCAAGGCTCCAGGGTTGGCCGTGGCGCGCAAGTCGAGGCAAACCAGTCGGTTTTCGCTGCGCAGGTAGAGGAGACCCCCTGAAAGGACGGGCCCCGCCCAGCAGGGGTAATGCAGCGAGGGTACTTGCCAGCGTCCGAGTTCCTCGCACCGTCCCGGGTTGGGTTGGAAAAGCCCCAGCAAGCCGCCCTCGCCCAGGGCCAGGAGTCGGCCTTCGGCCAGAATGAAGGATCCGCGGCCGAAGACCGGGGGTTGTTCGGCACTGTGGGGCGGCCAGCGTTCGCTGCGCTCCCAGGCCACCGTGCCGGTCTCGTACTCCACACAGCGCAAGACCGCGTCGGGCTCGTTGCGCCCGCTGAAGCCGTAGAGGTGGGCCCCGACCCGGATGGGTTGACTCCAGTGCATTTCCAGCCCCAGGCCGGACCAGACCTCGGTGAAGTTCGTGGCCCCGGGGCTTCCGCGCAGCAGCACCGACCCGGAACGGTAATAGGCGCTGGAGATGAGCACGTCGTTCCCGATGACCAAGGGGGTCATGGCATTGACTGAATCATCCACTCGGGCGCGGAACCAGCGACTGAAGAGCACCTGGCCGTCTTGGGGATCGAGCACCGCGAGTCCCTGACGGGTCAGGGCGTGAACCACTCGCCGCCCGTGGATTTCCGAGGCGATCAGGGAGGCGTAGCTGGCGGTCTTTTCCCAGCGTCGCCACTGCACTGTCCGCTCACCAGGCCATCCGAGCATGGGTTGGCCGGTCCAGTTCTTTTCACCCACCGATTGCCACAGCGTTTTCCCGGTCTTGGGATCCAGCGCGATCACCGTCGCGTCGGGTTGCCCGCCCACCATGACCAACAGCTTCCCGCCTTCCATTAACGGGGTACTACCGACGCCGAAGAAGGCCCCGGGGATCTCGAATTCCGCAGCCGTATTGCGCTGCCAGAGCTCTTTACCCGTCTCGGCGTCGAGGCAACTCAAGAGTCCTTCAGCCCCGAAGGTAAACACCCGGTTGTCGTGAACGAGCGGCGTGCAACGGGGACCGTTGTTGTAGCCATAGGGGTCGCGGTAGGCGCTGGGCTGCGTGTGCTTCCAGATCGGGGTGCCCGTTTTTGCGTCCCAGGCCTCGGTGAGTTCTTGGTTTCCTTGGCGGTGAAAGAGAACCAGGCGCCCTTGCGCGATCGACGGTGCCGAGTAGCCGGTGCCGATGGCCTTGTCCCAGCGCACGGGTGGGCCATTGCTGGGAATGCGGGTCAGGAGTCCGCTCTCGGAGCTGGTGGCATTGAGTCGTGGACCCAGGAGTCGGGGCCAGTCTTCCGCCAGGAGTGGGCTGACCCACAGGCAAAACGCGAGGACGAGTCGGTGAGGCACACCGCTTTGATGGACGATGGCTGGGGATTGGCAAGCCCTCGATCGCGGGGCCCGTTGCGGTTCAACCGTCGAAGTCCTGCTGATTCACGCCGGGCAGAACGACTCCAGAAACTCCATCGCTCGAACTTCGGACCAAAGATCGGACTGGGATCCCCAGCGGTTCATGAACCCGACATGACCGCCGCGCTCCGGAACCTCCAGATGCACCCAAGGGCTGTTGCGGGCGAATTCTTGTGGGAAGCAGCTGGGGGCCAAGAACGGGTCGTCCGCCGCATTCAGGATGAGTGCGGGCACCTGGATCGACGGCAGGAAGGCGTTGGCCGAGCAAGCCTGCCAGTAGGCTTCCGCATGGGCGAACCCGTGGAGTGGCGCAGTGAACGTGTCGTCGATCTGGCGGAAAGTCCGCTGGCAGCGGGGGTTGATCTCCGGGATCAGCCCCGGAAACACCGCCTTTTTCAGAGCCCATTTGCGCAGGATTTCCTTCTGGAATCGAAACATGTAGGGCCAGACCTGGAGCGTCTCCATTGCTGCCGATGCCGCCGCCAAGTCGCACGGGGTGGAAATGGCGACTGCAGCGCCCACGGGTATTTGCGAGGTGTGGCGTTCACCGAGGTATTTGAGCGTCAGATTGCCTCCCAGACTGAATCCAGCGAGTGTCATCACCTCGAATCGGCCGGTCTGTCCCGCGTGGGTCACGACCGCCGCAAGGTCTTCGGAGGCCCCACTGTGGTAAAACCGCGGCAGGCGATTGAGTTCCCCGGAGCAGCCCCGGAAGTTCCAGGCCAGCACCGACCAACCGCGGCGGGTCGCGGCCCGCGCCAGGCCGGCGACGTAGGGGCGGCGGGAGTGTCCTTCCAGGCCGTGGGAAATAATCAGCAACCGGCCTTGCCCGGAATTGAGCCAATCCAAATCGAGAAAATCCCCATCCATCAATTCCAGCCGTTCGCGAGACCAGGGCAGGGGAGGCATGTGTCGCGTGATGGCCGGAAGGACCGTTTGCAGGTGGGGGTTTCCCAGCCCTATCAGGGGTCGAAAGCTTGATCGGGCCACCAGCGGCATGGCGTGGACCATCTCCCTGGAACGGTGAGGAATGCATCCGGAAAGTGAGGTCCAACCAGGACGGCGAAAGGCAGTGGATGCGATTTCATTGAAAAATCCGGTTTGCATCTCCCACGCCTCCCGCTACAACCACGGGCTCGCTGGTTGCAGTTGGTCCATTCGAGGGTCCTCCATCGCCGCCAGCGGAACATCCGATTTTATGTCGCAGCACAACAGCCTACGCGCCTCCGGGTCCACCGGGGCCAAACGTAATGTCCTCAAGCGCTTCGAGCGCGTCGCCATTCTCAAGGACCGTACCCAATGGAAGCCGGGCGATCGCGTGACCGGTTTGCGCAAGACTCGTCCGCCCGAGTGATCGTGCGGCCTGCCCGGCCGGAGAAGCCCTGCGTTTGCGACGCGGGCTCTGATTCGCCGTTGATTCGCCGTAACGACGCCCAGAATCACGGATTCCAACTCCAATGACGCCGATTGTGGGTGTTTCAAGAAACCCGCAATCGGCTTCGCCATTTTCCCCCCATCCCATGTCCACTGTCCGACTCCAGAAGTTCCTCGCCGATGCCGGTGTCGCCTCACGGCGCGCCTCCGAAAAGTTGATTGTCCGCGGGGTGGTGACGGTCAATGGACGGGTGGTCACCGAGCTGGGGTCCAAGGTGGATCCGCTCCACGACGCTGTCTCGGTGGAGGGGGCGCCGGTGCGGACCCGCAAGAAGCTCTACATCGCGCTGAACAAGCCGCCGGGCTTCATTTGCACCCGGATCGATCCGGAAACGCGCCGTGTCGTCTCCCAACTCCTGCCCGCCGAGTGGTCCAACCTGTTCACCGTGGGGCGCTTGGATCGGGACAGCCAGGGACTCATCTTCCTCACCAACGACGGTGATTTCTCCCTGAAACTCACCCATCCGCGGTACGGGGTGCACAAGAAGTATGTGGCGGTCGTTGAGGGGCGACTGGAGTCCTCGCAGTTGGCCCGCTTCACCCAGGGCGTCCAGCATGAGGGCGAGACTTTGAAGGCCGAACGCGTTCGATTGGTCGATGCCAACAACTCGCACAGCGTCGTGGAGTTGGAATTGGCCCAAGGCAAGAACCGCGAAATTCGACGCCTCTTCGAGGTCTTGGGTCACACCGTTGCCGAGTTGCGGCGGACCCAGATCGGGCCCATCAAACTGGGAGAATTGCCTCTGGGCAAGTGGCGCGCATTGACGCCGACGGAAATCCGGTCATTGCTTTCGAACGCATGAATTGTTCGTCCGTTTCGTCTCTTCTGTCCCTCGATCTTCGTCCCCGATTCCTTTTACTCGCAGCGTTGACCTGCGCGATCCCTGCGTTGGCGGACACCGTTGTGATCCGAGGCGACCGGGTCAATGTCCGCTCCCAACCTTCCCTGGACGGCGAGGTTCTGGCCTGGATGAAGCGGGGGGAAACGGTGGAAACCCAAGGGGGTAGTAAAGACGGTTTCGTCCGCATTGCCATGCCTAACAAGTTCGCCGTCTGGGTCTATGGGTCGCAGGTGGATCGGTCTTCTCGTCAAATCAAGACTCCCGAAGCCCGGTTGCGGGTGGGTCCTGGCCGCAATTACGGCGAGTTGGGTTTGCTCAAAAAAGGCACGACACTGACCGAGATCCGTGAATTGGATGGATGGCTTCAGGTAGAACCGCCCGCCGGCCTGTCAGCCTACGTGGGGGCTCAGTTCATCGAAACCTCCGGTACGCGCCCGCCCCAGGTGGCTGCGCTCAAGACAGGCGGAATCCTTCCCGCGGATGGCGATCCGGTTTCTTCAGCCGCGACCGCGTCCAGCAACTCCAAATCCATTGTGGCTGCGGTGCCTCCGGTGCCAGCCCCTGTGGTGCCCCCGCCCGCTCCAGTAGCGGTCACGCCGGTGGTGCTGGAGCAGGAACGTCGTGAATCGGGCGGAGGTGCTGCCCAGTCGTCCATCCAGTATTCCGAGAAGGTTCGCATCGTCAGTCGGGTTGGCAAAGTCGTCCGGAGCCTCGAGCCGCAATCGCCCTCCCACTACCAACTGCGAAGTCCACAGCGGGGTGAGGGGATGCTGGGTTTCTTGGTGGGTCAGGATCCTAAGACCCCCATTGCGGGGTTCCGGGGCAAGATGGTTCAAGTGGTGGCTGAGGAGTATGTCAATCCTGGCAATCGCACCCAGGTCCTCCTGCGCGTGCAATCCATCGAAGAATCTCCGGTTCGTTGATGTTGCCCAGCGCGGCGTGGCACTGGCCGGACAGCGGCCAGGTATCGGTCCAATAAATCCCATGAACAATCTCATCGACGGTCGGGCCATCGCTGCCGACATCCACCAAGAGACGTTGGTCCGGGTCTCTTCCATGAAGCATCGGGGCATCCAGCCTGGCTTGGCCTTCGTTCGGGTTGGAGAAGACCCGGCCTCCCAAGTGTATGTGGGCATGAAGGAAAAGAAGGCGCGGGAGTTGGGAATTCTTTCCCACACTACGGTGCTTCCCGAGACGACGACCCAAGAGGAATTGTTGTTGCTCATCGCCCGCCTGAATGCGGATCCGCGCTGCCACGGTATCCTCGTTCAGGCTCCGCTCCCGCGGCACATCGATGCGGCCGTGATCTACTCGGCCGTCCTGCCCGAGAAAGACGTGGACGGCTTCCATCCTATCAACGTGGGGCGGCTCATGCTGGGGGACGCGGGAGGATTCCTTCCCTGCACGCCCGCCGGCGTCCACGAATTGCTGGTGCGCAGCCGTGTGCCTCTGAACGGCGCCGAGGTGGTTGTCTTGGGGCGCGGCAACATCGTGGGAAAGCCTATGGCGGCCATCCTGGTCCAGAAGTCGCCCCGGGCCAATTGCACGGTCACACTTTGCCACAGCGCCACGCGCGACATCGCTGCCCATTGTCGTCGGGCCGATGTGATCATTGCTGCCATGGGTGTCCCGGAGTTCCTACAAGCCGACATGGTGCGCGAAGGTGCTGTGGTCATCGACGTGGGTGTCAATCGCCTCATCGATCCTTCCGCCAAGAGCGGAACGCGCCTCGTTGGTGACGTGGCTTTTGCAGCTGTGCAGCCCAAGTGTCTTTGGATCACGCCGAACCCGGGCGGTGTGGGCCCGATGACCATTGCTATGCTTTTGGCCAACACCGCCACAGCGGCCGAGAAGCAGTTTGGTTTTTTTTCAAAAAATCCGTTGACGCTCGCTGTAGCCCCTGACACAACTTTCCCACACACGGAATAAATCAAACCACAATGAACACCAAATCGCTCCTCTTGGCCGCCGTCGTCGCGGCTGTCGGTGCTGTCTCCGGGTCCGCCCAGGTGACCAGCCAAAACATCGTTGGATACGTCCGACTCAGCCTCGCTAAGGGCTACAACCTGATCGGCAACCAGCTGAACAACGGCAACAACGCCATCGGCACTGTGCTGAACGTTCCGGATGGTACCGCTGTCTACAAGTTCACCGGTGGCAAGTACGTTGCGAATGCGTTCGTTGACGGCGCTTGGGACGCTCCGGCCATGACCTTGGCTCCGGGCGAGGGTTTCTTCGTCAACGTTCCGGCTGCTACCACCATCACCTTGATCGGTGAGGTCAGCCTGAGCAACAGCAAGGCTTTGGCCGCTGGTTTCAACCTCCTGTCTGTCCCCGTCCCCTTGGCCGGTGGTTTGACCGACGCCGCCGCTGGTGGTTTGACCGCCGCTGAAGGTGATGCGGTTTATCAGTGGGCCGGCAACAAGTTTGCCTTGTCTGAGTATGTCGATGGCGCTTGGGCTCCCGCCGCTCCGACCGTCAAGGTTGGCGAAGGCTTCTTCCTCAAGGGCGCTGCTCGCACCTACACCCGGAACTTCTCTGTCAACTAATTAGTCTAAACAGAAAATACCATGAACAAGTTCGCTTACCTCGTTGCCGCTTCGGCGTTGGCTGTTTCGGCCTTCGGCCAGGGACAGATCAACCTCAACAACCGCGGTCTGGCTCTGGTCAATGACGCGGCTGGCAAGCCCCTGACGGGCACCAGCTTCGTTGCTCAGGTCTGGTACGGTTCTTCCGCGAGCACGATCAACAAGTCGTTCGCTCCGTCTCCGTTCCGCGTTTCTACGACCACCTCCCCTGGTTCCTGGAATCCGGCCGCCACCGGCGGTCCGACCTCGATCGGGACCCTCGAAGGCTTCGCTCCGGGTAGCACCGTGACCTTGCAGGTTGCCGTGTGGGACTCCTCCATCGCTGGTGTCGGTGCCGCTCAGGCTCTGGCCAAGGCTCCTGGAACCGGTCTCTCCGAGACCTTCACCTACGCCATCCCCACCGATCCTTTGGCGATCCCCGGCGGCATGGAGAACCTGAAGAGCTTCAACTTGGTTGGCAGCGCAGTGATTCCTGAGCCGACCACGATCGCTCTCGGCGCTCTCGGCGCCGCTGCGCTCCTCTGGCGCCGTCGCACGTAATTCTGGTTTGATGATGCAACCCACCTTGGGCAACCAAGGTGGGTTTTTTGTTTTTTGTGTGCGCCCGGCAGGGCGCACTCTCCGGCTTGAATGGGGCTTGGCTGCGCGCCCTCGTCAGCAAGGCAATGTTCTTTTTGTGGAACCGGGTGCGCTGGGTCAGCAGGCATAGCCCGCCCCGAGCACCGCGGGCTGGATTGGAGCCGCAGCAGCGAGTGGACTCACTGCTCAATTCGGTTGCCGCCGAGGAATTACAGAGGTTGCCTGAAGAGGCGCGTTGGTAGGGTCGGTAGGTGGGTAGGGGGTATTGAGAGCAATGGCCTCGGAGTCACGACTGCAGGACCCCGTGTTTGCGATGAGGTCTCCAATTGCTGCGCCTGCAAGGCTCGCAATCTCCGTATGGGTTGTCAGTGAATCTGCCCGGAAAGGATGGCCTGACGGGCGGCCCCATAAGCACCGGCCAACTCACCCAACGTAGCCGGCAGTATGCGCACGTGGGCTCCCCTCGGACGCCACTCATACTCCTCGAGGATTTCTGAAACACGATCAAACAGGTCCGGGCCCGCCTGGGCGATTCCGCCTCCCAAAATGACCGTCTCAGGATCCAATACGTTGATGAGAGAGTTGATCCCCACCGCCAATCCCCGCACGGATTCTTGCCAGAGCCCAATCGCCTCCAAGTCGCCCGCCCGGGCCTGTTGAACCAGAGTTTCGGTGGAGGTGTAGCGTCCGTGGCTTCGCTCGATCAGGGTTTTGTTGCCAATGGCCATTTCCAGAGATCCGGGTGTGCCGACGTCGTCGTTTTTGGACCGAGAATCGAGGGTGATGTGCCCCAGATGCCCGGCGCGTCCCAGATGGCCACGGAGCAGGCGCCCTTCGACGATCGCCGCCCCGCCGACCCCGGTTCCCAAGGTCAGCATGAACACGTTCTCCAGCCCTTGAGCCGCCCCCAGCCAGGCCTCTCCCAAGAGGGCGGCGTGAGCGTCGTTGAGTACGGGAATCGGAGTTGGAAAGCTCAGATACTGCTGCCAATCCAATCCTTCCAACCCTTGCAAACGTCCAGGCATGTGGAGGATGCAGCGGCCGTCTCGGGCAGCCAGCCCCGGTGCTGAAAGCCCCATGGCCGCCGGTTCACCCCGACGGAGGCGGAGTTTGTTCAACCGATCTCGGATCCGGTCCGCCCACTCCATCGCACGATCCTCAAACGGCGTGGACTCGTATTCGAGGGTCTTCCCACCGGTGCTCACTGCCACTGACTTGATGCGGGACCCACCGAGGTCGATGCCCAAGAAATAGGGCTCGGTATCCGAAGTAGTATTCATGAGACCCGGGGAGCTGAACCGGTTCCGGGCGGGAGTGCTTGCGAGGGGGATGCGTCAGATACCGACCAGCCGCCGTCCACGGCAATGACCTGACCAGTCACATAGCGACTGCCCTCGGAGAGGAGCCAAATCACCGCCGCGTCCAGATCGTCCGGACGACCCATGCGCCCGCCGTCCAGAGGTTGTTTGCGGGTGATGAATTCTTGGATGACGGGGTTGGATTGGGCCCGCAGGGACATGGAGGTGGCGGTGAGTCCGGGAGCCAAGAGGTTCACGCGGATGTCATGGGGGGCATAAGCCGCCGCCGCTGCCTGGGTAAGGCCCATCAGGGCGGACTTGGCTGTCGCGTAGGCTGCGGTGCCGAAGAGGTTGGGGGAAGGGGAGCTCGCCAACACCGATCCGCAGTTCAGGATACACCCCGGTTGATTCTCTCGAAGGAACCAGCGGATCGCCGCCCCATTGGAGAGGAATGCCGTCGTCAGATTCAATTCCAGGGTTCGCTGCCAACCCTCCAAAGGAATGGTGTGCAGTGGCCCATCGCCCCAGGCCCGCCCACTGCCCCCTGCGACGTGGTACAGGGCGTGGAACTGGCCGTACCGCTGCGCACACCGTTCGATGGCCCGTTCGGCCACTCCGGGTTCCCGGGCGTCGGCCAGGATCACTTCCAGCCGATTTTGCACCGTCTCGGTTTTTGGAATCTCCGGGGTGGGCTCGAGCCCGACCACGACCAACTGGGCACCTTCGCGGAGGCAGGCTTGCGCCGCAGACCAACCGAGGCCTTGGGTCCCTCCGATGATCACCAAACAACGCCCGCTGAGCGCCCCCTGGGGCACCGGTCTAGTCTCGATAGCGTCGGGTGAGGTCGCCATAGGCATCAATGCGCCGGTCTCGCAGGAAGGGCCAGTGCGTCCGGGTGACGTCCACCTTCGCCAGGTCCACGGAAACCAGAAGGTTTTCGGGGCGATCTACCGAGGCCTTGCCCAGCAATTGGCCGCTGGTGCCCGCGACGAAGCTCTGTCCCCAGAATTCGAGCCCGTCGCCGCCAATGGGACGTTCCAATCCGATCCGGTTCACGGCGGCCACGTAGCAGCCATTGGCCACTGCATGGGAGCGTTGGATCGTTTCCCAGGCGCCGTGCTGATGGACTCCGTATTCGGCCTTCTCGGAAGGGTGCCAACCGATGGCGGTGGGATAGAAGAGAATTTCGGCCCCGCTCATTGCCGTGAGTCGTGCCGCCTCGGGGTACCATTGATCCCAGCAAATCAGCACACCGATGCGGCCGAAGCGGGTGTCCCAGGTTCGGAATCCGGTGTCCCCCGGGGTGAAATAGAATTTCTCGTAGAAGAGGGGGTCATCCGGGATGTGCATCTTCCGATAGATGCCGAGCAGGGATCCGTCCGCATCGATGATCACGGCGGTATTGTGGTACAACCCCTCAGCTCGCTTTTCGAAGAGCGAGGCGATCACCACGACCCCATGCTCCTGGGCCAAGCTCTGGAAGGCTCGCGTGCTGGGGCCTGGGATGGGCTCTGCGAGGTCGAAATACCGGTGCTCCTCCGACTGGCAGAAATATTGGGAGCGGACCAATTCCTGGGTGCACAGGATGTTGGCTCCATCCTTGGCAGCTTGTGCGCCCGCCTCTAGGCACAACCTGAGGTTCTCCTCGGGATCTGGCCCGCAGGCGTGTTGCAAAAGACCAAGAGTCACTGATCGGGTCTTCGGACGTGGGTTCATGGTGGCGTTCTAGTTCCATCTCCGGGCGAGGGGCTTTGGGCTTTGGGCTTTGTGTTCCGAATGGCCCGGAGAGGATCTCGATGGTGTTGGGGGAGTGGTGCAAGTCAAGGACCCGGCGCGAGGAAACCACCACGAGGGCTACCTGCGGCAGTGAAACAGATGAAAACCATGCTTTCATTGGGTTTTCTCTTGCGACGCCGTGTGACGCGTTGCTAAATCCGCTCCGAAGTCACTTCGGATCAATCACACATCCCAACCCCAAAGCCCAATATTATGGCCAAAGTTGTTAAAGCTCTCACCAAATCCCAAATCACCGCCGTCCTCGCCGAGAAGGCTGAGATCAGCAAGAAGCAAGCGTTGACGGTTCTCGAGGCGCTGGCTGAGCTCGCTTACAAGAATGCCAAGAACACCTTCACCTTCCCTGGCGTGGGCAAGCTGGTGTTGGTCAACCGCAAAGCCCGTATCGGCCGCAATCCGGCCACCGGCGCTGAGATCAAGATCCCAGCCAAGAAGGTCGTGAAGTTCCGCGTGGCCAAGGCCGCCAAGGACGCGATCCTCGGCTCCAAGTAATTCGACGAGTCCTGAATTATCTTTTGCGAGGCGCCCGGTAAACGGGCGCCTTTTTCGTTCCGGGGCCAACAATCTCACACGCAAATCAAGGAGGAAGTGAGTGGGACGAGGGTTTTTCCGAGGCCGCTCTGTGTTGGAAGCTGATGGGCTCTGGAATGTTTCAGTTTGAAACGACTTTGCCTTTCCTGCGGGTTTTCCAAACTATCTGCCCACCCTATGGATGACGCTCCCGCTTCCTCGAGACTCTTCGTCACCAGGAGATTGCCGTGGATTTTGGCCTTAACGGTTTTTGCCGCATTCCTCTTCACACGCAATTCTTGGATCGGAGTAAACAGCCTGCGGCCCGTATATGAGGCTGCCGGTTGGGGCTTTGACAACGCGTTCTCTCAGCCCCTTCACCAGATCTTCGGAGCCCTCGTGTCTTCGTTGACGGGTTCCCGGTTTCCCAGTCAGGCCAACATTCTCACCGCGGCCATGGCTGCGGCAGTGGTCTACTTGCTGGCCCGCTGTGTGGCCTTGCTTCCCCATGATCGGCGGCACGAGGAGCGCATTCGCGAGTTTTCGGATATTGCGTTGCTGACCATCCCCCTGGCGTGGGTGCCGCCGGTTCTGGCGGTGGGTCTCTTGGCCTTCCAGTTGACCTTCTGGCAGCATGCCACGGCTTACACCGGGGAGATGATCGATTTGTTGATCTTCGCAGTGGCGATCCGAAACCTCCTGGAATACCGCCTGGATCGAAAAGAATCCCGCCTCTGGATCGTCTCCGCCCTCATGGGTGTGGGTGTTGCCAACAGTCATGCATTCATCGGGTTTGCGCCGATGTTCCTGGTGGCCATCGTCTGGATCCGCGGATGGGAGTTCTTCCACCTGGGTTTTCTGTCTCGGATGCTTCTGGCGGGGTTGGTGGGGCTTTCGCTGCTGATCTGGATTCCACTGTCGGCTCGCCTCACCGGACGCTATGACGAGAGTTTTTGGAGTCTTCTTCGGGCGGGTCTGGAGCTGAAGGCGGGCCAACTGCTCATGTATCCGCGCGGCCGCTTCCTGTTTCTGTTCCTGATGATGATCGCGCCTCTGGTGGGTATTGGTATTCGCTGGCCCTCCCGGATGGGTGCTGGTTTAGACAGCTTGGCTGCGATGATTGCCTGGCAGGTATTGGTCTTCGCCTGGTTCGGCCTTTGCATTGCGGTCGCCTTCGACTTGAAGTTCAGCCCCCGTCAGTTGGGCTATGGGGTTCCTCTCCTGACATTCTCTTTCTGTGCTTCCCTCGTGGTGGGTTACTTTGCGGGGTATTATCTTCTGATCTGGACCGGGCGCGCCGATTCTCGGCACACCTATTCGATCACGCCGTTGTCCTCGGGCTTGTCCCGGTTGGCCGGAGTCTTGGTGGTATCGCTGACGCTGCTG
>CAMCYJ010000068.1 GCA_945883815.1 Akkermansia muciniphila | reverse complement strand
CCGGGCAAAGGTTGCCGCGGAACACCACCAGATGGCTGTCCTTCTTGATGGGGTTGTCAAAGCCACGGATGATGTCTTGCCCAGCCGGGTAGCTCGGAGCGTTGCGGAGGTTTTCAGCGAGGGTCTTGCCGGTGACGGTCATGACGTCGCCGTGGAGCAATCCCTTGTCGAGGAGCATCTTCATCAGGGGCACGGTGCCGCCGATCTCAACCAGTCGTGCCATGACGTACTTGCCCGAGGGCTTGAGGTCGGCCAGCACCGGCACCCGCTTCCCGACGCGGGTCCAGTCGTCGATGGTCAGCTTCACGCCGGCACAGTGGGCCATGCCGATGAGGTGCATCACCGCATTGGTGGATCCACCGAGGGCGATCACCACCGTCATGGCGTTCTCGAACGCCTTTTTGGTCATGATGTCGCGGGGACGGATATTCTTCTTCAGCAAGTTCAGCACGGCCGCACCGGCTTCTTCGCAGTCGCGCGTCTTTTCTTGCGACACGGCTGCCTGCGCAGACGAATTGGGCAGGCTCATGCCCAAAGCCTCGATGGCTGAGGCCATGGTGTTGGCCGTGTACATGCCGCCGCACGAGCCAGCTCCCGGGACGGCCACTTCGGCCACCGCCTCGACGTCTTCGGCAGAGCAGGCACCCGCGGCATTCTTGCCCACCGCCTCAAAGATGTTCACCAGGTCCACGTCTTTGCCGTTGAGTTCGCCCGGCAGGATGGTGCCGCCATACACGAAGATGCTGGGTCGGTTCAGCCGGGCCATGGCCATGACGCAGCCCGGCATGTTTTTGTCACAGCCTCCGACCGCCACGAACGCATCGAAACCCTGGCAACCCACAACCGTCTCGATGGAGTCGGCGATGACTTCGCGAGACACCAGAGAGTACTTCATGCCCTCGGTACCCATGGAAATGCCGTCCGAGATGGTGATGGTGTTGAAGACCACGGCCTTGCCGCCGTGCTCATTGATGCCCTGAGTAACGCTGACGGCCAGTTGATCGATGTGCATGTTGCACGGCGTCACCATGCTCCACGTGGAAGCCACGCCGATTTGGGGCTTCTGGAAATCGTCCTTTTTGAATCCGGTGGCGTAGAGCATGCCTCGGCTGGGGGCGCGTTCGATGCCATCCACCACGATGGAGGAGAAGGGGCGTGGGAGGGAGTCGTCCTGGGGCTTCTTGGTGGGAGCCTTTGCAGTCGATGGGCGTTTCATTGTCTGCCCATGGTCGCGAAGTGATCCTGCCGGCGGAAGACAGAAAATGAACGGTGGGTATAGGTTGTAACTCCACCGTTGCGACTCCCGGGGTGGGTCTTTAACCTGACCAACAGGGGTGGATGCCCCTACAATGAGACACTTTCTCGATTTCGAAAAACCCATCGCCGAACTTCAGCGCAAGCTCGACGAGCTGCGTTCCCAACCCGGGACTCCCTCCCTCGGTATCTCATGGGAAGAGGAAATCCACCTGCTGGAGGGCAAGATTCAGGAAGCCCAACGGCAGCTCTACTCGAACCTGACGCCTTGGCAGCGGGTTCAGTTGGCCCGCCATCCTCGCCGTCCGTACACGTTGGATTACCTCAAGACGACGTTCAGTGAGTTCGAGGAACTGCACGGCGACCGGCTTTATTCGGACGACCGCGCCATGGTGGCCGGCTTCGCCCGGTTGGGCGGCGAGAAGGTGGTGGTGATCGGCACGCAGAAAGGCCGAGACACCAAGGAAAACATCCTCCGTAATTTCGGCTCAGCCCATCCCGAGGGGTACCGCAAGGCCCTGCGCCTGATGAAGATGGCCGACAAGTTTGGCCTGCCCATCGTCACCCTCATCGACACGGCCGGGGCTTATCCGGGCATTGGTGCCGAGGAACGCCATATCGCCGAGGCCATTGCCGTGAACCTTCGCGAGATGATGACTTTCGAGGTGCCCATCATCGCCTGCGTCATCGGCGAAGGCGGGTCCGGGGGGGCTTTGGGCATCGGTGTGGCCGATCGGGTTCTCATCCTCGAGAACGCCTACTACTCGGTCATCAGTCCGGAAGGGTGTGCGGCCATCTTGTGGAAGGATCGCACGGCGGCACCGAAAGCGGCGGCGGCACTCAAGATCACCGCCAATGACCTCAGTTCTCTCGGTTTGGTGGATGAGGTGCTTTCGGAGCCCTTGGGTGGAGCCCACCTCGACTTGGAGGCGACGGCCATCACATTGCGGCAGGGGCTCTTGCGCCATTTGGCGGAGGTGCAAGCCCAGACGCCTGCTGAGCGGTTGAAGTCCCGCTATGCCAAGTTCCGGGCCTTTGGGCACTTCACCGAACCCAGTACCCGGGCGGCCTGATGTTGGAGACCCCCCTGGTTTTCCAGTCCCTGCCCAAAGAGCGGCTTTGGGGCGGCCGCAAGCTGGAAGAACGGTGGGGCAAGTCCCTGCCGCCCAACGTGCCGGTCGGTGAGTCCTGGGAAATTTCCGATCGCCCCGAGGGGCAGTCGATCGTGGCGGAAGGGCCTTTGGCCGGGACATCGCTTCGGGATCTGATGGAGCATCACGGTCAGGACCTGATGGGTCGGCCAGTGGCATCGGGCGAGCGCTTTCCATGGCTCGTCAAAATCCTCGATTGCCGCCAGGATCTCTCACTTCAAGTCCATCCCCCGACGGAAAAGGCGCTGGCCTTGAACGGGGAGCCCAAGACTGAGATGTGGTATTTCGCGGAGGCGGAGCCCGGCGCTCAGGTTTATGTGGGACTTCGAAGCGGAGTCACTCGCGAAGAGTTTGTCCGCCGGTTGGACGACGGTTCGGTCGCCGAGTGCTTCCACCGCCATCCCGTAAGGGCCGGTGATGCCATGTTTCTGCCCAGCGGCCGAGCCCACGCCCTGGGTGCCGGGAACCTGGTTTTCGAGATCCAGCAGAATTCCGATACGACTTATCGGGTGTTTGATTGGAATCGCCTCGGCCTGGACGGAAAACCTCGGGAGTTGCACCGGGAGCCAGCCTTGGAATCCATCGACTTTTCCGACACCCATGCGGAGCTCATCCCCGAGTTCTCCTCGACTGTGGCCCCGGGAGTGGCTGTTCGACCGCTGGTGCGCCACCGGTTGTTCTCGGTAAATCTGATGAGTCTGAAATCCGGAGCGACCCGGGGCTCGGGTTGGGGAGATGGGCCGTGCGTACTGGGAGGGGTCTCGGGCACCATCCGGGTGAGGGTGGGGGAGTTCCATCGCGAATTGCGACCCGGAGAGTTCCTCCTGATTCCCGCCGTCCTCGCACCGCGGACGACGCTCCAAGCAATCAGTGCTTCAGAAATCCTGACGGTTGCCGATGCCGACTGAATGATTCCCGGGACATCCGGTTCGTCAGGAACCCCGCCTGATCCGGCAGACACTGAGGAAAGCCTAGAGGCCATCGAGAACGACCTCCTGCGGGTTCTGCTCACCGACCGATGGTTTCGTTGGGCCGCTGTGGCGGTGGCCATGCTCGTGGGATCGGTCGTGTTGGTAGTGGTCCCTTTGTTTGTGGTTTCCACCCCAGAGATCGATCCGCCGGAACGAGTCAGCCTGCTCGACAAGTTCCAAGCTCGGGCATTGATTCGGACCGCGCGGGCGACCGGACTTGCAGGAAAGCTCCCCGAGTCTGTCACGGCCTGGAAGACCGCCTTGGCCAATGACCCGGCCAGCCTGGAGGCACGGCAAGGTGCTCTGGAGATTCTTTCGGGAGCCCAGAAATGGACCCAAGACGACGTGCGCTTCGGATATGCATGCGGCGTGGAGTTGCTCAAACGATCGGCGACCAATTCCCAGAATGTGGTGCGTTTTGCACGGTTTCTCGACCACGTTGGCCAATACAATGGCACCGTGGCTCTTCTGCGCGATCTGGCCACCAGCGACACGGGCGAATTGAGTGGATGGTTTGCTCGCTCGTTGTTCTTGGCGCGGCGCATGGACCGCTTTGAGGAACTCTGGCATCGGCAGAGGCTAACCCTGGCGGCGACGGCTCCCATGGTGCTCATTGGTCCGGCTTGGGAAGCCGGTTGGGGCCCCATCACGGGGATGGCGGCCGCCCGTGAACGGTTGCTGGCTGCCGAGAAAGATCCTCTGCGCCAGGCGGAAGCTTCGCAGTTGTTGCTCATGGTGTTTGAGCAATTGGGGGAGGCCGCTGGCTATGAGCAAACCCTCGCTCGCCGTATCGAGCGGCATGAAGAATCCCTGGCCGATCATCTGGGCCTGTGGCGCCTGCTGGCGCGCACTGGGCGCTCGTCGGAGGTGATGAATCGGCTCAAATCGTTCCAGCGGGCTCCGGCCAGCCCCGGGGAGGCGGCCGGATTGATGGAAGCCTTCCAGGCCTTTGGCCTCGCGGATCAAGCCGTCGAATTGGGACTGGAACAGGTGAAGGTGTTTCCCTACGCCCCGGACCTTTGGTTGGCGACGGCGGAACTTCTCCTGCAACGTCAGGATTGGAATCGCTTGCGACAGACAGCCATCGCCATGCGGGGCGAAAATTCGCTGGCCGGTCGGATGAGCGCCTACAGCTGGTATTTGGACGGTCAGATCGACCTGAGCCTGAGGCGGGACCTCGATGCCGCGGCCGATTTCGCACGGATCGCAGAATGCCCGACTCCGGACGCCGTGCTGGTGGCGCGGATGGTCGCAGGCTTGCGCCGGGTCGGCCGTTCTCAGGAAGCCACGACCTTGTTGCGCCGGGTGGAGAGGGACTTCCTCAAGGATCCCACCTTCTGGTTCGAGTTGGCCGGCGTCGCTGCCGAGAACCAAGACATGGATACGCTGGCAGATGCGGTTTCGCGTTCCTACCAGTTGGAGCCGTTGAACCCGGTGTACCGACACAATCATGCCGCCGTCATGATCGCTCTGGGCCGAGAGCCAGCCGAGACCGCGCGGTTGACTTTGGAGTTGCTCAACCGTTCGCCCGAGTCGGTCGCCTGTCAGATCAACCATGCGCTAGCCCTGGTTAATCATCGTCGCTTTTCCGATGCCGAGAGTTTGTTGGTGCGGATTCCGTGGGTTGGACGCACTTCCGCTGAAGAGACTCAAATCCACTTCGCCTGGATGCTCATCGATGAGGCGCGGCAACGGGGGGATTCGGCCCGCACCCATGCCCGCGCGGCCCGAGAATCAGACCTTCTGCCCCCGCAGCGGCAAAAACGGGCGGTGATTCTCGGCGGAGGTGATTCCCTGAAAAAGTCCGGCTGATTCGGTTGCGTGGCTCGACATCGCGTCCACCATTTCTGGCGCATGAGCATTGCCACCCGCACCGGAGATTCCGGAACCACCGGCTTGATGTACAACCGCCGGGTTTCCAAGGCCCATCCGCGGGTGGAGGCCTACGGGTCGGTGGATGAGTTGAATGCCGCCATCGGGATGGCCCGCGCCACCGCCACCGACGCCTTCATCCAGGACAACCTGTTGGTCATCCAGAAAGATCTGGTGATCTTGATGGGTGAATTGGCGACGGCCCAAGAAGACTCGCAGCGCTACTTGGCCGACGGGTTCCAGGCGGTGACCCCGGCTCTGACCGCCAAGCTGGATGCGTTAGTCACCCAAATTGAGGCCCAGAGCATCACCTTCAAGGGGTGGGCCACGCCGGGGATGACCCTCCATTCCGCGGCTCTGGATGTGGCTCGGACTACCTGCCGCCGAGCCGAACGGCGCGTTTTTGTCCTGCGCGATTCTGGCGAGGTGGAGAACCACGAGATCCTCATCTTCCTCAACCGCCTCAGCGATTTGCTGTGGCTGATGGCTCGTTGGGTGGAGACCCACACTCCGGAGTCACCGGCTGGTACGACCGCCGCCTGAGTAGGGACTGATTCGACTGAGGGTCGGGGACCCGTGATCTGTGCCCAACCGGATTCCAGGCCTTCGAAGACCTGCGGTGGCGGATCGAAGGATCTGCAGGTCTGCCTCTTGGACGGTTCAATGTTTTTCACCAATGCGCCCGGGAAGGCCTACAAAGTCACCGTGGGGCTGGGCGAGTCTTGGGATGTATTCTCCAGTTGGACATGATTGGCACCGGCCGCATCCAGGCCGGCACCAACAGTTTTGCGGGCTAGCTCCGGGGTGTTGCAGTCGCGGCTGAGGTGGCCCAGGTAAATGCGACGCAGGCCGTCGTGGAGGATGGCCGTGGCCACTTCAGAGGCTGCTTGATTTGAAAGATGCCCGTGCCGGCTGGCGATGCGCTGCTTGGTGCTCCAAGGGCGCCGGGTGTCCTCCTGCAGCAGCTTCACGTCGTAGTTCGCCTCGAGGACCAGGAGGTTCGACGGTTTGACCCGCTCGAGGATGAGCTTGGTGGCATGCCCCAGATCGGTGAGGAAGCCGATGTTCCCGGCCGGGGTGGCCAAGAGGAACCCCACCGGATCAGCCGCATCGTGCGGCACGCTGAAGGTGCGGACCTCGACATCGCCGAGCGTGAACGTGGCCCCAGTCTCGAAGGTGGCCGTATCGAGTCGCGCCGAGGAGAATTCTCGTCGAATGGCCTCGTGGGTGAAGCGGTTGGCGTAAATCCGCGTGCCGGTCTTTTCTGCCAAGGTACCGAGCCCCTTGATGTGGTCGCCGTGCTCGTGGGTGATGAGGATGCCCGTGAGCCCCTCGGGAACCCGTCCAATCGAGGCCAACCGTTCCCGGATTTGCTTGGCGCTGAAGCCCGCATCGATGAGCAGTCGGGTTTCTCCGACCTCCAGATAAGCGCAATTGCCCGCAGACCCGCTGCCCAGAATCGTGAAGTGAACCGCCACGCCGCGATCGAATCGTCAAATGGACCGGGGCGACAGCAGAAATCGCCCCTCCCATCGCCCTATTTCTGAAGTGCCCGGTTGAGGCTGAGTTTGTAGAAGGACCCTGGGGTGCAGTCCGATGACTTCCTAGGTAGTGACCGATCTCCGAGCGGTTCACCCACAACTCGCCACGTCAATTCGGCCTAGTTGCAGGAGGTGGGTTAAAGCCGCTCAGGGCCCCCTTCTTCCATCCTGCCTACGCGATGCTCGAGGCCGTGCCGCGGCTGAGCGATGCCACCCGGCGGGCCAGTTCTTCGAGCCATTCCAACGACTGTTTAAACGTGCCGTGGTGCATGGGGACCAACTACTCGGACTGGAGGTCGTGGAAGGCCTGAGCGGACTGATCGAGACCCGTGAGCCCCTTGCGGAAGGATTCGGGGTGCAGGGTGGGTGTGGGAAGATAGTTGAAGTCGGCGGGTTGGATAGATGCGAATTAACAATTTTAGACAACAAATACTATCAAAATAGTAGGCATATCAGTACCTGATATATACGATGGGTCCTGAGAAAACACTTGGTTTCTACCTACGAGCCCGAATGAATGCCTCGCAACGTCAACCCTTTTCTGGCTGCCGCTGTTGGTCCGGCGGTTCAAACGGTTAAAGAGGTTTAAATTTATTTTTGAATAAATTTATGGTCAAAAAATAAACTATTTAAGTGGTTGACTCCTCCGGCTCGACTCGCGGAGAGCCGAATATTTAGGTAAAATATGTGTTATATTTTCGAACCGCAGGTGTTTACGGGCGATGACGTCCGTTCCTTGAAGGTGCGCTCCGGCAGGCTCGAAGGTCTCTTCCATTCTATCCGCTCAACCCTCCTCCGGGTCCTCGTGACCCGAACCGGTGTGATCCGGAGCGTTCCGCAGACCCTGTTGTTTGCCCTTGTTTGGTGGTTGCTTGCCGCCATGTCGCCGGCCTGGGCGACGGCCCCGACGGTCACTACCGGGAGTTCTCGAACCACGGCTGAGGATACGGCCCTGAGTCTCACCGGGGTGTCGGTGGGCGATACCGATGGGGGCAGCCTGACTGTCACGGTCACCGCCACCCATGGCACGATCACACTGGTCACCACGAGCAATCTCTCGTCTCTGGCCGGCAATGGCACGGCCAGCATCAGTTTCTCAGCGGCCATCGCCAACGCCAACACCGCCCTCAACGGCATGACCTTCACGCCGACGGCGAATTTCAATGGATCAGCCTCCTTCAATGTCTCGGCCAACGACGGAACCACCACCACGACGCCGGCCGCGACGACCATCACGGTGACCGCGGTGAACGATCCGCCGGTCGGGGTCGCCGACTCGGCCACCCTCACCGAGGATGACTCCACAGCCACCGGCAACGTGCTGACCAACGACACGGACCCCGACACGGCCGACACCGGTTCGACCGAAACCAAGACCGTCTCGGCCCTGTTGGGCGGATCTCTCGGCGTGGCCCGGTTCGGCACCTACGGTTACCTCATGCTCGGAGCCGACGGTGCCTTCACGTACACGCTGGACGGCAACCTCAGCGCGGTGCAGGCACTGGCGTCGGGTAGCAGCCTCACTGAGACCTTCACTTACACCGTGGCCGATCAGGTGGGTCTCACGGCCACTGCCAACCTGACCGTCACTATCACCGGCGTGAACGACCGCCCGGTGATCGTGACCTCGACCCTCACGTCCACCGTCATCCGGACCCAGTTGGAGAACGTCACGACCTCGTTTCTGGCCTCCGACCTGTTCACCGATTTCCAAGGGGCGGCCATCGGCGGGGACCATGACTCGGGCACCCAACTCGGCGTGGCCATCACGGCCGCCGGCACCACCGACGCCACCACCTTGATGGAGGGTGTCTGGTCGTACAGTCTCAATGGGGGTAGCACCTGGACGGCGTTTCCGACCGTCAGCGGCACATCGGCCCTCCTGCTGCGGCCCACCGACCAGATCCGATTCACGGTCACCGAAAGCACATCGATCGATTCCCAGAACTCCGGTCAGGTCACGCTGACCTACCGGGCCTGGGACCAGTCGGCCGGCACCGCGGGTTCGACGGCCGACCCTACGGGAGGTTCCAGCACCGGGCCCTACAGCGTCGGTTCGAATACGGCGGCCATGAACGTGATCTCGGTCAATGATGCGCCGTTGCTCACCACCGCCATCCTTACGGTCAACGAGAACAACGGGGCTTATCCCGCCGGCAGTGTGTCGGTCACGCTCACCACGGGGTTCACTCAGAATTCGACGCAGACGGGATCCCTCACGGGCACCCTGCGCCTGCACGACCCCGACAACGCTGCCTCGCAAATCGTCTACCGCATGGAGGAATTGCCCGCCAAGGGGAGCCTGACCCTTTCAGGAGCCGCGCTGGCCGTGGGGTCCGTGTTCACCCATGCTCAGGCGTCTGGCATCCAGTACACCCCGGAGGTCGCGGAAATCGCGGCCAATACCACCGATCGCTTTTACTTCAGCGTGCGTGATGGCGCCGGAGGCGAGATCGGTTCCACGGGCAAGAACACCGGTGTCAACCCGTGGGCCTACGTCGATGTCACTATTGTGGACGTCAACTCGCCGGTCCGGATCACGGGCGCTTCCCTGACGGTCTCGGAGAACAACAGCACCCCGGGAGCGGCGGTCATCGTCAACGTTCCGCTGGTGGTCTCCGACGCGGATGACCCGTCGAACCTCAGGTCTCTGACGGTCACGAGCCTGCCTTCGGCCAGCCTCGGTGTGCTGCAGTACTGGAACGGCTCGGAGTATGCGACGCTTGTCTCTGGTCTGCTGCCCTACACGATTTCAGCGACGTCGTTGGCGGCAAATCCCTTGCGCTTCTCCTACAACAACACGGTCGAACCGACGGACATCAACGCCACCCTGGTCGCCGAATTTTCCCAGTCCAGCTTCTCCGTCACGGCCACGGATAACCGTGAGCCTTCCCCGTCGAGCACCAGCGCAACAGTCAGCCTGAACATCACCCCGGTGAACGACCCTCCGGTGTTGACCATCAACTCTCCGATGACGGTGGCACTGGGCAGCGAGAACAACATCATTGGCAATGCCAGTCAAAACAACCGCCTCGTCACCACCGATCCCGACAGCCCGGTTGCCCAGCGGATTTACAGCGTGACCCGGGACCCGGAGCATGGATACCTAACCCTTTCCGGGGCGCGTCTGGGTGGTGGTTTTCCCTTCACTGAGGCCGACCTAGAAAACGGCAACCTCAAGTACTCGCGCAACGACACCGTCAACGCGGCTTCCGATTTTGTGAAATTCGTGGTCGCTGACGGGCATGGCGGCACCTCGGCCGAGGGGACCCTGGTCATCAATGTCTCGACGCCCGGCACCGGAGTCGCATTCCGAGCCATCGTGACCGAAGACCTGTTTGTCCGGCTCGATTCGGATTACGTCTCCTTCACCGCTTCTGCGACAGTGACTGCCACCCAACCGAGCCGTGGCAAGCTCTACAAGGCGGGCGTGGGTGAGTTCACCTATGCTCCGGATGCCAGTCCCACGACCTTCACCCAGGCCGATATCACTGCCGGAAACATCGTTTATGTGCACGACCAATCCGAGCCCTCGGCCTATGCCTACACCGATTCTGTAACTCTCAACCTCACGGATGGCACCACCACCACGGCCACGCTGAATTTTACCATCATCCCCGTCGACGACCCGCCGATCATTAGCCAGACGGTTGCTTCCGTTTCAGACAATCAGGCGGGAGGGATTCTCCGGGAGCAGCAGTCCGACGGCACCGACGGCATGACCGGCGCTCCATTCGACCTCGCTGGCATTGACACCGCCGTGAAGTTGTCCACGGCGCACTATCAGTACTCCGATTCCGACACGTCGATCGGCTCGATTCAGTTCCAAGCCGTCACGACTCGGGGCCGGTTGGCTCGGTGGAATGGATCCGCCTGGTCTGCCCTCACCGTGGTTTCCTCCACCGGACAATCCACCTTTTCGGCCTCCGACCTTGCGGCAGGCAATATCGCCTACTTCCACGTCTCCACCAACGATGTCTCCAACCCGTCGGACACCACCATCGCGGCCAGTGTGACGGTGTATGCCGAAGATGGTGGACGCATTTCGGAGGGCGACGTTTCGATCACCACCGGTACCGTGACCGAGTTATCGACCCGCACGGTGAACGATGGATCCTCGAGCATCGCTCTGACCCATCTGGCGATGAGCCGCAGTCCCTCCCGCACCCTGAGCCTGACGGTGCAGGACGTAAACGACACCCCTGTCGGCACCAACAAAACCTTCACCGTCACCGAGTTCTCGAGCGGCATTTCCTCCCAGACCACCCACATCCAGGTGCTGAGCACCACTCAGATCGCCGTCTCAGATCCGGACTCCTTGTCCTCCGCCTTCACCTTCACCGTCACCACGCTGCCCACCAACGGCAAGCTGCAGAAGTCCGATGGCCAGCCGACGCCGACCTGGAGCGATTTGGCGGTGAACGCCACTTTCACCCAGGCTGAACTGACCGGTGGACAGCTGCGTTATGTCAACTCGGGCAATGTCGAGGTCTTCTCTGACACCGACTGGTCCACGGCCAAGGACTCGTTCCAGTACACGGTGTCGGACGGCGACGGCGCCACCAGCACCGCCACTACCGTTTCGGTCAAGCTGTTGCCCACCAACGAGCCGCCTAAGCTTGCCAACAATGGTCCGGGCAGCGTGCCTGAGGGGGGTGCCCTGAAGATCACTGGTGCTCTCTTGGGTTCGGCCAACGCCGCGAATAGCGCTGACATCGTGGCGGCGGTTGATTCCGACAGCTCCCGCACCGAGGTCCAGTTCCGCATCACCACCGCGCCGACGGTCGGCTATCTTTACGAGGGCAACTCGGGCACCGGGGCGGTCATCCGGCAGTTGGGCGTGGGCAGCGCCTTTTCTCTCGAAGACATCCAGAATGGCAAGGTCTGGTACCGTCACAACGCTTCGGAGCCGTCGAGCCACGGGAACAGCACCTCCTTTGCCTACGCGATCTCCGACGCCAGCGGCATGACCGAGCCGACCGGCACCTTCACGGTGAACGTCACTCCCATCAATGACGCCCCGGTGGTCACTGGCCTCAGCGGCGGCCTGAACTACACCGAGGCCGATACCTCGGCTGGGGCCGCGATACGGATCGACAGTTCGGTTTCGGTGATCGACAACGACCTGGCCAACAACGGGCTCGATTTCCGGGGGGGATCCCTGCGCATCACCTATGCCTCGGGCGGCAATGCGGGTGACCAGTTGGGGGTGTTGAATCAGGGTACCGGGGGCGGGCAAATCGGGGTGTCTGGCAGTTCCATCAGCTATGCCAACGTTGTGATCGGTACGGTCGATTCCTCGGAAAATGGCGTCAACGGGGCGGCGCTGAAGATCACCTTCTCCGCGGGGGCCAACAGCTCCCTGACCACGGCCGCGGTTGAGGCCCTGATTGAGGCGATCACCTTTTCGCATGCGACATTCACCGCCGCCGTTACGGGTACGCGAACGCTGACGTACACCCTGGTCGATGGCGGCGGAACGACCGCCGTGTCGGACAGCACCGGTACCTCCTTCGCGGGCTTGGATACCTGGACTGGCAGCGCGACCATCACCGTTTTTTCGGCCAACGACCGGCCGGTGCTCACGGCGCACACGGGCGGAGGCAATCTCAACCTGGGCATCATCGGCGATGAAGACACCCTCTCTCCGATATCCCATGAGGTCTCCGGGTTCCTTGCGGCCACGGCGGATGACAACCATACCAGCATCAGCGATCCCGACGGCGCGGCAATCTTCAGCATTGCAGTCACCGGATCCACCGTCGCGGCCACGGGCAAGTGGCAGTATTCAGCAAACGGGTCGACGTGGACGGATCTCGGGACCGTCAGCTCCGGCAGCGCCCTCCTGCTGAGCCCGACCTACCGGATCCGATTTCTCCCGGATGCCAAGGATGGCGGCACGGCGACCCTCACCTACATCGCCTGGGACCAAACCACAGGCACCGCCGGGACCCGCGTCAACACCGCCCTCAATAGCGGCCAGACCAGCGCCTTCTCTACTGAGTCAGACACGCTGGAGGTCACCGTGACCGCCGTCAACGACGCCCCCACGCTGACGGGGATCGCCAGTGACCCGGTGACCGCAACCGAGGACACCACCTTCAGCTTCTCGGGCGACAACCGTTTGACACTGGCCGATGTGGACGCCGGCAGTGGCAGGGCCTCGTTGTCGTTCACCCTGACTGGCTCGGGCACCAACCAGTTCACCGAAACTCCGGGCATCTATACCGATCCAACCGCACCGACGCTCAACACCATCTGGACAGGCTTCAATGAGGCGAGCGGCACCGTGACGCTCTATGGCACGGTCGCCAACCTGAACATCCTTCTGAGCACCTTGCAGTACGTACCTGCGGCCAACGCCAACGCCAACAATCTGGCCAATCAATCGCCCACCGGCACGCCGACCCTCGTGATCACCGCCAACGATCAGGGCTTCGGCCTGACGGGCAACGCGGGCACCGCCCAGACCGCCAGTCGGACGATCACCGTCTCGATCACAGCGGCGAACGATATACCGTCTCTCACGCTCTCCTCGTCCGACTTCTCGATCGCCGAGAACGCGGCTGCGACTGCCGTTTCCAACACCATTACCTCGGCCGATGCCAGTGATCAGTCGGACACGGGGTATGCCCCGACCGGTTCAATTCCTAACCTCGTGGTGACCGCCTTGCGAGGGACTCTGTCACTGAGCGGCTCGGCCCAGAATCTCACCGGTCAACTCTCCAACAACAATCGCACCCTCACGCTCACCAGTACCAGGACAGGGTATGCAACCGCGTACGGAGATCTCGACGCCGCTTTGTTGCCGGCCAACTACCTCCTATATCAGCCCGATTTGAATTTCAGCGGGTTGGACACGCTGACCTTGACCCTCAACGACAACTCGCAGGCCGGCACCGGTGGCAACAAGACCGCCACGGCGACGATCACCGTGACCGTGAATGGCGCCAACCACGCCCCGGCGTTGTCCGGGTTGGACGCCACCTCGGCCAACACCTTCGTCGAGGACGGGCCGGCATCGGTCTTGGATGCCGACGTGACGGCCTCCGATGTGGAGCTTTCGGCCTACAACAACTGGGGCGGCGCTGTACTGACGGTGGCACGTTCTGGTACGGCCAATTCGGAGGACAGCTTCGGTTTCACGGGTAGCGGAAGCAGCGGGGTGAATGCCAGTGGAACCGACGTCCGCATCAACTCAACGGCGGTCGGTACCTTCACTTCCACGGGGGGCACCCTGACCATCACCTTCAACCACAACCCGACGACGGCCCAGGTCAACCTCGTTCTTCAAGCCATCACTTACTCGAACAGCAACAACAACCCGCCGGGTTCCGTCAGCTTGGCCTACACCCTGAGCGACGGAAACACCAACACCGGCAACACCCAACAGGGTACGGGCGGTGCGCTGACCGCCACCGGTTCGATCACGGTCAACATCACCGCCAACAACGATGCGCCGACTTTGACTGGGATCACCACCCCTTTGAGTTACACCGAAGATGCGCTGGCGTTCACCTTGGGTTCGGCGGCTGTTCCCGGCGATCCGGAGTTGAACCACCTCAATTCACCTAATGGCAACTGGTCCGGTGCCACGCTGACTCTCTCACGCAACGGCAGGGCCAGTGTCTTCGATGTGTTCGGTTGGACCGGTTCCGGTGACACCGGGGTCAATGCCAGCGGAAACAACGTGCGCATCGACACCACGACGGTTGGTGCCTTCACCAACGCCAGCGGTACCCTGAGCATCACCTTTGACAGCGGGGTGACCCAGTCTCAGGTACAAACCGTCCTGCGAGGCATCACCTACCAGTTCACGGGGCAGTTTCTGGGCGCCGCGAGGACGGCCAGCGTCACCCTCGACTGGGTGCTCAACGATGGAAACGTCACCGCACAAGGCCAGGGCGGCGCCAAATCCGTGACGGTCGCACAGGTGATCACCCTCACAGGACTAAACGATGCACCGGTGTTGACGGACACGATTCTCACGGCAGGAGCATCCAACCATATCCCACCAAACCCATACACTGAGGATATGGGAGCTCCGGTGGGCTCTATTGGCTTCCGAATTTCTACATTGGCCACTTCCAGCAACATTACCGATTCGGACACCAATGCTATCATCGGCTTAGCCATCATTGAGACGGATTCCACCCATGGTGACTGGTATTACTCAACGGTCAATGGAGGCACTGGCCATTGGTTTCCTTTCACAGCGACCGCCAGCACGGCCCGTTTGCTCTCTACCCATGTGAACAATCGCCTCTATTTTAGACCTCACGCGAATTGGAATGGAACGATTTCTTCGGCGCTCACGGTTCGCGCTTGGGACTCGATTACGGGCAGCAACGGTGGGACGGCGGATTTGAGTTCCGGGAGCAGTACGGGTGGAACCACCTCCTATTCGACGGCCACCGACACGGTCAGTCTGACGGTGAATCCGGTGAACGATGCACCCACCCGCACAGCTGCCACGGCAACGCTGGCCAGCATCTTCGAGGATCAAGCCACCTCGGCCACCGATCCCACGGTCATCAATGATGGGACCACGGTGAATTCGTTGTTCTCGGGAGTATTTTCTGATGCTGCCGATGCTGTCAGCGAAGGGTCTTCAGCCAATGCTTTCGCCGGTGTGGTGGTGGTCACCAATACGGCCAATTCGTTGACCCAAGGCAAATGGCAGTTCAAAACGGCTCCCAGCGGCGATTGGACGGATGTCGGTGCACGTCATGAAAGCAACGGACGTTATCTCGATGATGCCGACTTAGTTCGCTTCTTGCCGGTGGCCAGCTTCAACGGCACCCCACCCGGACTGGTCGTCCGTCTGGCGGATAATTCCACAGACGCCGTCGCCTCTGGAACCGTGAGTATCGACCTCTCCGACGACACCACCAAATCCGGCGGCACGACCCGCTACAGCAGCAGCGCAAACGCCGTCACCCTCAACACCAGCGTCACCGCCATCAACGATGCGCCGATTGCCTCCAGCCCCGCGACGTTGACAGAGGTCAATGAGGACATTTCCACCTCGGCCCCGGGAGCCACCGTCAGTTCGTTGTTCTCGGGACGGTTCAGCGATTCGGCGGATACGGTCACTGGCGGTTCCACCGCCAACACGTTGGCCGGCGTGGCGATCATCGGCAATAGTGCCGTGTCCGCCGAGGGTGTCTGGCAGTATCGGCTCACCGGTGGAGGTTCGTGGTCCGACTTGCCTTCCGTCGGCGTTAGCACCGGCCGCCTCCTGCCGACCACGAGCGAACTGCGATTCGTGCCGGCGGCGAACTTCAACGGCACCCCGGGTGGCCTGACCGTCAGGCTGGTGGAGGACCCCACGACGGTGACCCACGATGCCTCGGCCCCGGATTTCGCGGTCGCCTCCAATTATGGCGGATCCACCGCCTACAGTTCGGCCACCGTTGCCCTGGGGACCTCCGTCACCGCCATCAACGACGCCCCCAGCCTCTCGGCCACATCCGCCAACCCGGTGATCAACGAGAACGCCTTCACCGGTACTGGTGAGTCCATCGACTCTGTCGCTCTGTTCAGCTTGGCTTCGGTGTCGGACATCGACCTCACCACAACCACCGGCCTCTCTTCCACCGTGTTCGGTAAGGGCACTATCACGGCCCAGGTGACCGATGGAATTACCGGGGATGTGCTGCTGGTATCGGGATCCCTGCCCAGCGGCGTGACGACCAACGGTGGGTCGGGCAGTGGCGCTTTCACGATCAGCCTCACGACCTCCAGCACGCTGACCGACGTCCAGAACCTCATCAACGCCCTCCGGTACAGGAGCTCCAGCGACAATCCCTCGGTTAATGGCACGGACAACGGTCGCAGCTACACGCTGGTGATCAGCGACGGTCGCAACGAGCAAGCGGGCCCCGTCTATGCCGGATTAACCGCTCAATCTTCCACGACCCTGAACGGCACCATCACCATCACCCAAGTCAACGATGCGCCGGCGGTGGATCTCAACGGAGCGACTGATGGCACGGGCAACTCCGTCACCTGGACTGAGGGTCAGAATGTGCCCCATACGGCGGTGACCCTGGCTACCTCCGCGACCTTGACCGATTTGGACAACAACAACCTTACGACCCTGACGTTGGCCGTTTCGGGGCTGCTGGATGGCAACCAGGAGAGCATTTCCATCGGAGGCACGGCGTTCCCGCTGGCAACAACTGCCTCTTCGACCGATGTGGGAAGCTTCTTGGTCAGTTACGTTCCCGGGACCGGCACCTTCACCGTGGTGCCGGACGCGACAGCCCCGGCGATCGCCACCAAGGCGGATTTCCAAGCCCTACTCCGAGGCGTCACCTACATCCACACCTCGGACAATCCGACGGATGGTAATCGCTTGGTGACCGTGAGCGTCACGGACGCCGGGTTGAACGACACCACTACCTTTACCGGAGAGCAGACCTCGGTCACCGCTGCGGTGACCATCGACGTCAACCCGGTGAACGACCAACCGGTGATCGGGGGCCTGACCGCAGTGAGCTTCTCGGAGAACAGCTTGCAGACGGCGGCGGCGATCCTGGACTCGGATGTCACCGTGACCGATGCCGACAGCGCGAATTTCAATGGAGGCACCCTGACTGTGAGCGGGTTGGTGGCCAACGACACGGTGTCGCTGCCCGGGACGCCGGCAACGCCTGCGACCGATGACATCCAACGCTCGGGTAACGATGTCCAGCGATACACCGGCTCGGTTTGGGAAACCATCGGCACCTGCGCCGGGGGCGCGGCTGCGAACTTCGTCATCACTTGGAATCTCGATACCAATCCGATCAAGGTCACCCCTGACATCGCCAAGCTGGTGATCCAGAAGCTGACCTTCGCCAACAGTTCCGATGCGCCCACCCCTTCGCGGACACTGACCCTTTCCCTCAATGACTTCGATGGCGGCACCGTGCAGAACGCCACGGTCTCGGTCACCATCGTGCGCGACAACGACGCACCGAGCCTGAGTGCGACGGGCCTTGGGGTCACCTACACGGAGCAGGCCGCTGCCACGGCCTTTGTTTCGGGGACGATCTCGGTGAGCGATCTGGATGCCCCGGCCAACTTCTTTGCCGGAGGAGCGGGTTCGTTGACGGTGGCCTTGAACGGGTACCAGAGCGGAGACACCCTCAGCGTGGAGAATCAGGGAACTGCGGCTGAAGAGATCGGGGTCTCTGGGACAACGATCAGCTATGGGAACGTGGCCTTTGCGACGACCAGCGGGGGCTCTGCGGCCGATTTGGTGATTACCTTCACGAGCACCACGGCGACGCCTGCGGCAGTTCAGGCGCTGTTGGCCCATTTGAGGTTTGCCAACAGCAGCAACAACGATCCGACGGTGAACAACACCGACCCGAGCCGAGTGTTCACGGTGACGTTGAATGACGGTGGGAACACCAAGGACAGTGGGTCGACCTCGACGGCGTTGACGGCGTCGATCACGGGCACGATCACCATCACGGCGGTGAACGATGCGCCGGTGGTGACGGCCGGCGGGACCTTGAACTACACGGAGAATGGAAGTGCTGCCGTCATCACATCAGGTTTGACCGTGACCGACGCCGATGACACGCACATTGCCGGCATTGCCGGTGCGACGGTATCAATTTCCGCGAACCGCACCACCGGTGACGAGTTGGGATTCACGGCGCAGAACAACATTACGGGCAGTTACGATTCGGGTACGGGTGTTCTGACTCTCACCGGTTCCGATACAGTTGCGAACTACCAAACGGCTCTTCGCAGCGTGACGTATCGGTCGACCTCGGATCATCCGACGTCGACAAGCACGAGCCGCACCATCACTTGGTCCGTCACCGATGCGAACTCGGACAATACGGTTGCAGCCACTGGAACGGCGACGAGCACGATCAGCATCACGGCGGTGAACGACCAGCCGACGATCACTGATCTGACGGCCGTGACATTCTTGGAAAACGCCATCAATGCGGCAGCTGCGGTGTTGGATTCGACGGTGACCGTCACGGAATTGGACAGCACCGACTACAACGGGGGCACGTTGATGGTGAGTGGGTTGGCGGCCGGCGACACGGTGTCGTTGCCTGCGACACCTGCGACCCCGGTGGCCGGGGACATCCGGCGCAACGTGAACAACGTGGACCGCTACGACGGTTCAACTTGGCAGACCATCGGCACGTGTGCCGGAGGAGTGGCTGCCAATTTCGTCATCACGTGGAACCTGGATGCCAACTCCATCAAGGTGACGCCCGCGATCGCCGAGCGGGTGATTGAGAGTCTGACGTTTGCGAACAGCTCGAACGACCCGGTGACCGACCGGACGCTGACGTTGGCGTTGAACGATGGGGACGGTGAATCGACCCAGAACGCGACGATCGCGGTGACGATCACCCGGGAGAACGACGCGCCAACGCTGGCCACTCCATCTGTGATCTCGCGTGTGGATACTGCGGCGAATGACACGTTCCCTAACGTGGAGGGCAACCTCGTGGGCACCGACCCCGATTCTGGAACGACGCTAACCTACGGGATCACCAGCGGCACCGATGGTGGGACCACGGTTTCGTTGGTGGGTACCTACGGCACGCTGACGGTGACGAAGAGTTCGGGTGCGTACACGTTTGTGGCCAATGCCTCGGCGATCAATGCGCTGACAGCCATCACCAGTGAGACCTAT